>CAZKOF010000025.1:0-26244 GCA_964554335.1 uncultured Bacteroides sp.
TTGTTTTATGTTTTTCAGCAGGTTATGCAAAGAGGGCGTGCCATGAATTTTGACATAGCCTCATCAGTCTTTATTATTCACAATCAAGTTTTCTGCAACCTCAGAACTGCGTATTGGATAGAAGAAAGGCGATTGAATTGCGGGCAGCTGCGGCGTTGGGGGCGTTGTTGACCATGATGGCAATGACATGGGTCGGCGACTTGGTGTCGGGATCCAGACGGTAGCCGACGTAGCAGACGACTCCGGTCATGGACCCTGATTTGAGCACAAAATTCTCGCGCCCGGGCACACCGCGCATGAAGTTGCGCACCGTGCCGTCAAGCCCCACGCGCGCAAAAGAGCCCACATAGTCTTCATTGCAGGCCATCACGCGCAAAACCTCACCCAACTGACGCGGCGAAATGGCGTTATGGCGGCTGAGACCGCTGCCGTCGGCAATACGTGCCGTCTTCAGATTGACGCCGAGCGACGATAGCAGCTCGCGCTCAGTCTCAATAGCCTTTGACCGCATGCAACGCGGTGCGAGCAGGCGAAGCGTCGCCTCTGCCATCTGGTTGTCGGAACGCACCATCAGTGAACGGGCAACGTCGCGAAGTGCCGGCGACTTATACTCCAACAGACACATCGTATCGGTCGACGCCGAAACTTTGCCCTTTGCGGCATTAAGAGTTCTGTTGACTTCATTGAGCAAGACCGCCGGCGGGTCAGGCATCGAACACTTGAACGAAGCGCGCGTCTGCTTTCGGCCGAGCTTACCGTAGATAGTCACCTCCCGGCTTCCGGCATCGCGATAGAAGCGCAGGCCGCCGGTTCCGCCCATGTATGACACTTTCAGTCCCGGTACGGTCGGAGAAGTTTTCATTGACGGGTATGAAAGCACAAAAACATTGTCGCTATAATTCAGCGAATAAAATCCCGCACCGTCGACGCCCGGAATATCCTCGAGTTCCCACGATGAGACAGGACCTTCCTCGGGCCACGGACGCACATTGACGGCACTTCCCTCCACACGGTTGATGCCCCTTGCCGAGGCTGCGGCTTTTAACGCAGTCAGAAACGACTGCCTTTCCTTTAAAAAATCCGAGCCAAGCGTCGGATCTCCCGAGCCTGTCAGGGTGATATTTCCCGAGAGAGTACCCTCCGAGACTCGCCCGGTAGCTCCGACCGTGGTTATCCAGCGATAATCTCCCCCATAGCGGCTGAGTGCCGCGGCAACGGTCACGGCCTTCATGACGGAAGCCGGGGTCATCAACTTTGTGGAATTATAGTCAACGGTGGTGCTTCCCCCCTTTACAGGAGCGATATAGACACCCACTGTGGCAGCTCCGCCGCCATTAAACGTCAGCGGGCATTGCCCGAAAGCAATACCCGTTGACAATAGCGCCATGAAAGCGCCGATAATCAGTTTCTGCATTATAGAAGAGATACGGAGCGGTTAATAAATTCGCTGAGGTCGCGGCCTTTGAGCAGTCCCGACGAGAGGAGAGCAAGGTCTATGACCTGACGGACAAGAGGTTGCGTCTTGGCAAATTCCCCCGCCTTGTCTGCGAGAGCCTTTCTGGCATCATTGATGCGTGACTGAAGCTCGTCGATTTGCTTCTGTTGCTCTTCAGTCGGCTTGTTTTCCTTCACCTCACCGTGAACGGTCGAGAGCTGCTTTTCGGCCTCGCCGAGCTCGGCGAAGTCTTTGTTGACATCGTCGCCGATAGCTGCTGTTGCGGCTTCCTTGATTTTGGCAACCTGAGCACTCTCGGTATTGATAACCAGCGAGTAACTGTCGGGGAGCTGGCCGTAGAAGTTCATGCCGGGTTGCATCGCTGCCATCTCCTTCATGCGGCGCATATACTCGTTTTGAGTAACGGTCACGGGCATGTCGTTGCCGACCAACGACTCGAACTGTACCATAAAGTCAGCCTTTTCGACTGCGGGAATCTGCGACTTGAAAATATTTGTCATCATTTCGAGCTGGGCCCCGCTGAGGTCTGACGCTTTCTTGTCGCCTTTGCGGATAAGGTTATCGATGATGTCTGAATCAACACGAACGAAACGGCTGCCCTCTAACTTACTCTCGAGCAAGCCGACAAAGTGACTGTCGAGCTGACCGTCCATTACCAGCACGTTGTAACCCTTTGCCGTTGCGTCGTTGATATACGTGAACTGAGCGGTCGGGTCATTCGTATAGAGATAAACGAGATTTTTATCCTTATCTGTCTGTGTTGACTCGATTAGAGTCTTGTACTCTTCGAAAGTATAGTATTTTCCTTCAGTGTCCTTCAAAAGACAGAAATTCATGGCGGCATCGCGGAACTTCTCATCAGTCAGCATACCGTACTCAATAAAAATCTTTATGTCGTCCCATTTGTCTTCAAACTCCTTGCGGTCGGCCTTGAAAATCTCCTCGAGGCGCTGAGATACCTTTTTGGTGATATAACCCGAAATCTTCTTAACCGCGCTGTCGCTCTGCAGGTAACTGCGGCTGACGTTAAGCGGAATGTCGGGAGAGTCGATGACACCCTGAAGCAACATCATGAATTCAGGAACCACACCCTCGACAGAATCGGTCACGAACACCTGGTTGCAATAAAGTTGAATGCGGTTCTTGGTAATCTCGAAGTTGTTATGGATTTTCGGGAAGTAAAGAATGCCGGTCAGTGTGAACGGGTAGTCAACGTTGAGGTGAATCCAAAAGAGCGGATCATCCTGACCGGGATAGAGTTCACGGTAGAAATTCAGATAATCCTCGTCGGTTAGGTCAGCGGGCTTCTTGGTCCATGTCGGCTCCGTTGAATTGATTATTTTGCCGTCGCTCTCTACCGGAACCGGCAGGAAACGGCAATACTTGCGCAGCAACGTGTTAATGCGCGCCTGATCGAGGAACTCCTTGCTCTCATCATCGATGTGGAGCACGATTTCAGTACCGCGGTCCGTCTTGTCACACGCTTCCAACGTGTATACAGGAGAACCGTCGCACTCCCAACGCACGGCCTGAGCGCCGTCTACGTAGCTCAACGTGCGGATTTCAACTTTCGACGAAACCATGAATGCCGAATAGAAGCCGAGGCCGAAATGGCCGATTATGCCGTTGGCCGTGTCTTTATATTTATTAACGAACTCCTCCGCACCGGAAAAAGCAATCTGGTTAATATACTTCTCGACGTCATCGGCCGTCATGCCGATACCGCGGTCGGTAACGGTCAGCGTTCCTGCCTCCTTATCGACCTTGACCGTGACTTTAAGCTCGCCGAGTTCGCCCTTGAATTCACCGAACGATGAAAGGGTCTTCAGCTTCTGAGTGGCGTCAATGGCATTGCTGACGAGCTCGCGCAAAAAGATTTCGTGGTCACTGTAAAGGAATTTCTTGATTACCGGGAATATATTTTCGGTTGTGACGCCGATATTTCCCTGCTTCTTTTCTGTTTTCATATATACCTGGTTGATTATATTGTTTTGTTTGTTATTCTGCTTGCAGAGTATCAAACAAAGTGCCGAACATGAAAAAGTCACCCCGGGAGTTAAAAATCCTTAACCCGAAGTGACTTTTTGTCAGTTATTTCGATGCATCAATACTCATCCCACGACTTGATTTCAATATCCTCGAGAGTCATTGAGGTAAATGCCGATATGAAAGCGGCGGCAAGACGCGCATTAGTCAGCAGCGGCACGTTCAGGTCAATCGCCGCGCGGCGGATCTTGTAACCGTTGCTGAGTTCGGTTGGAGTAAGATTTTTCGGCACATTGACAACCATGTCAATTTCCCTGTTGTGGAGAAGTTCAATGGCCTGCGGCTGCATGTCGGGCTGAGAGGGCCAATAGACGCGCACAGCCGGAATGCCGTTCTCGCTGAGAAACTGCTGAGTGCCTCCGGTGGCATAAATCTTGTAGCCGTGGTTATGGAGCAGGTGGGCGCTGTCGAGCATGTCCGCTTTCTGTTTGGCCGTGCCAGTTGAAAGGAGCACGCTCTTCTTCGGTACACGTTGACCGACTGACAACATCGCTTTGAGCAGAGCCTCCGAAGTATCGTCGCCGATACATCCTACTTCTCCCGTCGAACTCATGTCAACGCCAAGAACGGGATCTGCACCCTGAAGACGAGAGAAACTGAACTGAGAGGCCTTGATGCCGACATAATCGAGGTCAAACGCGCTCTTGTTGGGTTTCTCGACGTGTTCGCCGAGCATGATGCGCGTTGCAAGGTCAATAAAGTTGATTTTCAACACCTTGCTAACAAACGGGAACGAGCGCGATGCTCGCAGGTTACACTCGATAACCTTGATGTCGTTGTTCTTCGCCAGAAACTGTATGTTGAACGGTCCGCTGATATCGAGGGCCTTTGCAATCTTAGCCGACACTTTTTTAATACGTCGCATCGTCTCGACATAGAGCTTCTGCGGCGGGAACTGAATCGTTGCGTCGCCCGAATGCACACCGGCGAACTCAATGTGCTCACTGATTGCATATGCCTTGATTTCGCCGTTTTGGGCAACGGCGTCCATCTCTATCTCTTTTGCGTTCTGAATAAACTGGCTGACAACCACAGGATGCTCTTGGCTGACATTGGCAGCAAGACGCAGGAAGCGTTCAAGTTCCTCGGGATTGGAGCAAACGTTCATCGCCGCACCCGAAAGCACGTAGCTGGGGCGCACAAGTACCGGGAACCCCACCTCTTCGATAAACTTGTTGATATCGTCCATTGACGTCAATTCGCGCCATGCCGGCTGGTCAACGCCAAGTTCATCGAGCATCGCCGAGAACTTGTTGCGGTCTTCGGCATTGTCAATGCTTGCAGCCGTGGTCCCGAGAATATTGACGCCCTGCGAATCCAGTTTCATCGCCAGGTTATTCGGAATCTGCCCGCCCACACTGAGAATTGCTCCGTGGGGTTGCTCGAGGTCAATGATATCCATGACGCGCTCGAACGTAAGTTCGTCGAAATAGAGACGGTCACACATGTCATAGTCAGTCGACACGGTTTCGGGATTATAGTTAATCATAACCGACCGGTAACCCTGCTTCTTGACCGTCAGCAGGGCATTGACCGAACACCAGTCGAACTCAACCGAAGAACCGATACGATATGCACCCGAGCCGAGCACCACGATTGAACGTCCGTCGTGGATGTACTCGATATCGTTCTGTGAGCCGTTATATGTCAGATAGAGATAATTGGTCTGCGCGGGATATTCAGCAGCAAGCGTGTCTATCTGTTTGACAACCGGCATAATGCCCAGTTCCTTGCGGCGGGCACGTACGGCGAGCTGAGCCTGTTGCGCAGCTGAACCCGTAACCTTTGGATTAACCGAGCGGGCAATCTGAAAGTCGCTGAAGCCCTGTTGCTTTGCGAGCTGCAACAACTCGGAGGGAATATCGCCCAAAGAGTCATATTCCTGCAACTCCGAAAAGGTCTGAATGATGTTGTTGAGCTTATGCAGGAACCATCTGTCAATTTTTGTCAGCTCATGTATCCGCTCAATCGTATATCCGTGGCGCAAAGCCTGCGAGAGCACGAAGATACGTTTGTCGGTAGGCTCGCTGAGAGCCCTGTCTATGTCCTTGACGTCAAGCTCCTTATTGCCTGTAAAGCCATGCATTCCCTGCCCTATCATGCGGAGGCCCTTCTGAATGGCCTCTTCGAAAGTTCGGCCGATGGCCATTACCTCTCCTACCGACTTCATCGACGAGCCGATTTCGCGGCGTACTCCGTGGAACTTGCCGAGGTCCCAGCGCGGAATCTTGACCACGATATAGTCAAGAGCAGGCTCGAAAAAGGCCGAAGTCTCTTTTGTAACCGAGTTCTTCAGGTCAAACAATCCATAGCCCAAACCGAGTTTGGCGGCAACGAAAGCCAAAGGATAGCCTGTCGCTTTCGATGCGAGAGCCGACGAACGGCTGAGGCGGGCGTTGACCTCAATGACACGATAGTCCATCGACTCGGGATCGAACGCATATTGCACGTTACATTCGCCAACGATTCCGATGTGGCGGATAATCTTGATCGCGAGGGCGCGCAGATAATGATAGTCTTCGTTGGTGAGCGTCTGCGACGGTGCAACGACAATGCTCTCGCCGGTGTGGATGCCTAACGGGTCGAGGTTCTCCATGTTGCAGACCGTGATGCAGTTGTCAAAACGGTCACGCACAACCTCATATTCCACCTCTTTCCATCCCTTCAACGATTTTTCAACCAGAACCTGAGGCGAGAACGACAGTGCTTTTTCAACCAAAGCCACAAGCTGCTCTCGATTATCACAGAAGCCGGACCCGAGGCCGCCGAGCGCATAGGCGGCGCGCACAATCACCGGATATCCCAATTCTTCAGCCGCCATAATGGCATCGTCTATGCTGCTTACGGCCTCGCTCTTTATGGTCTTTACGTCTATTTCGTCGAGTTTCTTAACAAAAAGCTCACGGTCCTCGGTGTCCATAATGGCCTGTACCGGGGTGCCGAGCACCTTGACTCCGTATTTCTCGAGCACACCCGAGCGGTAGAGTTCCACGCCGCAGTTCAGTGCCGTCTGGCCGCCGAACGCAAGCAAAATACCGTCAGGGCGCTCTTTCTTGATAACCTTTTCAACGAACAACGGGGTGACAGGCAGGAAATATATCTTGTCGGCAAAACCGTCCGACGTTTGTACCGTGGCGATATTCGGGTTGATGAGCACCGTCGTGATGCCCTCCTCTTTCATTGCTTTCAGAGCCTGCGAACCGGAATAATCAAATTCTCCGGCTTCACCGATTTTCAGAGCTCCGCTGCCCAGTAGCAGCACTTTCTTGATGTCTTTCATTTTAAAGCATTTTTATGAATTCGTCGAAGAGGAACTCAGTATCTTTGGGTCCGGAGCTCGCTTCGGGGTGGAACTGTGCGGAAAAGAATGGTTTTGATTTATGGCGGATACCCTCATTGGTGCCGTCGTTCATGTTGATGAAGAGCGGTTCCCAGTCATCGGGAAGCGTTGCGTTATCTACAGCAAAGCCGTGGTTCTGCGAAGTAACGAAGCATGTCTCGGTTCCCGCGCGACGAACCGGCTGATTATGGCTGCGATGACCATATTTGAGTTTGTAGGTCTTGGCTCCTGCGGCCTTGCTGAGAAGCTGGTTGCCCATGCAGATTCCGCAAATTGGTTTATCCTGCTCGAGAGCCTTGCGCAGATGCTCAACTGCCTTGTCAACCATATCGGGGTTACCGGGACCGTTCGAAATGAAGAGGCCGTCATAGTCCAGCTGCGTGAAATCATAGTCCCAGGGCACCCTGATAACGCGCACACCGCGCTTGATCAGGCAGCGGATAATATTATATTTCACTCCACAGTCGACAAGAACAACCGTTTTCTCTCCCTCGCCATGATATTCAACCTCCTTACATGAGGTTTTGGCGACAAGATTTTCAACATTCGGATCATACCACTCCGGCTCCTCGGTTCCGTCAACAACAAGCTTGCCGAGCATCGAACCCTTCTCCCTGAGCAGCTTGGTCAGCGCACGGGTGTCGACTCCATATATTCCGGGAATCTTCTCCTCTTCAAGCCATTGGGCCAACGAACGGTCTGCAAGCCAGTGAGAATGTTCGTAGGTATAGTCCTGGGCCACTATAGCGCGCGCATGAATGTGGTCGCTCTCGAAATACTCGCTGACCGCGTCTTTCTCCCTGCGCGGTGGAACTCCGTAATTGCCTAAGATAGGATAAGTCGTCACTAAAATCTGTCCCTCATAACTGGGGTCGGTGAGAGACTCCGGATAGCCGGTCATCGCGGTGTTAAAGACTACTTCGCCGGACGTCGATGAGGCATGGCCAAACGATTTCCCGTTAAACACAGTGCCGTCTTCAAGAATCAGACGGGCGTTCAAAATATGACGCATAAGCTCAAAATGTGACTGGGATTTATGTTTGACTGCAAAGTTACAAATTTTTCCGCTTATAAACCAACTTTCATCGCCAAATGTTAATAAGAAAACCAAATTCCCACGGTTGTGTAGAATCCAACAACAAATGCAAAGTTAATTCCCATTTTGTACAAATACTTTACCTATAAGTCCAGGGCCACGTGCGAATATAAGTCCTTAACTCGTTTGCAGTCATGCTGCATATATTACAATATTCTTTTCGTGTGGCAATCGCAAGGTTATAAGGCGAGTTACCGCTATTGATGCCACGAGGGTGATTCAAATGATATATGACGCCTCGGATTCGCTTTACAGGATATCCTAAGATATCCATTCGTTGGACTCTTTCAAAATCTTCAGGTCCCCATCCGATAAAATATTCATTTTCCCAACCACACTGTCTGTATAAGTCAACATTTACAAGATATGCTCCACCGACTGAATGGTAGCCGAACATATAGTTAGGTTTGTTGCTCTTATAGTGTGTTTGTATGTCTTTTAGTGATGTTGTATCTCGGAAGGTATCTCCCAGCGAATGGGGCATATCTATGAAGCGTCCGTCATATGGCAAAGTCATAGGTGTATGGTTCAAAAGTAGGTTTGCTTGTTTCAATTGGTTCGGAGGTACTATTACATCGGCGTCTATTATCGCGGCATGAGGGGTAGTTATGCTCCGCAGTCCTAAATTGATATATTTTGTTCTATGAAAAATCGGATTAGAATCATATATGAATATATGATGCACTTCTGTATACGATTTGTCAAAATCAATCCGAGGACGTTCGTCAGCCTCTATCAATAATAATGGCAATCTCAGCCGGTTGTAATACATGACAATGGCAGTCAGATTGCGAAGACGTACATCTGAATCGATGCGTATTGGTATGATTATGGTCAGGTTATTTGTCTTCATCGTTGGATATAAGCCCGAGGCCTATGCCTATAAGTTTCTCAGGTGCCATTTGTGAGAATCCGTCTGTGCCGATGTCGCACGCTCTGTATGTTGGGAGAAATAATTTCGGCATGTTATATACCATTGCAATTGTGCCGAGATAGGCTAACGAGTCAGACTGTTTTGGCATGCATACGGATTCTTTCCGAATAAGAGCATTTAATATAGCTGCGTCTGCATTGTTTTGCCAGTGTCCGGCTATATGGCCACGAGACGTAATGTTGTCCACGAGTCGTTTTGCTCGCATCGGACCTATCCCCAAAGCATACGCTTTCGAGGCAATATATAATATGGAGTGTAACAAAGCACAGTTTTTATCGGCAGGCAGAAACGAATATGGCTCGTCGCCATTGAGAATACGTTCACATTCTATTAGACATAATAGAATTTTTTCTTCGTAAAGGTATCTGCTCAAGGTGTCAGTTCCGTCCCAAAACTGCAGGAGCGTTATGCCCCAAGGATATATTTCATTTTCTGAAGTAATTGATTTGGATTGGGAATAAAAATTAGACAGGCCATGCTGAATGATAATATCTGCATATTGGTTAAATCTTTCAGACTGTTCAATTACTCCCATATTATATAACTTCCTCACTCCCCAGATAATACCGCTATTTCCGGTCATAAAACCGTTGGCAGTTGGACAAATTTTTAATATAGACTCATTGATGATATTACTGACGAAGTCAATGTGTGATGTATCAACGATTTGGGCTCCGTATTTTTGAAAAGCGGTCATTACGAGCACTGCATATCCGATTTTACCACCTTTTATGCCCGAATGTAGGGTGGTAATGTCGTGGCTTTTCAGTGCAGATATAATAAATTCAATTGAAGAGCGGATGTGAATCATTGTAAAAGAGAATAAATAAGCTCGGTGTATCGTTGTCGCATTATCGCTCCGTTATATTTTAGCAAAAAAGTTTTGCGGGCGTTGTGCCCTAAAACTGCCAAATGGTTTTCAGTAAGGTTTTTAATCCCACCCGGCATAGAGATGGCGTTATCAGGCGTAAACATATCTTTTACACCAAATTCGGGCCATGAAATGACGGGTAGTCCATGCATAAGCATTTCAATGCCGTTAAAACTGCATTGTTCGTGTCTTGACGTGAAAAGGCCAACGTCGGCAAGTGCGTATAGTTTGAATAATTCAACGCGAGATAAAAAACCGACGGAGGATACCGAAAATGGGGTTGTGCCTTTAATCCACTCTGCAATTGAATCCGCCCCTACATATATAAAATGACATGGAAATTCTTGCGTTAGAGTTGTTATTGTCGGCTGGATACGGTCAGCGCCTTTTGATTTTGTAAGTCGCCCCGCGTATATCACAATCTTTTTGCCTTGTGGCACATTATATTTTTCGCAGATTGCTCCTTTCTCTATATTAGAAAGCTCTTCTCGGATGTCAGGCAGGCCGTTAGAAATAAGTTCCTGCTTTTCGATTGGGATACCGTAAGTGTCAGAAATAAAATCGGAGGTGGACTGACAAAGACAGATAACTTTGTCTGCAATGGCAAATGAACGCATTATGTCGTACGTTACATAGCTGATGAATTTGTTTTTGGCAGGTGTTTCCAGTAAGGTGTGTCTATATTCTGATTGATTTCCTTGAAAAAACGTCAGCCAGGGCAAATCGTGGATTATATGAATTATTTTTGCTTCTGGAAATAATTTCTTAATGGCCGAAAGATTGAAGATAGCAGGGAAGAAGTTGGTTATGAAAATCATGCGTTGAGATGGTATTATTATTTGCCTAAGATAATCTTCCAGTTTAGCGAACTTATTTTCTACTATTTGAGGAAGATACAGATATTCAATTCCATCTCTATGATATGCTGATATAATCCTAACAGGATATTCCTCTGTTATGAGATGAAGTGTAATGCCATCAATTCCGCGAAGAATGTCAATCAGTTCTTCTCTGAAAGTATGATAGCCGTTTAGAGAGTTGCTGAAGGCTTCAACAATATATACGTCCGCTTTCATATTTGCTCACGATTCCAATTCAAGCTGATTTTTTACGAGTTCATAATATGTACCTTTGGCGCTTACGAGTTGTTCGTGAGTTCCGCTTTCAGCGATGCGTCCGTGGCTCATGACGATTATATTGTCGGCGTTTTTAACGGTACTTAGCCTATGTGCGATAATTATAACTGTTTTGTTCTGAAAAAAAGAGTCAAGATTGTCAACAATATAGCGTTCGTTTATGGTGTCGAGCGAATTGGTGGCTTCGTCAAATATGATATATTCCGGATTGCGATAAATAGCGCGGGCAATGAGTATGCGTTGGCGCTGTCCTTGACTTACGCCAATACCGTTTGGACCGATGACTGTTTCAAACTTAAGCGGTAATGACATCACGAAATCAAATATATTGGCATTCTTGGCCGCTTTGATCAGACGCTCAAAATCAATTTCTGAATCATCAATGGCTATATTTCTGGCTATTGATTCGGTAAAAATCACACCGTTTTGCATCACTACTCCACATTTGCGCCGCCAGTCCTTCAAACATATGTTCCTCAAATTAGTACCGTTAATTACGATGTCGCCCGTATAGTTACCATAATATCCCAGCATAAGTTTGATTAACGTTGTTTTTCCGCTTCCGGATTCTCCCACTATGGCCGTGACCTTGCGAGGGGGAAAATCTATATTTAAGTTGTCAAGTATATTGGTGGTAGCAAATCTGTCGTATTTGAAATTCAGATTTGCTACTTTGATGCCTTTAGTGTTCTTGGTGTCAATGCATTGTCCGTCTTCCGAATCTTCATCCTTCCTGTCATGAACTTCGTTAATTCGCTCAAGAGAAAGTCCTACGTCTTGAAAGCTCTGTATAAAAGCTATGATTTGAGCCATTGGCGAATTAAGTTGCCCGATTATATATTGAATTGCCAGCATGGCACCCAAAGTCAGAACCCCGTCAATTACCGCATTTGCCGACAATACGGTAATTACGATGTTCTGAATCTCATTGATGAATATGCTACCGGCTTCATGAGTCTGTTGCAGCTTCAGCGATTTGAGTTTAATCCCGAATAGGTCGACCTGCATATCTTCCCATGCCTTACGTCTCCTCCGGGTACAGTCCTGAAGTTTTGTTTCTTGCATGGTTGTTACGAGCTCGTATGTGAGAGAGTGATTGGCCCCTTGTTTTTCGAACATGGCGATATCAAGTTGACGACGCTTCCTGATAAAAAGAAGAGTCCAACATAAATAGCAAATCGCTCCGAGAACGAACACGCCGAAAATTAGAGGGTTATAGATTACAAGGACCACACCGAACACGATGCAGCTCAAAGTCGTAAAAATCATTGATAGAACTTGTTCTGTCAGAAATGTCTGCACTCTTGCATGGTCAGAGATACGCTGCATAAGGTCTCCCATCTGCCGCGACTCGAAAAACGACATTGGCAGACGGAATAACTTTGCGAAGAAAGCGCTTAACATCGAAATGTTAACCTTGATTGATAGATGAGCAAGGAGCCATCTGCGAATGAAATCAGTTGCCGTGCGACCTGTTACAATGGCCAGTTCACCAAGTAGAACCAACCAAATAAAGTTGATGTTTTTGTCGCGAATGCCAATGTCGACAATGCTCTGCGTCAGGAACGGCATGACCAGCTGCATCAGACAACCGAGAAACAAGCAGCCGGTAACCAGCCACAACCGTCGCTTGTATTGCAACAAATAGTCGGCAATGACTCTGAGCGGATTGCCTGGCCCGGTTTTTCTTCGTGAGTCGGTTCTGATGAAGTCCTTGTCCGGTTCGAGCATCAAAGCGATGCCACGCATGTCCCCGTTTGTGGACGTCGCCCAGTTCGATAAAAACTCCATTCGTGAATAAACCATGTAGCCGCGCCCGGGGTCGGCTATATGGAATCGATTGTTTGAAATCTTATATAGAACTACAAAGTGGCGTTGTTCCCAATAGAGTATGCACGGCAACTTCATTTCTTGCAGTCGCTCAGGCGTGAGCCTGAGCGCATGATGATTGAACCCTAATGCGACGGCACTATCGGCAATGGCGGCCATTGAGACCCCCTGCTTTGACATTGGGCAGAGAGTCTCAGCCTCGTCAAGTGTCAGATTCCGGCCGTAATATCGGCTTATCATAGCCAGGCATGCCGCACCGCATTGCATGATGTCATGCTGGCGCACCAAAGGGAAGCGTCGGAAAGGCCCGGCCATTATCGTTTTTGCTTTTTGGGAATGTGGTTGAGGCGCCACTGGAGGTGGAACATGAAGTAGCGCGGCAGCACGGTGCGTATGGTTTCGGTGCGTGCCTGTGCGTTCATTGTATAGCTGACGTTGCTGAGATTGTGGAGCATATCATAGCCGTCAATCATCATCATCAGCTGACCTTTAAGCGCCTTGTATGTGAGTCGTGCGTTCCAGATGAAGTTATCGGAGTTCAGTGCTGCGTCGGTGTAGCCTCGACGGTTGAACACGGTGAAATCGGTGGAAATCTGGAAGTTTGCCGATAGATTGTAGAGCATGGAAACTCCTGTGCGGAACGTCCAAGTGTTCTGCTTGGTGAAATCGGTCAGATTGGACGAGTAGCGGTTGTTGGTACCGCTGAAGTTGGCCGATACTCTGTTGTTGCCGAAGGAGTATGAGAAATGCATTTCGTCCGAGAAGTTGAGGTCGTAGACCTTGCTGCGTGTCAATGCGGGCGAGTCGTAGCCTACGAGGTCAACGTTTGTGCGACGTCCGCCCTGAAGTCTGTTGAAAAGACAGAACCCGTTAGCGTCGAACGTATATCTAATTCCACCGTTGCCGCCGAAATTGCCTTTGACATTGTGGTAGCTGCCCGTGCGGATACCCGTAGCTGCGTCGTATGTGTAGCCGTATGACAGGGCATTGTCAGTGAGGTCTAATTGAGCTATGAACGACAAGCGGTTGCGTTTATGTCCGAATGAGAATCCGTAGTATGCTTTGGCGTAGTATTTCAGAGCGTTCTTTAACCTGGGATTTCCCTTGCGAATAAAGAGTGGATTGGTTGCGTCGGTGAAGTCAACCATTGAGACCATGTCTGGCTTCAAGCTTTTCAAGTCCCAGTTCAGTCCGTATTCCCTCTTGTCATTGTTAACATGAAAATACATATTGCCGAAGTTCAACACAACCGACGTACGCGTAAGTCTGGCGTCGACGTCACCACGTGCATAGTGCAGTCGTTGTCGGTCAATGTCCAGCGGGAAACGATACTGCATCACTAATTGTTTATTGTTAATCTTTTTATTGAGTCGAATGCCGGCATATAATTTATGCCGGTCGGTGGTTTCGCGGCTGATGTAGCTGTTGTCGCGGTCAAATCCGGTGAGATATTGAATTGCCGAAGGCAGCTTGCCGTCGATCAATCCGGAGCCGGCAGCATCTTCCGCAATGTTGAAAAGCGACGATGTTTCGTGGCCATAGCGGTGCTCAAAAGCATAGCCAAAATCAAAGGACAGGCCCCTGTTGATAATAAGAGAGTAATTTGCCTGCGTCCCGATGTTTGAATGAAACTGCGGATAGTTCTTGTAATAGCGGTTGGCCACGTCGGCCGGCACTGGGTCGGCGCCGAAATTGATGTCAAAGTGATTGAAGCGCTCGTAGTGGCGGTTGTCGTAGCCGCCGTAGACCTCTATGGAGAGCAGGTCGCCCGTGCGCGGAATATTGAATGTCTGCATCAAGTTGCCACCGGCGTTGAGCGAGTGTCCTTTAACGTGGTCGGTCTCAATGCGGCGGTTAATGAGGTTGCCTAAGGCTGCGGCACTGTTGCCGGAGTAGATGTTTTGGAGAAACTCCATCGTTATGTCGTTGAACGCGGAGTTGAGTTCGGCGCTGACATCGTCGACGCGGTTGTCGTGTCTGCCATATCTGAAATAAGGCTTAAGCTGCATACCGTAGTGTCCGGGTCTCTTATATTCAACGGCGTGATCGGTCTCAAGAGCGAGGTGCCGGTTGTTCAGCCGGTTGAAACGGTAGGAATATGTATTCCCGCCCGAAAGATAGTTTTCCTGCACCATATCGGTGCCGTCTGTTTCATCGGTATGGGTTGCCGAGGCGCTGCCGCGGAATGTCCACCGTTCGTTAGGCGTTACGTTATAGTCTATGCCGCCGGCCAGTGTGCGCGTAACCCCCGTAGGCATCTCTTCGGGCATCCAGCGTGAATATATCTGCGGCTTTTGGCTTTCGTTCAGGTTGTTGGCGTTGAAAAAAGCTGAAATCTGAGTTGTCGGGGTGAAGCCCATGACGAATATGCGCCCAAGATATCGGTTGTCAGAGCCATAACCTGCCTCGGTGTTCATGTTGATACCCATCATGTACTCGCGTTTCAGCTTAACGTCCATCACATATCGGCCGTCGCCGATGTCGGTCCCGGCAATCTCGCTGCGGAATCCGGCCTTGTCATAGACCTCCACGTTCTTAACCATATACGAGCCGATGTTTTTGAGCATCAGCTCCTTGTTGCCGTTGAAAAAGTCCTTGCCGTTCAGGATCAGCGATTCCACCATGCGACCGTTCACTTTGATTACGCCGTTGTCGTCAATCGTTACGCCGGGCAGTTGCTCAATCAGCGCATCAAGCATCGAGCCTTCGGCCAGCAGAAACGCATCGGCGTTATAAACGATGGTGTCTCCTCGGTTATAGAACTTCACTTTTGTTGCCGTAACCGATACCTCATTGAGTTGTTGTCGGCGTTCACGTGTCAGATATATCGGACCCAGTTCCAACTGAAACTGACGCTTCCCTAATTTTGTGAGGTCAAGGTCAATCGTACGCGGTTCGTAGCCGTCATTCCGAACTATGACAACATAACACTTGCGTGGCAATTCCAGTCCGAAGCCGCCTGTGCTTTCTATGTAATCATCATATTGAGAAGTCCAACTGGAGGTGGCTGAGGTTACCGCGGCAGAATCGGCGGCATTGATTACATCGATAGTTGCAGTCGGAATAGGTATGCGCATTTGATTATCGTACACATATCCTAAAACGGTTATATTGTCAGCACCATAGGCAAACAATGACAGACAACACAATGCGAGCACCATCGCAAGATGTTTTTTGATAATATGCGAGCGGCTTATTATGTTGTCTGCCATAATAGAATATGCTACAGGGACGGTTTATGGCTTTGAAGATGTCCAAGATTGGCATGACCCGTTGGCATATACATATTTATTGCAATAATTTTTGGTCCCGTTACATGTTGAATCGGAATCTGGATTATGTACTGCACATGTGTTATTATTTGAATTGTAGCTATCGCAAGTCCATCCGCCAAGCACAGCTTCAAGTTCAGCGCGAAGCATCTCTTCGCTGACCGGTTCGTCAATGATTCTGATTTTGTCCATAATAAAATTTGTTTAAGGGGTTAGTGTAATATGTTATTTCTGTTTTGAGCGATAATCATGGCGAATTACCAAAAAGTCTTCCAGATGTTTGGTATACATAGGGCAATCGTTTGGATTGCAACCTTCTTTTTCTTTTTTAATTCGCTCGTACGGGCAGCCGCCATCACATCGTGTGAAGAATATACAACGGTTACATTCGGCATTGTTAAGATAGTCGGCTTTGACCATATAGTCAAGCAGAACCGATTCGTTGGTTATGTCACCGTTAATGTTGCCGTAACTGCGGCTCGCATCACCAACGTCGTTCCAACACTTATATAACTCACCCTCAGGTCCTATCACCACGGAGTTGGGATTGCGCGCCATGCAGCCTCTGGTGATGTTCTCGGGGAATAGCATCTGGCTATAATATCCTCGGGAAAGGTATGCGTCCCTGAAGAATGTTGCCATGGCATCGCAGTCGTACATACAGTCGCTTCCGCCTTTGCCGGTGGGGTTGGAAACAAACGCCGGATAAACTGTTACGTTGGATAGTTTCTTTCGCTCGAAAGCATCAAAAACTTCAAAAAACTGATTGTTGTTAGTCCCGTCTACATTTACTCGGACAAGTATGCGCGTTTGCGGAGTGCACTCGGCCGCACTCTCTACGTTGGCCACTATTCTTGCGTAGGTGTCGCCGCCGCTTCTGAGAAACCGTCTGGAATTGTGTATGGATTCGTTGCCGTCTATGGTAACCTGCACCGACCGGATCTTCAAGTCGTCGAACTGTTCGAGTTTGTCGCGGGTCAGCAGGTACCCGTTGGTAATCATTCCTGCCCAATAGTTGAGACCAATCCTCTGCAACTTCCGTGTGAGAGACACGATGCGGTCAAATGCCAGCAGCGGTTCGCCGCCAAACCATGTTATGTTCAGATTTCGCACTTGTTCATGCTTCTCGACGAACCGCACTATGGCGTCTTCAACCTCATCGGACATAAATGTCAACGGATGTGTGCCTTCAAAACAATATGGACATGCGAAATTACATGCCAAAGTCGGATTTATTGTAAGATTAAGATTCGCGGGATTGAAGCGATGCGACAAGACGTTGAACTTATGGCGATTTACTTCAGAGTCTTCATCAACGTCGACTACTTTCAAACGTCGCAGCATATCAATCACATCATCACTCAGCACGACAGATCTGCCGCTGCCTAAAGCTTCAAGCTGCATATACGTTTCTTCGTCAAGTTCGGCGAATCCGTTGGATAGCGGAGTGTATAGAAAGTAACGACCTCCGCGTCGAAACATATATCGATATTTTGACAAAGAGATGAATTTTTGTGCGTTCGCTTTTCCCATATGATTTTTCCGCGAAGTTACGAAAAAAAATTGGATTATGAAGAAAAAAATTGGATTATGCCAATAAAACCGAGCAAATTAAAAAGTTATGGGCACATTCCTCCCATTCCTCCCATTGCACAATTACTGTGAAACAATATCCGACACCTGAGCGGAAGGTGTCGGACACGTCTATAGACGACTGAAAATTCCGGATAGACCCCCGCAATCGCGCCGGGCACGGACGGCAGGATGAACGTTCTCTTTCGTGCCCTCTAATTCATAATTTTTCGCCGTATGCAAGATCGCCGGCATCGCCGAGGCCGGGAACTATGTATGAATGTTCATTGATTATCGGGTCGATTGCTCCGCACCATATCGTTGTCTTATCCTCCGGGAAGGTTTTCTTGACATACTCGACGGCGGCCTCCGAGGCTATCACCGACGCGACGTGTATGCGTGCGGGCGTTCCTTTTGTCAGAAGTGCGCGATAGCTCAACTCCATCGACGTTCCCGTTGCGAGCATCGGGTCACACAGAATTACGGTCTTCCCCGTCAGGTCAGGCGAAGCGATATACTCGATGAATACGTCGAAATTCTCCTTTTCCCTATACTTGCGATAGGCCGATACGAAAGCGTTCTCTGCCTGATCGAACGAGTTCAGGAAACCCTGATGGAACGGAAGACCGGCGCGAAAAATAGTTGCCAGCACAACCTTCTCGTCGATTTCACGACACGTACACGGCGCCAACGGAGTCTCGACATCACAATCTGTATAGTGCATGGTTTTCGAGATTTCATAAGCCATTATTTCGCCTACGCGTTCAAGATTGCGGCGAAAACGCATCATGTCGCCATGTGTCCTGACGTCGCGTAGCTCCATCATATAGCGGCTGACCAATGAGTCCTGTTCCGTTAGATTGATAACTTTCATGATATTATTTTTTAGAATTTATAAGTTGCTCCAATCATTCCCATAATACCCTGTGCCGGCACGGCAGGTCCGAGATACCAATGACGGTTCAGAAGGTTCTCGCCGCTGATGAAAGCCGACCATTGCGGCGTTATCCTGTAGCTTGCTCCGGCCTGCAGATCGCTGATCGCGCGCAAGTCAAGATTGTTGTCCGCTGGCAGTTGCTTCTGACGCCCCGTGCGCAGGTGGTACGAGAGTGTGATTTCGAGCCTGTCGATGGGGCGCACGGCTGCGCGGGCCGTGAAATTCATCTTCGCATGGTCTCTCCAGAGCGCATAGCCGCGCGAGTAATTACCTCGGGGACTCTCGGCGAATTCTGCCCTGAAGTTCAGTGAAAGATATTGTCGATAGTCATAGCTCAGTGCCGCGCCTCCATGCAGGCCTCTAACGTCCATAGCGGTCATGTAGCCCGTCACTATCGAGGGCATATACCAGTCATAGGCCATCATATATCCGCCGAAAACGTCTATGCGCGCCCCGCGGAATGGTCCGAATGTCAGACCGGCGTCTCCGCTATATATGCGCGAAAAACCGGCGTCGAAATCGGCCAGCAGATATGGCTGCTCGTCAAGGAGCCGGCTGCGCGAGTTGTCGTCCATCCGGCCGCTGACTTTGCCCCATATCTGCATGAATGTCCAGGGCTGCCATACAACGTCGACATCCGGAGCCGCCATAACCGCCGGCGACGACTTGCAATTACCGGTTGTTATATCCACGTCAGCACCGATTTTGAATGTCAGTTTCTCGTAACCGAACGAATACTTCGGCAGCAGATGCAACAGTCCCTTGTTGCCGGCAATAGCCGAATGGTCGATACTGTATGCGACATCGAGACTCCAGGTTGACTTCTTTGACATAGCCCGGTCAAGTCCTGCCGTGAGCGCAACGCGGTTGTTGTTGGCTTTATGCGCTCCGAAATATATCATGTCATAGTCGACATTGACGCGATAACCCAATGAGGCGGCCCGGCTGCCCCACCCGACCTGCGCCTTGACAACATTGGCATCGATCGAATAATGGTCCGTTCTAAATGTGGGCAAATCAAGAATCGGGAAATTGAATCCGGAGTATTGATATAACAAAGAGGCATCAAGCGTACCGCTCCCTGCATTCCACGTCGTCCCGGCGCCTGCAAGAGCGATGTTGCGGCGGAAACACACACGTCCGTCATAGTCAATCCCTGGATACTTCGACGTGTAGCTCATTCCGTCGAACTGCATGTAGGCGTCAAGAGCCAGCGTCTCCGTATTCACAAATCTATATCCCGCCGATGTCGATAGATTATATGTCGGACCATATGCAAGGACTGCATATCCCCGCCGGGGCGAGACAACTGTGCTGTCGGCATATTGCGCTGCGCTCAATGAATTGATATACGGAGTGAACTCCGCGGGAACATAGCTCGACATAGCAGCCAGTTTCGCGGGCTTCAATTCCGGGAGCACGACGCTCGGCAGGCGCCGCATGCGCGTAGCCGCCTGTTCTTCGGGCACGACTTCATGGGTCACGGTAATCTCCGTGTTCAACCCCTGCGCTCCGGTGCCGAATGCTACCATGACCGACACCGCGGCAAATATATGTTTGGTCTTTATCATTGAGGCAGTCGTTTGTCAATCATTTGGAAAATATCGTTCTCTGTACCGGGATAATTCGAACGGAGCACCCGCAGATACTCGTCGGCTTCAAAATCCGATCCGCCTGCACGCAGAATATCACTATAGAGAATAAACGTGCGCGCAAGCCAATAGGCGTGGGGCGGATTTGCATCAATCAGCGATTCGGCAATCCGCTCGGCGCTCTCAAGATTTCCGGCAGTATAATAATGGCCGGCAAGCTCGAAGGCCGCTCGCGTTCCATATAGATTGGCCGTATCCGTTGAAAGCTCGGTCAATATCCGCTCCGCTTTCTCTGAGTCTCCTATATTATAGTAAGCCATGCCACATCGGAACTGAACCTCCGGAAGGTCAATGCCGGTGGCGGCAGGACTCGACATCATATTCTCTCCAACGGCGATTACGCGCTCGTTATCGCCAAGCTCCGACGACGCACGCAGAATGCCGATGCGGGCTGCATGAAGCATCGCCTCGCTCGACGCCTTCTGCTCGAGCTCCGAATAGCGGGCAAGAGCCTTGCCCGGCACTCCCATATCTTCGTGTGCCTTCGCTGCGATGGCAAGTGCCTCTTCAGCCTCGGCTGCATCCGGATAATCCGTGAGAAGACGCTCCGCAGCCTCCAACCGGGAATCGGACGAGACCGCTCCGCGCGCCTGCTTTAACAACGACGCTGCTGCAATGCTATTCCGCTCGGTGGCATCAAGTTGCGGCGCATCCTTAATCCCGTTAAGAAACGCATCCAGCTCCATGATATCTCCGGAGTCGCCATAAATACGCTTGAGGTCCTGAACGGCCAATGCCGCTTCCGGGCTTGTCGGATAATCGGCGATAACCTGACGGTAATAACCTTTGGCGCCCTCCGTGTCGCCGTTGTTGTCACTGAGAATTGCCAGCTGAAGTAGCGCATTGCGACCGTGCTGCGTGGCGTTATATTTTGCAAAAATCTGCTTGTAGAGTGCAATAGCGGACGGAATATTTCCTGTGAGACTATGCGTCAGCGCCATCTCCGTCAGAGCTACAGGGCGGTTGGGCGATGCCGGATACTCGTCAATGAGCTTCTGCAAAGTCGTCATTTTGCCGGCATAGTCAGCCATGTGGCCCTGCATCATTGCAATCTGAAGCATCGGATAGTCACCCGCCGACGGTTTTATGCTAAGAGCCTTTTCATAGGACTCTTTCGCCTTCTGAAGCTCTTTGGCGTAGTAATATGTATCGCCGATGCGGTTATAGGCGTCTTGTTTGAGGTCGTCGGTTGCTACGCGTGCCCCGACAACGTACTCAAACATTTTCCGTGCTGCCGGGTAGTTGCGAAGCGCGAATTCCGAGTATCCCAGGTTATATTGTGCCAACAATAGATTGGCGTCTTTGGCCGTGGCCGATGCTACGAATGTTTTATATTCGGCTGCAGCCTTTGAATACTGACCCAGGGCGTAATACGCGTCGCCAAGCCACAGTCCCGCCTGCTTTTCAATATCTGCATCGGAGGCTCCGTAGACCATGGCTTCTGTCAGATAGCTGACTGCCTGTGCGGCATTGCCCGACTGCAATGCTCTGGTACCCAGCACGAAATTCACTCGCTGGCGCGCGGCATCGATGACGGCGTTGTGGTTATTCGGCATCGCATTCAGCGAACGCAACGCTCCGTCATAATCGTCGGTGGCCATGTAGCCTTTCACGAGATATTCACGCACATTCTCCGCATATCGGCTCTTCGGATAGCGCTTGAGGAAGTCTTCAAGCGTCTGAACCGTATTTCCGAACGGCACTCGTCCGCCGTCGACCCGTGCCACGGCATAATTATAGTATGCCATCTCCGTCAGTCGGTCATCGAAATCCATGCGCGCGGCTTTGTCGAACGCAATGACTGCGGCCTGATGATTTCCTGCGGCTCGATATGCCTGACCCATGGTCAGCGCTGCGCTTTGGCCCATCTTGTCGTTGAGATTGCTGACGGGGGCAAGCAGCTCCAGCGCATCCTCATAATCACCGGTCTGATACCTCTCGACACCGACAATATAGCGGGTGCTCAGCGGAGCATCCTCGCGATGTTTATCTATATAATCATTCAGATATACCATTGCCCGGTTGTCATCGTGAAGCGCATAGAAGCATTCGCCGACAATCCTCTCCGTCTCGGCGCGGAACTCCGGGGCTACATCCTTGCGGGCCATTAAAGGCATCAAAAGATTGAGCGCTTCGGCATAGTCTTGATTGCGAAACAGTATCTGACCGACATAATAGTCAGTCATATCGCCCGGCGCCGAAGATTTATCGCAGAGGGCAAACAACTGCACCGCACGCTCATAATCGCCCGTAGCAAAGGCCATATACGCCTCATAAAACCGTGCGGCGCCGCCGTAGCGCCTCGTTCCCGCCAGCTCCTGCATCATCTCCGACGCCGAAGCATATTCGGCCAGCTGCATCAGCGAATAGGCCATGCGATACGTTCTGTCCTCACGCTCGTTGTCGCTGAGAGTCGATGGATTGATGGCCTCGAATTCCTTTATTGCAGCACGATAGTCTGAGGCGTAGAATGTCAGTGTCGCTTTCATCAGGCGGGCAGAAATAATATGCTCTCCGTTCGGGAATGCTTTGATATATTTGCCAACGAGCTTAGAGGCCTCGGGCATTCCTCCTTTGAACGCAGCAACCGCCTGGAGCCACGTTAGGGACTCCCGACGATTGCTGCCAAGTTTGAGCGCGACCGCACACTGGTCTATGCACCCTCTGAAATTGCCGTCGGAAAGCATGGCCGCGGCCCGGGCCTCATAACCGTTGCTGCAAGGTGAATTTATCTGGGCCGGCGCAGTCAGAACTCCCAGTGCGAGAGTCGCCAATATGAATGGTTTTCTGTTCATTTATGGTCAGGTCAAATATATCTGCAAATTTAACACTTTTTGCGGAGATGACCAAACAACAATGCGAACCCTGTCCGAATGGAGGGTCCGCATTGCCGTTATTGTCGTTTAGTCCGTTAAATCGGGAAGTTGAGGCCGAACGAGAACTGGGCGTTGGCATTCATCGGAATGAAATCCTTGGTTACCTTGCTCAGCGTGCGGTCCATGCCGAAGTAGACATTGAAGCCCTTCGGCGCTAAGTTGATAATCCAGCCAAAAGAGCTGCCGAAGGTGCCTATGCCGTAGTTGACCGCGAGGCCGAACCACTTGGCCGGCATAAAGTTGGCGCTGAAACGGAAATCGGTCCATGCAAAACGATGAGCCATGCGGGTGGTGTTCAGAAAGCCGAACGTGAGCTTCTTATACATCGGCAGGGTGTACATCACGCTTGCGCTCATCGTTGCTTCGATTGCACGGCAACGAGAGCCGTTGTCGCCCTCGGGACGCAGTTCATAGAGATCGGCGAAATCATCTGTCATTTCATCTAATGAATCATCAAAATTACCCGGGTCGATGACGTGATCGTTGGTGCTGAATGTATGCTCGCCGTTGGTGCCTGCGCGTGCGGTGCTGCTCCAGTTAATGAAGCCTATATCATTGAATGCGAGTCCGAATGTAAAGTCTCTCCATTCATATGTGGCACCTAAATCAAAAGCCATGCCATAGCCGTTTGGAGCTGAAAATGAATCTATGTCGATGCCGTCGACTTTGCCCTTGCTGTCGGTTTTCCACATGAAATTCTTTATGCTCACCTGAGCGAGACCCTCGGTCGTTGCCGTCCAGGCATCTTCGCCGAGATTGAGGTCGGCCTTGTTCATGTTGATGTCGACATTGGCGATACCGATGAGGAACTTGAACGTTGCTCCGACTTTAAGTCCGGGCACGATTTTGCCCAGATCGCGGGAGTGGTTAAGGGCGATTTCGCCGTAGGCGTCAGCGTGAAGGTCGGCGCGGCCGATTTCATAAGTGCGGTTGCTGATACCCTCTTTGGCAAACGAGAATAACGCTTTGGGCAGGCGGGCCTGAACGTTGCCGACGGCATTGATGCTGATGTGGTTATAGCCACCCATTCCCTTGAAACCTACGCTCAGGATGCCCTCGCGAAGGTCAAAGCCGAGACGCAGACGGTTCGGGAAGTTCTTCATTGCGGTCTCCGCAGAGATGTCTGGATGCATGAACGTAACGGTCTTGCCGTTGTTGTCATATAGGAACGTATTCAAGCCGAAGTTGCTCGCAAGCCCGAGATTGAAGTTGCCGAGGCCGGGAAACGAAACGTCAAACGTTCCTTCGCGGCCCATGGCGGGGTTCAGCTGATATCTGTACGTGTAATTGTCAAGAAAGTAGGCCGAACGGAGCTGCGCCGAGGCGGTTGAGGCGGTGGCGGCTGCCAAAGCCACACACAAAAGGGATTTAATCTTGTTGTTCATAGTTGGTTGTGGCTTATGGGTTAATATTCATATTCGTCGGTGTCATCCTCGTCGATAATCATGGAACCGCTGACAATCACTTTAAGGTTGTCGAGCTTGAGGCTCATTGTGGGCTTCAGCGCCGAGGTGTCCTGATTGGCATTGACTGTGATGATGTAACGCATACCGTCGAGGTCCTTGATGTCGCCTTCCATAATGATTTCAATGGGGTTGTTTTTGGCAAAGGCTTCGACTGAAACGGGATTGATTGTCACGTTCTTGATTTCCTCGCCTTTACTGTTGAGCGGATGTGTTGTGATGGTCACGTCGACAGGCAGGTCGCTGACACAGTTGGCCTTGATTGCGAGCTTCTTGATGTCGAGCTCGTTGTCGTCGCCTCCGAGGTCCCAGCCGGTTGCTTCTTCCTGATAGTAGATATGCGAACCGGTGCCGAGCTCAAGAGGTGCGAAGAATGTATATTCACCGTTAACAGTGCCGAGGTCCTGACCGAGGCTGAAATCAACAACCTCTTTCTCATCCATCTCCGGGTCGATAAAGTTGATGTTTAGACCCTGCGGAAGACCTTTACCGTCAACGATATTACCGAGATTATACATTGTATAATGTGTAGCATCCGGGAATTCATAGTAGAAACTGGCAGGCTCGGTTGGTGAAAGGCAGAAGTTTTGAAGGCCCTCTTTTGCCTCAACAATGAGTCTGTTCTTTGTTTCTTCCTTGTCGGTTTTGTTATCTTCAATGTGTGCCTCGATAATCTCCTCTCCTTCCGGACGAACCTGTCTGATTGTTAATCCGGTCGATGCTGTGACGCCATCGTCGCTCAGCGGATTGGTCAGCGATATGTAGAGCTGCGGGTTCCGCAGGCTCAAGCTGGTCTTCGGATCGGTCAGGACATCAGGCAGGTCACCGAGAGAAACCTCTTCGGGGTCGAGTTCTTCAATCTGGTAATATACGAGACCGGTAAAAGTCTTGACTTCCAGGCGCGAGATGTCGAAGTGCGTGCTCAGGCTGCCGGTTGAACCCGTGCCATCATTGATGAAGATTTCACCGCTCCTGAGGGCGAACACCGCTCTCAGATAGAAATTCGCACCGTCATGCGATGCCCCGGTTGCCTTGAAGTCAAACGAGGTGATATGGAACGTGAAAATGTATTCGCCTTCTGCATTGGGTTTCGCATCGGGAACCGTCACGATGTTTGAAGAGTTCTCATCAATTGTGATTGAATTGTCAACTTCGCCGTAAAAACCTTTGGGAAGTTCAAACGTCATGTTGCGGAATGTGCAGTTCATCGGCCGGTTGCCATCTTTGGCCGTGATGATGTAATTCAACGTTAGGTCTACCTTACCCGAGTCAATGCGTTTGATATACTTGTCTACGTTGTTATATGAATACGAGAACGGGAACTCCGTTTCAGACAACGGATAGGACTGGCCTGCAATCATGGGGATCTCAACAGGCGTAGGCGGCTCGAACTCCATGGTTGCATCTGATTGGATGTCGCGGATATTGATTTCCTGACTGCTGAATTCTCCTTTTTTCAGAAGAACGTACTCGCCGTTGATAATCTCGATACCCTCGGTGTCTGCGAGGTCCACCATATCATCAAACTCGATGGGATCCAACTTGAGAGGCAAAACGAGATTGTCGATCTCAAACTTCATCTTGGTGTCAATGTCGCTCAGGTCGAGACTATCGTCCTTACATCCTGAAAACAACATCATCGTCAACGCTCCGGCAAGGGCCGCAACGCTTTTGCAATGGTTTTTAAGCATAAATGTTCGCTGTGCTTTTATGGTAGGTTCTATTAATTGGTTTATCAGCGCGTAATGCAGAACCCCAAAAGC
>CAZKOF010000026.1:0-25967 GCA_964554335.1 uncultured Bacteroides sp.
AAATCTCAAAGGGCATAAAAAGAGGCTGCGCCTATTTTGACACAGCCTCTTTTTTGTTCCGGATGACGTGGGTTTCGGTGATGACCATGTCGAGGGGGACGTCGTGTTGGTCGGCAGTCAAACCGTCGGTAATGAGCTGAAAATCGTAGCCGACGCCGAGGGTGGTCGCGCGGGTCTGCGCAAGCAGGCGGTCGTAGAAGCCACGTCCGCGGCCCAGGCGGTTGCCGGAGGGGTCGAGCGCGACAGAGGGCACAATTATGAGCTCCATGGAGTCGGGGTCTGCAAGATCGTTGCCGTCGGGTTCCTCGATATGGAATGCGCCGAGGTGCAGGCGTGTGCGCTCATAGGGGAGCAACTCGAGGTTGACGCCATTGACGCGGGGTAGGAAGAAGTGTTTGTGCGGGGACCACTTATCGATAAACTCCCGGGTTGAAAGCTCGTCAGGCAGGGAGTTATAGATAAGAATACGGTCGGCGAGCATGAATGCTGCCGTGCGCTCGACCGCGCGGAACACGGCGGCGGCTGCCGAGAGGCGTTCGGCGCGGGTCAGCAGCGACTTGCGGTCGCGCATGAGCCGACGGAGAGATTGTTTGTCCATTATTCTTGTTGCGGGACTTGGTCTTCTTTGAGGGCCTCGATAGCGCGCAGGACCACGTTGTCGGTGGTGTTGTCGATTTCGTAGAACGCAGCGGTTCCGAGAACATCGCGGGCAATGAGAGCCTTTATCACATTGACAAGCAACGGCCGCGAGATATTGACGTAATACCAGCGGGTCGGCACGCCGTTGCGCGCGGCAAAGCTGACGAAGTCGCCGAGCAGGGCCTGGTCGGAGGGGAGGAGGGCCAGGAGTTCGTCGACGGAGCCTGCGGCATCGAGGCGCGCGCGGTTGGCATCGACATACTCGAAGCAGAAGCGATGGAGCAGGCCGGCGTTGCTGACGCGCGTGTACCAGGAGGTAATATAGGTGGTGTCGGCAGGCACGAATATATCGGGCATTATGCCGCCGCCGCCATAGACCTCACGGCCCAGGCGGGTATGGAAGAGCAGTGAGGTGTCGAACTTGACGCTGTCGGCCGAGAAGACCTCGCCCGAGGCGTAGCGGTCATAGATTTCGAGCGAGTAATTGTCGGTGTCGCCCTTGGTGAAGGGTTTTTGGATGCAGCGGCCCGAGGGGGTATAGTAGCGTGCAGTCGTTATTCGCACGGCGGAACCGTCGCTGAGGTCTTCCTGGACCTGGACGAGCCCCTTGCCGAAGGAGCGGCGGCCGAGGATTATGCCGCGGTCATTATCCTGGAGGGCGCCGGCCACGATTTCGCTCGCCGAGGCCGAGAACTCGTCGAGAAGCACTGCGACACGCCCCCGGCGGAACGTGCCGGTGCCGTCGGCGGCAACAGCCTCACGGGTCTCACCGCCGCGTCCGCGGGTCTCCACTATGCCCGCCCCGGCGGGGAGAAATTCATTGGCCATGCGGACTGCAACGTCAAGAAAACCGCCGCCGTTGCCACGGAGGTCGAGGATATAGTCTTGGGCTCCGTTTGCGCGCAACATCATCATCTGGGTGAAGAACTCGGTAAACGTGTTGCGGCCGAACTTGTTGACTTTGATGTAGCCGACGCCGGAGGTTATTATATAGGAGGCGTCGATTGAGGTCACGGGAATGTCGCCGCGGGTGACGGTGTAGGTCAGCAGCCCGGGTGCTCCGGCGCGTTTGATGTCGAGTTTGACCTGAGTGTCGCGCGGACCGCGGAGTTTTTTCATGACATCGTTGCTGGTCACGGATTTTCCCGTCATCGCCGTGTCGTTGACTTCAACAATGCGGTCGCCGGGCATGATTCCGATCTTTTCCGACGGTCCTCCGGAGATGACCTCGAGCACGGTGATGGTGTCGTTCATCATCTGGAAAGCGATTCCGATTCCGGAGAAAGAGCCGTCAAGCTCGGAGTTTACCGCCGTGAAGTCCTCGGCGGGGATGTAGGCCGTGTGGGGGTCGAGGTTGCTGAGGAGCATGGGTATGGTCTCCTCGAGCAGTGAGTCGAGGTTGACTTCGTCGACATATTCGCGCTCAATCAATGCGAAGAGCTCCTCTATCTTGTCGCGGGCATGGGCAGAGGTGTCGTTGCGCGGGCGCAGGTTGAGTTTGCTGCCGATAAGCAGTCCGGCGAGCAGCGCAAGAGTGACAATCAAAGGCACTCCGACGAGTGCCACAATGTTATTCTTTTTCATTTTCGAGTTTTTCGATGTAGTCAACTTGAATTCCGGCACGCTTCAGAAGGTCAATGCCGTCGGTTATGCGATAGATCTCGTTGAACACCACGCGCTTGATACCTGCCTGGATTATCAGCTTGGAACATTCAAGACAGGGCGATGCCGTAACATAGAGGGTTGCGCCTTCGCTGGAGTTGTTGCTGCGGGCAACTTTCGTAATGGCATTTGCCTCGGCATGGAGAACATATGGCTTGGTGGCGCCGTTATCATCCTCGCAGACGTTTTCAAACCCCGAGGGTGTTCCATTAAATCCGTCGGATATAATCATGGAGCCGCTGACGATAATCGCGCCGACGCGGCGGCGGGTGCAATAGGAGTTTTCGGCCCAAATACGGGCCATGCGGAGGTAGCGGCAGTCAATGAGGTGTTGTTTGTTGTCGGGAATGTTCATTCTTTACGCATAATAATACGCGAATGTAGTGAAAAAGGTTGATATGTCAAAATTAACAATTTTTAGGTAATATTTTTGTAACATATGTAATTATCTACTTTATAAGTTTTTACCCATTATTGTTGTAGGAGTGTGTTACATTTTATAGTGCTTATTGTAACATGTTACAAGTTGTAATTTGTTGAGTTATGTTATTGATTATCAATAGTAGGATGTTACAAATCGAATAAATTTTGAGTTTTTATTAAATTTTTTCGCAAATTTGTTTGGAAATAAAATAATTTCGTATATTTGCAGCGTCAATCAGAACGAGAGACACCCCAAAACAAGATATTCAAAAAAAATATTCACCCAATAAAACACTTTCATCATGG
Organism: uncultured Bacteroides sp.; assembly: GCA_964554335.1. Taxonomy (GTDB): domain Bacteria; phylum Bacteroidota; class Bacteroidia; order Bacteroidales; family Muribaculaceae; genus UBA3263. The sequence goes on from CAZKOF010000026.1 coordinate 3,031, forward strand.
CAACCGCAATTCAATCTCAACTCATGGCACTGCAGAGCAACCTTCTCAACTTCGCTTACATGCTCACCTCTAACCGTGACGATGCCTACGACTTGCTGCAGGACACCATCCTGAAGGTTCTCGATAACGAAGATAAATATGCAGAAAACGCGAACTTCAAAGGTTGGGTATTCACCATTATGCGCAACATCTTCATCAATAACTACCGCCACCATGTGCGCAGCGCAACCGTCATCGACCAAACCGAAGACCTCTATCATCTGAACTCAGCCCGTGAGAGTTCGATCGACTCTGTTGAAGGCACCTTCGCCGCCGGCGAAATCACCGAAGCCATAAACTCATTCTCCGACGAATACCGCATTCCCTTCTCGATGCACGTTGCAGGCTATAAATATAACGAAATCGCAGAAAAGATGGGTCTTCCCCTCGGAACCGTCAAGAGCCGCATCTTCTTTGCCCGTCAGAAGCTCCAGGTGATGCTCGCAGATTACCGCACACGCTGATAACGATTGCAACCGACATGCCCGCGGCCACCGCAAGTCTTTATTAAAAGGTAAACAAAACGTCCGACTCGGCTGAGTCGGACTTTCTTTTAGTGAGGTCCCAAGCAGATTCGAACTGCTGTACACGGTTTTGCAGACCGTTGCCTAACCTCTCGGCCATGGAACCGTTCGGGTCTAAATGCGCCGCAAAGTTACGCAAACTTTCCGACATCACAAAATTTTACGGCAGTTTTTTGCCGTTACTTGATGTTGGCGCGTATGGCGGTGCGGATGCGGTCGGCGGCAGGGCCTGTGGTCTTTAGGATGTTGAGCACGGCGGTGAGATAGCCGCGTTTGTCGCCGGTGCCTGTCAGCGGTCCGACGTTTGACTGGCCGACCATTGACTTCTGGTTGTATACGCGGAGCACGGAGGCGTAGTCGCCCTGATTAAGGTAGCCGCTGAACTCGCGGCAGAACTGCTCATAGATTGCGCGCGGGTTGATTTCGTCAACAAGGTCGGTCATATGCTCTTCGAGTTTGGTGATGGAGGCAAAGCGGCCGTCGATGCGGTGCTCCATGGTGTGCTTGACGTAATGGCGGGTGTGTTGCAGCGCCTGCTGGCGCATTTCGGAGCGGAACATGGCCATGACCGCGGCTTTGACTTTTTCAAAGGCGCGATGCTCGTCGCGACGGTGAACGGCAGCTACGGTGCGCACAACTTCCTCGATCAGAAGCATGTTTTCAATCTCAGCCACCTCCGGGACCATGATCTTCTTGCGTCTGAGATAGGCAACCTCCTGGGGAGAACGGCGGTCGCGGTCAACTATGCCCATGCTATCGAGATGATGAAAGGCCTCGAGGGAGTTGAAAACGCGGGTCGACTCGATGACGCGGTCGCAGGAGCCGAGGGCGCGGACCGTGTGGTTTGGGAAAATCAGCGGATAGAGTTTGGCGTCGATAGAGTGGGTATTGTCCCCCTCGATGAAAAGCACCGGGCGCCGGGCGCCGAGAATCGAGAGATACATGTCCTCGGCCAGGGGCGAGTCGGGAGGCAGCAGGTCATAGTCGAACACGTCGGCCGCGGGGTTGCATCCGCGCACCCATATGGTTGTTGCCGAGCTGCGCGTCGAGGCGAAGTCGAGGTCGTGGGTGGTATAGACGAACGTGCAGTCGGGGCGGAGCGACTCGACGCGGTCCCATACGGAGCGCAGCGTCGTCGGGTGGAGAAAAAGTTCGGGACTTTCGATGGGGATGACGGCGTTGTCAGGCGCATAGAGCACGGCGCCGAAGTAGTAGAGCACGAGTTTTTCGCCCGGCGATAGTTTCATCTGCGAGCGCCGGCCGCCGTCGGTGTGGTTGGCAAAAATGAGTGAGCCTTCGTGGCGCAGTACATCATTATCGGGAAATATCTCGCGCCAAAGCGAGAGCACCCGGTCGAGCTTGGTCACGGGGAGCGCCCCTGAGCGTCCCTCTATCTTGAAAGCGAGCAGCGCGGTCATCTCCTCGCTGAGCATCAGGCCCATCAGTCGTTCGGCCTCGGTTGCGGGGGCGCCGACGTTGCCCACGGTCAGGGGCGACTGCGCCAGAGCTTTGGCATAGAGCCCGTCGATTGTCTGAGGCTCGGCATCGGAGGCGTAGGCGCCATAGAGCGCCCTCAGGGGCGACATCGGAAAGACCAGCTCCGAGGGCGTGGTGCCCACGAGACGCGCGGTGAACCGCGACTTTCCGGCGCCGTTTGCACCGATAATTAAAATCTGACGGCTGCGGGTCGGCAGCTGCGGCTGCTCCTCGCCCTGACGTTTTGGCAGTTCCATGTCTTTCAGGTCTGATTAGAGATAGTAACTTTCCGCAAAGTTACGAAAAAAAAACGAAACACTCCCAAAATTTGCATATGTTACGGAAACTTTGTAACTTTGCCGCGCAGACCGTAACGCAGAGGCCCGGTCATCGGGCTTAAGCGGGAGGGTTTGCAACAATATATGGAAGCGTTTACTCGACGCTCTTTCTTGATTCCTTGAAACCTGGAAAACTTCATCGGATTAGTCAAGAATGCAGCAAACGGTAGATGGCTTGTGTGGATATGTATAACTGCCATGTTCGGCTCGTGAGTGTCGGGCGTGGGTTGGCATATTCCGCGTGAGGCCTCTGCGTAGTTTGCTCGTTCCAACTAATCCGGGCAGTTCCAGGGCCTCAAGGAGAAGGATCGGGCAGCAAGTACAGACTCTCACGTTTTCTTGTATCTGTGTTTTCTCCATTATGAGGGCAATGGAATATTCGGTAATGTAACGGAGTTCCATTATGCGAATATACTGTCACATTATGCTCCACCAAAACACAAATGGTAAAGAAAACAACCACACTCCTTTTGAGCATGCTTATGTGCATGATGTTCACTGTCGGTTTGTCGTCATGCGGTGACGACGATGACAATGAGCCCGCAACAATATCAACAACCCCAACCACATCAACAACCTCAACCACATTAACCTCATCCTCGCCTATAGTCGGTACTTGGACGAACAATAATAGTTACGACTCCTATTATGACAACTATACGCTTGTGTTCAATGATGATGCAACGGGTTACATAAAGAATAGCTATGGTTCAAGAGCCATCTTGCAAATGAACTTTAATTGGTCACTGACTATGGCAAGCGATGGAACATATCTTCTTTCTGTAATTTATACGTCAGGTGATCAAGACGTTGATGGCCCGTTCAGTGGAGGTTACGCCCAATACAACAGCACTGTGACTATTGCCGGCAATACACTGTCTATCTCCACGGGAGGGGGCTATGTGATGATTTTTCAACGTCAATAAGATTAAGTTTATATCAATTTTACATCAGCGAGGCCGTCCGACAAGTGATGGCCTCGCTTTTTGTCTGCTATGGGCATGGCTTACATTATAGTGGCGGCGAGCTCAATGTTCGCCAGACTCCGGGGCCTCAGACCGTGTGGTGACTAACCTCCGTACGCTTATGTCCCGGCGGGATAAAATGACTCAGGGCGGCCCTGAATGGGTCGCCCTGAGGTTGGGAAATCTTTTCGGAGGGGATTTTATTCGGCGTATTTCTTGACGATGATGGTGGCGTTGTGGCCGCCGAAGCCGAACACGTTGCTCAGTGCGGCATTTACGGTGCGTTTCTGGGCTTTGTTGAAGGTCAGGTTGAGGCCTTCGGGGAGGTTGGGGTCAACGTCGTCGTCGGCGTGGTTGATTGTCGGGGGCACGACGTCGTTTTCAACGGCTTTGACGCTGAAAATCGCTTCCAGTGCGCCGGTGGCACCGAGGAGGTGGCCGGTCATCGATTTGGTAGACGAGATGTTGAGTTTCCTGGCGTGGTCACCGAACACACCGACAACAGCTTTCAGCTCCGAGACGTCGCCGACGGGGGTCGACGTGCCGTGGGCATTGATGTAGTCGATATCTTCGGGCTTCATTCCGGCGTCGTCGAGGGCGTTCTGCATTGAGAGCATTGCGCCGAGGCCTTCGGGGTGGGTTGCGGTGATGTGGTGGGCGTCGGCGCTCATGCCGCCGCCAACGATCTCGGCGTAGATTTTAGCGCCGCGGGCCTTTGCGTGTTCGAGTTCTTCGAGCACGAGCACTGCGGAGCCTTCGCCCATTACGAAGCCGTCGCGCGAGGCGCTGAAGGGGCGTGAGGCACCTGCGGGGTCGTCGTTGCGGGTCGAAAGGGCGTGCATTGCGTTGAAGCCGCCTACGCCGGCGGGGAAGATGGCGGCTTCGGCGCCGCCGGTGATGATTGCGTCAGCCTTGCCCAGACGGATGAGGTTGAAGGCGTCGATGATGGCGTTGTTTGACGATGCGCAGGCGCTGACCGTGCCGTAGTTGGGGCCGTGGAAGCCATATTCCATCGAGATGTGGCCCGAGGCGATGTCGGCAATCATCTTCGGAATGAAGAAAGGACTGTATTTCGGGCCGTTTTCGGCGCCGTTGACTGCATAGTAGCCGGCCTCTTCCTCGAAGGTGTGGAGGCCGCCGATGCCTGCTGCGACGATTACGCCGACGCGGTTCTTGTCGATGCCTTCCGCCTCGAGCGCGGCGTCGTCGACGGCCTGACGGGCGGCTACGAGGGCATACTGGGCGTAGAGGTCGAGCTGACGCACCTTTTTGCGGTCAATCTGCTCTGCGCCGTTGAAGTCCTTGACTTCACAGGCGAACTGGGTTTTGAATTTCGATGCGTCGAAGTGGGTGATGGGGCCTGCGCCGCTCTTGCTGGCCAGAGCGTTTGTCCACGTGGTGTCAACGTCATTGCCCAAGGGCGTGATGGCTCCCAGGCCGGTGACTACAACTCGTTTTAATTCCATTCGTTTGGGTTCGGATGTGCGTAAGTTGGGAAAATGGGGTGAGGAGGGAGGATTGGGAGAAGTTGCGTGAGCAATTAGCCCTGAACCTTCTCGATGTATGCGATTGCGTCGCCTACAGTCTGGATGGTGTTGGCTTCTTCTTCGGGGATTGAGATGTTGAACTCTTTTTCGAGAGCCATGATGAGCTCTACGGTGTCGAGGCTGTCAGCACCCAGGTCGGTGGTGAAAGAAGCGGTGGGGGTTACTTCGTTTTCGTCAACAGCGAGCTGTTCGACGATGATTGCTTTTACGCGATCTGCAATTTCTGCCATAGTAGTGAATTATTAAAAAGTTTGGTTAATTTGCATAATATCGGCTGCAAAGTAACGAAATTTTGGTGAGATATGAAAACTTTTCGGCGATTTTTTTACTGTTCTGTCAGGAAAGCGTCGGCGTCGAGGGCCGCGCGGCAGCCCATGCCGGCGGCGGAGATGGCCTGGCGGTAGCGCGGGTCGGCGACGTCGCCGGCGGCGAATACTCCGGCGACCGATGTTGCCGTCGTGTTGTTGAACGTCTTGATGTAGCCGTTGTCGTCGAGTTCGAGGAACGGGCGGAAAATGTCGGTTTCCGGTTTGTGGCCGATGCCGAGGAAGAAGCCATCGACCGACAGGTCGTAGCGGCGCTCCTGAGGCGTGTCGCGGTGCTCGACCAGGTGGACGCCCTCGAGAAAGTCCTCGCCATAGAGGCCCAGAGTGTTGGTGTTGAAGAGGATTTCAATGTTTTCGCGTTCGTTGACTCGCTGCTGCATAACTTTCGAGGCGCGCAGGACGGGTTTGCGGACAATCATGTAGACCTTCTCCGCGAGGCCGCTCAGGTAGAGGGCTTCCTCGCAGGCCGTGTCGCCGCCGCCGACGACCGCAACGCGTTTTTTGCGGTAGAAGAAGCCGTCGCAGGTTGCGCAGGCGCTGACGCCGAGGCCGGCATACTTCTCTTCGTCCGGGAGGCCGAGATATTGCGCCGTGGCGCCGGTTGCAATGATGACGGTGTCGGCCTCGATCCATTCGCCGGCGTCGGTGCGGGCCGTGAACGGGCGCACGTCGAAGTTGACCTCGGCAATGCGGCCGGAGTGAATTTCGGCGCCGAAGCGTTCGGCCTGTTTGCGCAGGTCGGCCATCAGCTGAGGGCCGGTGACGCCGTCGGGGTAGCCGGGAAAGTTCTCTACTTCTGTTGTCTTGGTGAGTTGTCCGCCGGGCATGTAGCCCTCGAACATGATGGGTTTCAGGTTGGCTCGCGAGGCATAGATTGCGGCGGTGTAGCCGGCGGGGCCGGAGCCGATGATGAGGCACTTTGTTTTCATAACTGGGGTCTATGCTTTATCTTAAATCGGTTATGGTTACGCCCTTTGGCGGGCTAAAGGTGAACGCCTCGGCGGGCTTTTTGGTTTTCGAGGGCGTGAAGCGGAGGTTGCTGATTTCGGCGCGGTTTCCGCCGATGATGACGGTCATGTGCGTGGGCCAGCCCGAGGCGGGGTCGAACGTGACGGTCACTTCGCCAATCGGGCTGCGGGGGTCGCGCGGTGTGAGTCTGACGGTGTTGGCGCGCCCGTTGACGGCGCTGCCGTTGAAGTCGCGCTCCAGATTGCGGAGCAGGCCGAGCGGGTTGCTCTCGGCGAGCTCCTCGGCCGTCGGGTTGAGAATGGTGACTTCGCTGTCGGCCCTGGAGTAGCTCCACTGCGTAGTGCCGTTATAGTAAACCATGACGTCGCCGAGATTGAAGCAGAAGCAGTTGCCGCTGAGCGTCATCGAGGCCGCGCGGCCGTTGAGCGTGCATTCAACGTCGAGAGTCGTGGCTGAGCGGACCCGGTCCGCGGCGCGGCTGACCGAGGCGGGAACTGCCGCGCCGACGGCCAGGGGCAGCAGTGCGGCGAGCAGGATAATCAGTTTCTTCATAGTCCGAGAATGGAGTCGAGGGTCATTGTGTCGACCAGTATGTTGCGGGGTTTGGAGCCGTAGGCCGGGCCGACGATGCCGGCGGCTTCGAGTTGGTCCATGAGTTTGCCGGCGCGGTTGTAGCCGATGGCGAAGCGGCGCTGCAGCGACGAGGTGCTCGCCGTGTTGCCGGCGGCGACGAGGAAGCGTGCCGACTCCTCGAAGAGGGGATCGCGGTCGTTGCCCGTGCCGTAGCCTCCGGCTCCCGAAGACACGGCGCCTTCGCCTCCGTTGAGTTCCGGAACGTATTCCGGCAGCTCGTAGGCCGAGGGGTAGCCCTGCTGCTCGCTGATGTATTGGCAGATGGCGTCAACCTCCGGGGTGTCGATGAAAGCACACTGGACGCGAACGAGGTTGCCGTTCGTTGCGAAGAACATGTCGCCCTTGCCGACGAGCTGGTGGGCGCCGGAGCGGTCGAGAATGGTCTTGGAGTCGATCATTTGCGCGACTCTGAACGCTATGCGTGCCGGGAACTGGGCCTTGATGAGGCCGGTAACCACGTTGGTCGAGGGGCGTTGTGTCGCTATGATTGCGTGGATGCCGACGGCTCGGGCTTTCTGCGCAATGCGGCAGAGCGGGGTTTCGATTTCCTTGCCCGCGGTCATGATCAGGTCGGCGAACTCGTCGATGATGAGCACTATGTAGGGCAGGTATCTGTTACCCTTTTCAGGGTTGAGGCGCCGGGCCGTGAATTTGGCGTTGTATTCCATCAGCGTCCGGCAGCCGGCATTCTTCAGCAGGGTGTAGCGGTTGTCCATCTCGACGCAGAGCGAATTCAGAGTGGCAATCACCTTGCTCGACTCGGTGATGACGGCCTCCTCCTCGTCGGGTAGCTTGGCCAGGTAGTGGTGTTCGAGCACTCGGTAGAGCGAGAATTCAACCGATTTCGGGTCTATGAGCACGAATTTCAGCTCCGCCGGATGCTTCTTGTAGAGCAGGGAGGTGATGATTGCGTTGAGGCCTACTGATTTGCCCTGGCCCGTGGCGCCGGCAACGAGCAGGTGGGGGGCCTTTGCCAGGTCGGCGATGAAGACTTCGTTGCTTATGGTGGCGCCGAGAGCCATCGGCAGCTCATATTTGCACTCCTGGAATTTTTTTGACGCTATAATCGAGCGCATGCTGACGATCTGCGGGTCGCTATTGGGCACTTCGATGCCGATGGTGCCCTTGCCCGGTATCGGGGCGATGATGCGTATGCCCAGAGCCTTCAGCGCCAGCGCCAGGTCCTCCTCGACGCGCTTGATCGCGGCGATGCGCTGCCCCGGGGCGGGCACGACCTCGAAGAGCGTGATTGTCGGGCCGACCGTTGCCTTGATCGACGAAATCTGGATATTGAATTGCGCCAGGGCGTCGATGATGCGCTGCTTGTTGGCTTCCTGCTCCTCAGTGTCGACCGTTACTTTCGAGCCGGTGCGGTCTTCGAGCAGGTCGAGCGGCGGAAAGTGGTAGCGCGAGAGTTCTGCCGTCGGGTCATAGGTGTCGGTCACTATGCGGTCCGCCTCTTCAATCTCGTTGGCGATAACCTCGAACTCCGCCGGTTCCGGTTCGGCGTCAGACAAGTCAGACAAGTCGGACACGTCAGACAGGTCCGACAGGTCCGACACCTGAGGCTGCATCGCAGCCTCAGCTTCCGGCTCCTGTTCCGGCTCGGATTCGGGTTCGCGGGCACGGGCCGCCTCTACGGCGGGTTGCGCGGCCTCGCGCCTGGCGGCGGCCCGGGCGCGCCTGGCGGCGTTATAGTCGCGCAGACGGGCGATTGCGCGGCTGATCTGCGTCATGAAGATGATTATCACCAGCGCCAGCAGGGCTATGCTGACGCATATCGCGCCGATGGGAGAACCCATTTCTATCAACCAGCGGTTGATGTAGAAGCCGTGGAAGCCTCCGTAGGCTATCGGACCGGCAAACGCGAAAGTGACGAGTCCGACTATGATGCTTGCGGATATCGCGAGTATGAGGCATTTCAGGGTCAGCGGCAGCAGGCGGACCTTCACGGCACCGACGAGTTTGAGGCCGACCATTACCATATAGTAGATGACAACCAGCGAGCCGATGCCCAGAGTGTCGGTCAGCAGCAGCTTGCCGATCCAGGCGCCCGCCGGGCCGGCAACATTGGAGACCTCGCGCCCCGAGGCGCGGATTTCTGCGGGTGAGAGGTGCTGGAGCACGGCCTGGTCGGCGCCCGGATGCATGAGCATCGAAATCGCCGCTATCAGACAGTAGGCGGCCAGCAGCAGCAACACGACGCCGCAAAACATCGACAAGCGACCGTCGGTCAGCCATGCCGGCAGTTCCGCACTCTTTTTTGCCGGTTTCGCCGGCGCTGCTTTTGCGCGTGGCTTGCGGGGAGCGGTCGCCGGTGTGGCGGCCGTTTGTGCCGGCTGCGCAACTTCTGCTTCCGTTTCTGTTCCGGCGCTATATGGGTCGTAATATGGTGACATCTGACGTGGGGATGTGTGTGGTTGGAATTATTTATGGAATGCACGGGCCATGGCGCGCTTGTCGTCGCGTTCCTTGATTGACTGGCGTTTGTCGAACTCTTTCTTGCCCCGGCCGATGCCGATGACGAGTTTCGCAAGTCCGCGCTCGTTGATGTATAGACGCAGCGGCACTATCGTGTTGCCCGGCGCCTGGCTCTCCTTCTCGATGCGGTTTATTTCCTTGCGCGAGAGCAGGAGTTTGCGTTCGCGGCGCTCGGTGTGGTTATTATAAGAGCCGTAGAAATATTCGGCGATATACATGTTCTTGACCCATATTTCGCCGCGGTCAACGTAGCAGAACGTGTCGACCAGCGACGCCTTGCCCAGGCGGATGCTCTTGATTTCGGTGCCTGTCAACACGATGCCGGCCGTGAAGGTCTCGCTTATGGCGTAGTCAAAGCGGGCGCGTCGGTTCTGTATGTTTACTTCTTTGAGCTTCATGCTTTTAGTCGGGGAGGAGAATGCGGTCGATTATGAATACCGGGAGGATGATTGCCGTTATCGCGCAGGCGGCGTAGGCAAACAACCGTGAGTCTTCGATGCCGATAAACCATCGGCTCTGGATAATGACAACCACTACGTAGATAGGCAGAAACTGCAGCAGCGGAATCTCCATCGGAAGAATGTTCTCCAGAATTCCTATCAGCGCCATCATGCCGACGCAGTAGGCCGTCAGCAGTTCCACTCTCTCGCGGGCAATGATGCCGTCGGTCGTCAGCTTCGGAAGGGCGTAGGTCAGCAATCCGACGGCAATGAAATATGTCAGCATGTAGCGTGCGAACGCTACCACAGCCTCGATCAGCAGGGCGTCAAACCGCGGATGGTGTCGGTAAATGAACCCGAATCCGACTGTCACCGCCGCGGCTGCCGCAAGCGGCATAAGCCCGTGAAGCAACACGTGGCGGGGCGTGTTGCCGTCGGCCACGACGTCTTCCCATCCGCATTTCGGCGACATGAGAATCTGCACGAGGAGTTTCAGGTAGTGGAACATAAATTTACGATTGCAAATTTACAATAATAAATGATAACGCGCAAAAAAAATGCCCGCATTTGCGGGCATTTTTTATATTTGTCTGAAATGACGGTTATTAGCCGTTGTATTTCTTCATGACTGCGATGAGGTCGAGAACCTTGTTGGAGTAACCGATCTCATTGTCATACCAGCTTACAACCTTAACGAAGGTGTCGGTCAGAGCGATACCGGCCTTTGCGTCGAAAATCGAGGTGCGGGTGTCGCCGAGGAAGTCGCTCGAAACGACTGCGTCTTCGGTGTAACCGAGGATGCCCTTGAGTTCGCCTTCGGAGGCTTCTTTCATGGCAGCGCAGATTTCAGCATAGGTGGCGGGCTTGGCCAAATTTACGGTCAGGTCAACAACGGAAACGTCGAGGGTGGGGACACGCATCGACATGCCGGTAAGCTTGCCGTTGAGTTCAGGGATTACTTTGCCCACAGCTTTGGCTGCGCCGGTGCTCGAGGGGATGATGTTGCCCGAAGCTGCGCGACCGCCGCGCCAGTCCTTCATCGAGGGGCCGTCAACGGTCTTCTGGGTTGCGGTGGTCGAGTGAACGGTGGTCATCAGGCCGTCGGTGATGCCGAACTTGTCGTTCAGAACCTTGGCAATGGGTGCGAGACAGTTGGTTGTACAGGATGCGTTGGAAACGAAAGTCTGACCTGCGTAGGTTTTGTCGTTAACGCCGCATACGAACATAGGAGTTGCGTCTTTCGAGGGAGCGGACATAACAACGTATTTTGCACCGGCTTCGATGTGGGCCTGAGCCTTTTCTTCGGTCAGGAAGAGGCCGGTGGATTCTACTACATATTCAGCACCAACAGCGCCCCAGTTGATTTCGGCGGGGTTCTTGCATGCGGTTACGCGGATGTGCTTGCCGTTGACGATGAGCTCGCTCTTTTCCATGTCGTAATCGACGGAGCCGTCGAACTGACCGTGCATGGTGTCATACTTGAGCATGTAAGCCATGTAATCTACGGGGAGAAGGTCGTTGATGGCAACAACCTCGATGTCGTCGCGCTTGGTGGAGGCGCGGAAAACAAAACGACCGATACGGCCAAAGCCGTTGATACCGATTTTTGTCATATTGCTTTAATTGTTTATAAATTGGGGTTATGTAATTCTTTTGCTTGAATTTCAGCACCTGCAAAGTTACGAAATTCTTCAGAGGCGGCAAAATTTTTTGCAATTTTTATACAAAAAAATCAGACCCGCCCGGCAAGTCATGCTTGTCCGGCGGGTCTGAATGGATTTGCAGGGTAGATTTTTTACTTCACCAGGGTTTTCACGCCATTGATGATGAACACGCCCTTCGAGGGTTTCGCAACCTTGCGGCCCATCAGGTCGTAGATGTCGCTTGAGGCTATGCGGTTGGTGTCGAGGGTGATTTCTTCAATTACGTTTTCGATGCCCATGGCATTGGTCAGGGTAATATACGGCTCAAGCAGGGCGTCGTAGGCATTGTTGAAGATGTCGGGCTTCGTCGAGGTGCTGTTCGATGCTTTGGTGGCTGCTTCGAGCTGGTCGCGGATGTCAAACATCATTTCGGCCGTTACCTTCGGGTACTGCGGATTGATTTTTGCAACTTCCTCGGCGTTGTTGATGCCGAATTCCGAGAGACAGAAGTAGTAGTGGCCGTGGGCCTTGCCGGAGCTGCCGATGCAAACCAGGCGGATATAGCGGTAGGGGTTGCCGTCGCCGAGAAGGTCGGAAACGTAGGTGCCGCCGCTCTTGCTCGGGATGCGCTGCAGGGTCGTGATGCGGGTATATTCATTGCCGTCGTTCGAGCCTTCAACGTACATGTTGATGGGGTTGTTGACTCTCAGCGTGCCGGATTCGTCGTCGGTCTCGCCGTTGCGCGAAACGTCGCGGTTCGACAGGCTTACCTGGAAGCTGGTCGTCGAGTTGCCTTGACCGAGGTCGACGCCGAGATAGTGGTCCTCGCCGTCATCCGAGTCACGGTCGTTGTCGGTGTTGGTGTGGAAATATGTCTGGAAGTCATTGTCGAGAAGAACGTTGAACGAAGTGAATACGTCCTCGCCCGACTGGCTCTTGGCGTTGGAGAAGAGCATGTCTTCGTTGAGCACGATCGGGTCGGCGTCAATAACGATACTGCCGGCTTCTTCATAGGCCAGAGTTGCCTTTGCAATTAGTTCAAGCAGGTTGACTTTCGCGCCGTAGCCTTCGTGGGCTTCCTTGATTTCTACTTTCCATTTCGAGGCTTCCCAGTAGTCCTCGGCGAGCACGAGTGTGCCGGTGCCCTTTTCGCCCAAGACGTGTAGACACATGCCCGTGTCGCCGTTGTAGGCAAAGAGAAAGCGACCGGGAGCGGCTTCGATCATCTTGAAGAGACCTGCCTCGCTGCGCTTTTCAACCATAGGCATTGCCGTGCTCTTGTAGGCGTTGTTCTCCATGTTGGGCTGGCCGATGTAGCGCTCCCAGCGGACGTTGTAGAAGCGGTAGTTGCCATCTCCGGCGTCGGTGAGTTCCCATTTCTGGTAGTCATCGTCTTCGTCCCTGTTGGCTTTCGAGGTTGCCGACTTCGAGGTCGATGAGAGAACGTAGTCGTCGAAGCGGTTGTTGTGTACCTTGAATATCGAGCTGGGAATCATCGCCACCTTGCCGATGGTTTGGGCCTTGGTTTCGTTGTAGGCGTTCAGCAGGTTGAGGTAGATTTCGGTGATTTCGTTGGCCGTTGCGTCTGCCTTGACGTTATTGGCCGCGTCGTATGCGGCGATGAAGTCCTTGATGAAGAACGGAATGTAGTAGCCAACGTAGGTGTGGGTGTCGTCGATGCTGCCTGCAACGTCGGCACAACTTTCAATCAGTTTGCGCAGGTTCGAGAGGTGCTCCGAAATGGGGCGGTTGATGTAGTCGTTGATGACTTCAACGGTGCTTCCGTCGGCGCTTACCGCATAAACTTTGGCGTTGCCGGTCATCAGGGCGGCGGTTGCGGCCTTTTTCAGCGGGCAGCGATAGTCGTTGGTAAAGCCCAGCAGGGTGCCGTCGTTATGGTAGACCAAGAAGCCTACGCCGGCATTCGCGCCCTCGCCCATCGTGATTACCAGCGAGTCATTGCGCATTGTGCAGGTCATGGAACCGGAGGCTTTCACTTTGTTGCGGAAGTCGGCCACGCCGCCAAGAGGGCCTGCGTTTTGAATCGACATGTAATCGTCATACCAGCTTGCGCGGTCAGTGACGCCGGGGCGGTCGTCGATGAGGATAATCTGATTGTTTTTCGGCAGGCCGAGAGCTTTGATTTCCTCCTTGACGGCTTTGATGTCGGCCTCGGTCAGGGTTGCATAAAAGTTGGAGTAGTCGCCGATGTGGTAGTTCTCCAGCGGGACAAAGAAACCCCAACTGTCGAAATAGTCGGTCAGGTCTTCCTGTGCAGCGATGCAACACATTTTTGCGAAGTGACATTGGTCATAGCGCATGTTGAGGTAGTAGCTCTGCTGGCGGGGATTGTTGCGCAGTAGCTCGTAGAGGCGGGGATAGAACTTTTTGTTGTTGCCGCAGGCGTGGTAGTAGAGCCAGAGTTGCAGGAACATGCGCGTTGTGCCCCAGACTCCGTTTTCAAGATATGTCAGGTCCTGGTTGAAGATTCTGAGCTGGTCGATCGGAGGATTGGAGCGGGAGGTGTTGAGGCCGAGATAGTAAACGGCAATGTTCGAGAAGATGTTGTTCGATTCCTCGGTGGTGCCGGCCATTTTCATCGGTTGCTGGTTTATGTGGCCGTATTCATGGGCGGGACCCCACATTGATCCGCTGTTGACGGGAATTTGGTTGAGGATAGCGTCGAGGGTTGTGATGTTGTAGGCAGTGCGCCATGAGGTTGCGTTCATGAAGAGGTCGCCCTGCATCGTGATGCCCATCATGCGGTTGTTGAAGTAGTCGCTATACTGGAAGCCGGGGTCGGTGTTCCAGGTGTCACCGGCGGGGTGCTTGTCGATTTTGTCGCCTGTCAGCGGTTCGTAGAACCCCCAAAGCAGGTCTTGATTATACATGTTGAGTTCTTCGTCGCTCTGGATGCCAATGAGCGTGCGTTCGCGGAAACACATGTCGTCCCACGCTTTCATGATCTGCTCCATGGAGTGGGAACGGGGTGTCTGGGCCGTTGCTGGATTGTTGGCCGGGTCCATGTGCCAGAGCACGCCGGGCGAGAGCGACGTCGCGTCTGCGCTCGACTTGGTGGGGAAGAGGAAGAAGTGGAGAATGACGTATTTACCCATCATGTCATACATGGGGTGGACGGCGCGCTGCGAGGTGTAGGCGAAGTCGTCGTCCTTGTCGGCGGCATAGAGGTCGTCGCCGATGTGGTTGAAGAAGCCGTTGAGGCGGCCTCCTTCAATGTGGATCTTGATGTCGTCGAAATCGGTGACTTTATGCTTGAGCACGGGGCGGCTCTTGCCGTCTTGCCATTCGCAGGTGTTGACCGTGTAGTAGATGAACTGGTGGGCCATGTCGCTCCATATGGGCACGAGATTGAGGCCTTTGTGGAGCTGAACGCCTTCGGTGCAGTTGTTAAACATGCCGTAGCCGGTAACGGAGCCGATATAGAGGGTTGCACCCTCCTTGATGTCGCCGTCAACCATGACGTAGAGAATGTCGCCGGTGTTGCCGACGATGCCCGTCGGGTTGTTCATGTTGGTATAGGCCTGGATGCCGGCGAGTTGTGCGGCTAAGTTGCCTTCGGAGTAGGGCTCATAGAGCTGCACGCGGTATTTCAGGGCGTGTTGTGAATCCCATTCGGTCGTTTTATCTTCGTCGGCATATGATTCGCTCCAGTTGCCGTTGATTGACTTTCTGACCATTGCCTTGAGCGGTTCCGACAGCCCTTTGTAGTTGGTGTCGGTCTCGAGTTGGGCGTCGGTCATGCTCTGATAGTTGGCCTTGAGCGTGGTGCACGCTTCGTCGGCATAAATGGCCTGGAGAAGCGTCTGGTAGTTTGCCTCTTTGGCAACCTCGGCTTCCATGTCTGCCAGTGTATTGAGCGCGTTGTCGACCTCGGCCTGGGTCATTTCGATTTCTTCGAAATCCCACTGGGAGGGTAGGATGTCGGAGTTCCAGCAAACAATGTTGTGCGAGGCGTCGCAGTGGGCCGCGAGGTTGTTGCCGTCGCCGTTTGCCTTGATGATGAAGTTCTCTCCGGTGGCGGTAATCGTCATGGCTGCCGAGCCGGCTTTGTTGCCGACCAGCGTCCAGCCGGTCGACATTATGCGCGACGAATTCAGGTATTTACCCGTTCCGAGGCTGCGGAGATAGAAAACGTTGCCGGAGGCGGTGATTTGCCAGCGTTGCGACATCGCGTTGTCGCTGAGCTCCGTGCAGCCGACGATGCCGTTCGGACCGCGGTCGGTCATTGCGAGGCCGTAGCTCTTGTTGATGATGCGATAAATCTTGCCGTTTTCAGGCATAATTGCCTGAGCGGCAATCGAAATCACGCCCATTGCAACAATAGCGAAAAGCTTTGGAAGTAGGCTTTTTTTCATGATAATGATTGGATGGTTAGGTATTTTGATTATTGTTAATCTATTTAGGCACGCAAATATACGCAAAAAATGAAAATGAAAAAAGTAAAATGAAAAAAGTAAAATGAAAAATGACAAAGGGAAAATATTTGTGTGCCGATCTCTTCAGTTCAGGAGAGCGCGCATCTGTTCGGCGAGGGCAGCTGCTGCCGAGGCGGCGGCTGAGGCGAAGTCAGTGTCCGATGACGCGTAGATGATTCCGCGTGAGCTGTTGACGAGCAGGCCGCATTCTCCCGGAATCATGCCGTAGTGGCAGACCTCCTCGAGCGAGCCGCCCTGGGCGCCGACACCCGGAACCAGGAGAAACGAGCGGGGAGCAACGCGGCGGATGTCTTCAAACATGCGGTCCTGCGTTGCGCCGACAACATACATCATCTCGTCCGGTCCGGCCCACTCTGACGACGTGCGGATAACGCGCTCGAAAAGACGCTCCGTGCCGTCGGTTTCACAGAATTGGAAGTCATGGCTGCCGGGATTGGAGGTCAGGGCGAGGAGCACGACCCACTTGCCTTCGTAGCCGAGGAACGGTTTGACGGAGTCTGATCCCATGTAGGGGGCCACGGTGATGGCGTCGACTCCGAGGTGTTCAAAAGCGGCGCGGGCATAGAGCGCCGAGGTGTTGCCGATGTCGCCGCGTTTGGCGTCGGCAATGATGAACTGGTCGGGGTGGTTCTTGCGTATGTGGCTGACGATTTCTTCCAGTGCTGTCCACCCTTTGACGCCCTGGCTCTCGAAGAAGGCGAGGTTCGGCTTGTAGGCAACGCAATAGGGGGCTGTTGCGTCAACGATTTCTTTGCAGAAGTCAAGCAGGGGATTTTCGCGCTCAAGCAGGTGGACGGGTATTTTTTTGATGTCGGGGTCCAGGCCGACGCATAGAAATGTTCCTTTGCGATTGATGTTTTGGACGAGGTCTTGGCGGGTCATGGGTGTAATGTGTTATTGATTTGTAAGGTCGCGGTAGAGGTCGAGTGCCGTCCTGATGTCGGCGGCTGCGACAATGCGGTCGATCAGCGGGGAGCCGGGAGCGCGCAGAAGAGTGAAGTTGATTGCCCCGGGTTCGGGGTTCTTCTTGTCGTGGGCCATGAGCTCGAGCAGGTGCGGGTAGTCTGTACACCCGATTGAAGGGAAGTCGGCGTAGGTCCGGTGCAGAAGTTCGGCAAACGGATATAGCTCAGCCGATGGAAATCCTTCGAGCATATGGCTGAGGATCATGTCTATAAGCAACCCGTGGGCAACGGCAAAGCCGTGGGGCACCGGCGAGTGACGCTCAAGTGCGAGCGATTCGAGGGCATGGCCGGCAGTGTGGCCCAGGTTCAGGGCTTTGCGTATTCCCTGTTCGCGGGGGTCTTCTTCAACAATGCGGCGCTTGACCATGACGTTCTCCTCCAGCAGCGGAAGGAGCTTCTCGAGGTCGGCTTCGGTGATGTTGAATTTCAGCAGGCTGCGATAGGTCTCATCGGAGCTGATGAGCCCGTGCTTGAGCATTTCGGCAAAGCCGCTGCGAAGCTCCGGGGCGGGAAGCGTTCTGAAGTAGCGGGTGGAGATGATGACTGCAGCGGCCGGGGCAAAGGCGCCGATTTCATTTTTGAAGTCGTGGAAATTGATGCCGGTTTTGCCGCCGACTGCCGCGTCGACGGCGCCGAGAAGGGTCGTCGCGACGTTGATGAACCTGATTCCCCGCTTGAAAGTTGCGGCCGCAAAGCCTCCGAGGTCTGTGACCATTCCGCCGCCGACGTTGACCAGAAGCGCCCGGCGCGTTGCTCCGCCGAGCATCAGGGCCTGCCAAACAGTCGTCAGTGAGTCGAAATTTTTGTTTTCGTCGCCCGGTTTGATGGTAATCAGCGTGTCGGCCTCGCGCATGAGCTTCGTGGCAATGGCGCGGGTGTTGAGATCGGCGAGAAAGAATACTTTTTGCGGCGCCATCTCGTCGATGAGGCCATGGAGCCGGGGGGCGACATCGTTGGTGAAAATCAGTTGTTGCATATCATTGAGGGTAGTTTGGCCGCGCATTCCGTCATGGAGGCGAAGACGATGTCGGCGCCCGCTTCGCGGAGGCATTCGTGTGGAATTGGACCGGTTGCAACGGCAACTGTGAAACATCCGGCGGCGTGGCCGGCTTGAACGCCGAGCGGGGCGTTTTCAATGACCACGCATTCCGTAGCGGCAACGCCGGCAAGGGCGATGCCCTGAAGGAAAGGGTCGGGATATGGTTTGCCGCGTTTGACGTTGAGGGCCGTGACTCGGCGCTCTGCGGGGAAGCGACCCGGAAAGTCGGCGTCGAGGCGGTCGAGTAGCGAGCCCTGAGCCGAGCCGGTCACGAGGATTGTTTGCGGCTCCCACGGGAGGGAGGCGACGGCCTCGACGAGTTCGCGGGCTCCGGCCATGACGGCGGGCGCGGGCTTGGAACGGAAAATTTCGGCTTTGCGGTCATAGAAGCGGTGCACTTCGTCGTCGGTCGCGTCGCGGCCATATTTGCGTTGTATCAGCATATTGACCGTGAACTTGCCCGTTGCGCCTTCGTAGAGATAGAATTCTTCGGGGGTGCAGTCAATGCCCTGTTCGCGGACCATCCGGTACCAGGAGTCTGCATGATTCGGCATCGAATCATAGAGGGTACCGTCCATGTCGAAGAGGAATGCTTTATACAAAGTTAAAAGTTAAAAATGAAAAATGAAAAATGAAAAATGAAAAGTGAAGAATGAAAAATATGGGATTTGGCGGGCGGTTAGAGTTGTAGGCCGTTGGTCTTGAAGTATAGCGAGTCGGCCGCGGTGAGGGTATCGTTCGCTTCCGCGGGGGTGTCGACGGTCTTGGGCCGGCGTATGTCCAGCGGGGCAAGGCGGGCGGCGCGGGTGCCGCGGTTGAAGACGTCGCGGATTTCGCGGGCAAGGTTGACTCGCAGTGTGTCGCTGAGCTGAACGGTCTCGGCGGCCATGTCCTCTTTAAATCGCGCGCGACCGAGGCGGATTTTCATGTTTTCGGCGGTGCCTTTGATGTTGATTCCGAATTTGAACGGTATCGGCGACTTTAGAATGGAGACGTGGTAGTTGAGATTGAGGTTCATGTCGTTGTTGCCCATGACACCGATGCGATAGCGGTCAAAGTCAAACATGAACGGGTAGAGGCTCAGCCGGTTCTCCTCGACCGCGAGGTGAACGTCCATGTGGTCTATCATGTTTTTGTTCTTGTCGCGGAACAAGAGCCATTTGCTGACGGTTTTGAAGGTCTTTTCGTCGAGAACCCGCAGCGAGTCGCCGGTCAGATGCACCATTGCCCGGAGTCGTGGAAGGTCGATGTTCATCATCGAGTCTACGGGTGTGGTTGCCGAGATGCCTACGTCGATGATGCCGCCGAGAGTGTTGAGAATAGGCATAATCGAGTCGAGCGTCGGGATTATTTCGGTGACGCGCCCGAGGTTGAATCGGCGGAGGTCGAGGCCGAGGCCGAAGTTCACGTCAGAGCGGGTCGGGGCGTAGTAGAGCATGTTGAGATCCACGGAGCCGATGTCGGTTGCCGCATGGAGGTCGCGGAGGTTTGCGGCGCCGTTGGCAACGAGGATTCCGCCTCGGAAATCTTTGAGCGCAAGATCTGAATAGATGATGTTGCGGGCTTTGATGTTGAGGGCGGCGTCGATGTTCATCGGAACGACGATGGCCATTGTCTCGTCTGACGCGGCTTGCTCGGCGGCGGCTTCGAGCGTTTCGTCGTCGGCGTCGATTGGTGCAGATGCCGTCAGGGCCTTCAGAGAATCTGATTTGGCGGCATATGCGGCGCCGCGGAAGGCGGCCTGCGTCAGCTGGTTGACGTTGATGGTGTCAGAACTGATGTCGAGGACCATGCGCAGGGGACTCGAGGAGTGGGCGCGGCCGAGCGAGCGCTGAATGTCGGTTATCGAGCCTGAGAGATTGAAGTCGCTGCGTCCGGCCGTAACCGTCATGGAGTTGAGCATGACGGAATCGGCGTTGAACGAGACGTTGAAGTCTGTCAGGCCGGTGCGCAGGGGGAAGAGAGGGGTCATAACGCGGCCTCCTTTTGCGAGAATGCGGCCGCTGACGTTGTACTTGCGGAGCAGGCGCACGCTCGAACGGTCGATTCCGGGGTCGAGACGCTCGAATTTGCTTTCGGCAAGGAGCATGGAGTCGCGGCGCGAGGCCAGTCGCAGGGAGTCGGTGACCGAGAGCGAGCGCCGCCGGCGTCGGATTTCGGCTGATTTATGGGCCGAGGCCGAAATTTCTACGCCGCGGAGCGAGGCGCGGGTGGTTGCGTCGGCAAATACCAGGCGCTTGGCGGAGAGTTTGGCGCCGAATTGCGGCAGGCGCTCGCTGCCTTTGTAGCGCCGCATTGAAACCCCGCCGGCCAGTTTGCGCACAATGGCGGTTGTAGAATCCGTGACGCTGCGCCAGGTCAGACGGTCAACCGAAAGGTAGCCGCCCATCGGGGTTATCGTTGTGGTGTCGAGCGATGTGGCGGTGTTGCTGACGCCGAGGCCGATGGCGAAGTTTTTGAGCCTGAGAGTCATGTCGGGGAGTTCGGCGGCGAGCGAGTCAACCTTTATCGAGGCGGTCAGCAGCGAGTCGGCCCCGCCGAAGGAGTCTGACGACCCGAAACGCACCGAGGCGCGGGTTATGCGACAGTCAATCGTGTCGGCAGGGAGCAGGGCTTCGAAGTCGCGCAGCAGGGCGTCGCCGGTGAGCAGCGCGCGGTGGAAGCCCGCGGGTGTGAGGTCACTCAGGCGGGTATTGAAGTCTATGTCGGCATCCATCGAGCCGCGCAGGCGCATTTTCAGCAGGGTCCAGAGCCGGGGGTTGAGGTTGGTGAAGCTGACGTCGCCGCGGAAGCATCCTTTCAGTGCCGGGTCGGAGGCGAGATTGGTCGCCGAGGCTATCAGGTTGAAGTCTGAGGCCGGGAAAGTTACGCGCAGGCGCTTGAGGTTGACCTCCGAGGCGTCGAGTCCGCGCGAGGAAATGGTGGCGTCTATGTCGGCTCCGAGATTTGTAAGTGTCAGATACCATGCGGGTATGGCCAGAGGCGCGTCATTGACTCTTGCCTCCAGGGCGAGGTCGGGGAGCAGGAGGGTGTCGGGATTGTAGACGTAGGGTTTGAGCAGTCGGGCGCTAAGCTCCAGGGTGGCGTCGGTCTGCAGCCGCGGCATTTTGCCGGCGAGTGCGGGCATGGAGTCGGCGAGCTCGGCCAGGCGTTGCAGCGGCAGGGGGGCGAGTTCGAAGTCCAGGGCGTCGAGGCGCAGGCCGTCGGCGAAGTCGGCGCGCAGCGACGTGCGTGTCCGCAGTGAGTCGACGCCGATGCGGAAGTCATGGAGCGAGAGCTGCAGGGGGGCCGAGGGCTTCCAGCCGATGCCGCCGTCGAGGCTCAGACGCAGCGGCGAGGAAATGATTGAGGGGAGCGAGGCGGTCGCGTCGGTCAGCAGTTGATACTGAGGCGCTTCGTCGCGTCCGTCGAGGTTGAGGCGATGTAGGGTGAGGGCGAAGTTGAGCGAGTCGGGAGTGGAGATATAGCGCGCCCGCGCGTCGCCGACAATACGGAAAGAGGTGATACGCAGGTCGGGGAGGAGCAGCGGCGACGATGAGTCGGCCGAGGGTTCGCCGGCAGGAAGGATGCTCAGCGAGGTTTGGGTTGAGTCGGCGCCGGTCCAAAGGGTCGCGCATGGTCGCACGATTTCGGCGTGGCCGATGCTGATGCGTCCGATCAGTAGCGCCGCGAGGTTGATGCGCCCGCTGAATGAGTCGATGCTGACAACCGTGGCGACCGAGTCGGGAATTGCAGTATTGACGATGCGTAGGGAGTCGAGAGTCAGAACTGCGTGGGGAAACGTTGACCAGACCGTTAGGTCTGCGCGGTCAACGTCCACTCGGCCGTTGACAAGATATTCCGTGCCATATTTCCGTGTAAGCCGCGTGAGATTGTCGGAGCTCAGAAAGAGCGGAATGGCAATAAGTATAAGCAAAATTAGCGCGACGATGCCCCCGATAATGCTCAGGGGAACCTTCCATAGCAGTTTTTTTGACGCTTTCATCAGATTACGAGGCGAGCAAAGGGCGCGGCATCGAGGGGGCAGAAGTCGCTGCGCAGAAATTTGAAATGCCCGGCAATGGCGACCATCGCGGCATTGTCGGTGGTGAACTTGCGCGGCGGAATCCAGGCGCGCAATCCGCGGGCGGCACAGAAGTCAGCAACTGCCGCGCGGATGCCCGAGTTGGCGCTTACGCCGCCGCCGATGGCCACGGCGCGGACCCCCGTCTGCCTGACGGCGAGGTCGAGTTTCTGCATGAGGGTGTCGATAATTGCGCGCTGAATCGAGGCCGCGAGGTCCGGGCGGTTGGCCTCGATGAAGTCGGGGTCGGTCTTGAGTCCGTCGCGAACGGTGTAGAGAAAACTCGTTTTCAGCCCGCTGAAGCTATAGTCGAGGCCCGGGATGTGCGGCTTCGAGAATTTGAAGGCCGCTGGGTTTCCTTCTGCTGCGAGGCGGTCAATGTGGGGGCCGCCGGGGTAGGGGAGGCCCATGACTTTTGCACACTTGTCGAACGCCTCGCCGGCGGCGTCGTCGATTGTGCGGCCGAGAATTTCCATGCGCTCGGGGCTATGAACCATGATAATCTGCGAGTTGCCACCCGAAATCAATAGGGCGAGGAAAGGGAACTCGGGAACCTCGTCGGTATCAGTCTCGCGGATGAAATGGCTGAGCACGTGGCCATGGAGATGGTTGACGTCGACCAGCGGAATATCTAACCCGAGGGCCAGGCCTTTGGCAAATGACGTGCCGACGAGCAGCGAACCCAGCAGCCCGGGGCCGCGGGTGAACGCAATGGCCGAGAGGTCTGACTTGGAAACCCCGGCGCGCCGAATGGCGGCGTCGACAACCGGCACTATGTTCTGCTGATGCGCGCGCGAGGCCAGTTCGGGCACAACTCCGCCGAACTCTTCGTGGACGCTCTGCGAGGCGATAACATTGCTGCGCAGCAGGCCGTTACACAATACTGCCGCCGACGTGTCATCGCAGCTCGATTCGATTCCGAGAATAATAATATTCTTCATATTCTTATGATTTTTGCAAGCCTAAACCGAAAAAATAGGTTGATAAATTTGATTTTTTCTAATCACGGCGAACATTCTCGCCATGAGCTTG
>CAZKOF010000027.1:0-25393 GCA_964554335.1 uncultured Bacteroides sp.
AAATCCACAAGCGGTATAATATTGACACACAGACATTTACCCCCCCCCAAAAAAACGCAAAAAGATGTAAAATGAAGAAGTGAAAACTTGTATAAGTCTTAAATTATCGCTACTTTTGCATTCGTGATGTACTCACGAATCAGTGCAATGATGCTTTTGGGGTTCTGCATTACGCGCTGATAAACCAATTAATAGAACCTACCAGTAAATGGACATACATTATGCAGTAAGTTGTATGAAAGCGGAAAAGTGCTTCCTGAAAACGAAAAACAGCTCCCCGAAAGAAGCTGCCATTAAAATCAAAAGAGAACTCGTTATTTATTCTTCAACTATCCATGCCTTGAACTCCGATGCCCGATTTTTGCTGATGTAAATCGGTTCGGGAGTCTCTATCTTCAGTTTTACCAGCAGACGGCTATCGAACCAGATGGTGATTTCTTTCACACTGTCGCGTGCCACGATATACTGCTTGTTCGCCCGGATGAAACCTGAGGGGTTGAGCATCGCCATGATTTGTTCCAACGTCTTTGCATACGTATATTGCAGACCGTCTTTCAGACAAACAAGCGTCTGTTTGTTGGTAGTGTAGAAACAAGCGACATCGTTCAGCGATATCGGCAGGAGTTTATCCCGTATGGGTATCAGGATTTTGTCCTTATAAACCGGCTTGGAAGCCAATGCCATCAGACGGGAGAGGTAACCGCCCGTTTCGGCGGGCATCAGGCGGCGGAATTTATCCAATGCCCGTTGCAACTCGTCCTGCTTAATAGGTTTCAGCAGGTAATCGATACTGTTTACACGAAACGCGTCTATGGCATATCGGTCGTATGCAGTGGTAAAGACAATCGGCGTTTCGATTTTCATGCGGTCGAAAAGCATGAATGCCGAACCGTCGGATAAGTGTATGTCCATGAAAATCAAATCCGGTTGCGGATTGTGTTGCAGCCATTCCGCCGTTTGACTTACGCTTTCCGTGTTTCCTGCAATCTCAATCATGGGGTCTATTGCCTGTAAAGCCTTTACCATGTTATCGTAAGCTGCCGTTTCATCTTCTACAATCAATACTCTCATGGTTCTGTCAATTATCTTAACGGGAGATATACGTTAAATGTGTCACCATCGGTTTCCACACGGATTTCTTTCTTCATCATCAGGTCAAAACGGTTACGCAGGTTCTGCAAACCGATACCGTTCGTGTCGGGCGGGGCGAGCTTGGGATATACCGGATTGGATATTTTCAATTCGCCGCCATTCATTCGGATTTCGATATTCATCCGGTGGTCACTGTCAATCCGGTTGTGTACCGTCACATTCTCCAGGAGCGGCAGTAAAGAGAGCACTGGCAACGTCAGTTCATAGTCTTTTTCAGGTACATCAATCGAACAGGTTAGTTTGCCTCCGAATCGTACCTCCATGACGTGCATGAAAGAACGTATAAATGCCAGTTCTTCGCCCAGTGTTACCACCAGTCCACGCTTTTCACTTTGCAGAATATAACGGAAAATATCCGACAACTTCGTGACATATAGCAATGTATTGTCATCATTCCCTTTTCGGGCCAAAGAGGATATTCCGTTGAGCGAATTGAAAAAGAAATGTGGATTTATTTGGTTGGCAAGGGCGTCGCAGCGGCTCTGCAGGTTCTCGATACGGAGCTGCTCTATCTCCTGTTCTTTTTCTCTTTGACTGTCATACAACACAGATATATAACCGATAAACGTGCATAACAGACAGACCACGAAGAACTGGAACAGGAGAATATTACCTACATATCCTGTTTGAATACCAAGTAATGGTAAGCCGTAGGATAATCCTACAAATGCACTGCATCCTGCCAACGTGTAAAGAAAGTTCCGTCCGAACCGTGCCGTAAACGACATATTGCCGATTTTACCGACATTGTATCTTAGTTGATAATAGAACAATCCGTAGAAATAAAGCATACGAAAAGCAGAGAATATCCAAAAGCCGGGTTCTTCGCCGACATTCAGACGTGCCAGATTCCATGGAATCCAAACCACGTTGGGGTATGTGATAAACAACGTGCAAATGAAAGCTATAACAGGCAGTTTGCGCGGTATATAAGAATCCGAAATATCCATAGTCTGTTAATTTCCCGCAAAAATAGTGAAATTTTATGCATCGACATATAATTTTGAGGCGTTAAACCGAAAAAAGACAATGGAGAATGTGGGTAATGTTCGCCAAAATGCAAAAACACGCTCACTGTTACGTTGCAAAGTTACGGAAATTTAATCAATCTCAATCAATTTGCCCACACTATGTTGATTTAGATATTTCTAAATTGATGAATTACTTCCTGTGATATAGATGTCGTTCCGTGCATCGAGACATAGCGAACGAATAACCTTGTCAAAATCCTCAAGATTGATGCGCATGAAAGTGGCAGTTGGCGATGACTGACGGAGTTTCTCCTCAACGGAATTTAATATACAACTCTTTCCGACCCGCCGTTGCCCCGTCAGCACCTTAATCACACCGTTGCCCTTATATCTCAAAATCTTATAAAGATATTTTGGTCTCGGGATATTTTCCATCGCGTTAATCATATTCAAAAGTTTTTGCATATATAGCAACTATTTTGAATATATCAAAAACATTTTAGCCCTACTGTTTCTGAAAGTTATGTGCCACCCTAACATCTATCTTGTTATATAACTAAAAAGGGTTGCAATCGCAAGGACTGCAACCCTTTTTAGATGGATTTATATGTATTTAGTTACATTATTTGACTTCCTCAAATATCGAGAGCGTTGGTTAATATAGCATTATGCTTATATGTTCCAAATATGGCAACTTTAAAATCTATTGTTATCAAGCAAAATCAATCAATAATACATGCTTGCATAGATATGTATTTGGCAACTGTATGGCTTTTCCCATTCATCAGTGTGCTTCTCAAATTTATATCGCAGGGAATAACCTTGCAGTTTCTTCCCGAATTCCTCCATTCGTTTGCCTCGAGCGGTTTCTTGATAGTATGGGCTTACACAGACAATGATGTTATTGTTCGATTTATCTTGGCTCAGAATATCAGCGATTCTGTCTCCTTCAAATTCTTCGAGATCTATAACATTGGAGAATATATGTATTATTGTATTGGTAGTTGTGTTGATGTGTTCTTTTGTTATTTGCTTGTCGTTAATGCAATAAGGCCTAATTTTACCTTCAAGGTAGAAGTCCTGTACATATTCAACTGCTTGCAGTAGGTTTTCACGCGATGGTTCAATCAACGTGAAGTCCTTTACAAAATCATTATCAATCCACTTTGAAGCAATATAATCAGAGAGAACCATTTCGGCAATACCCTGACCGCAGCCGTAGTCTATGATGGATACACCTCCTTCCGACCAAATTTCCTTTGGAATATTTTCAAAAGCCTGAAGGAGTTTTGCCTGATGAATACTTCCATAGAAATGGAGATAAGCCTTTAACTGAGCCTTTGAGTCAAGGAGTGCCGCTCCATGGTCAAGATTTTCTTTCAGGGATTTCCTTTTGCTTTCAGATAATGATGCGAACCACTTTTCGGCATTCTTGAGAATATCATCAAAGGAGTATGCCGATTTGCGGATTTGCGGTGTGTAATGCATGGTCTTAAAGAATTGAGTCGTTATTGGGATTGTGGCGTTGATAGTTGGAAAGTGCTGAATGCGGGGAGGTGTTGGCATAGCAGTATGCGCAGCCATGTGGACAGGTGTTATATGCGCCTATGTCCTTTGATAGTATGCATCCGCAGTGTTTTCGCTGGCCACCGTCAGTGCGTGCGTTGAAAATAAAGTTTTGTAGAACTGCGTCATTAGGTGCCAAACGGGCTATCAGTTCCGGATCTATGCACCTGTTATGCTCAATATTGAATTGTTCTAAGGCGATTGACTCGGAGCAGGTGGCGAGTCGAAGCCCCCATGATTCGTTTAACTCAGACAGTTTTTTAGAAAAACTCAACATCGATTCATTGTCCCATTCTTTATATTTGATTCCAGCCTGCATCAGATTCTTTCCCACTCTCTTATATGAATCGATGTCGGCAAAACTGAAAACGAGTTTTTCTGTGTAGCCGCGTAAGCGCTCCGCAATATTATCAATCTTTTCAAGCAATGATTCTTCAGAAACGGTATCGGTCAAAACAATAGGGTCAAAACGCCATACAACTGAGCCGTCTCCCAACGTGTCAACAAGACACTTGAAAGTATCAATCCGATGCTGCAAAGCAGGCACATTGGCTTCAAAACCATCGTTTTCATAATCGTTGAGTGTATATTGCACATAGCACCCAATCCCACGCTCTCCAAGTATACGAAGATGTGGAATGATAGGTGCAGGATTCTTTGACCAAAACACGACAAAGCGAGTATTGGCGAACGACACATAACTGTCTTTGCCATTAAACGGGTTGCGCCACCTTACATACCCTTTCCCTAATCGGGCGAAGAACCAATCGGCATAGAAAGCCGGAATATCCGTGGCTCTGCTTGCCGAGATAACTACGGGAGCTTGTGTTACCACCTCCTGTTTGTGGCCTGTGATGATTTTTATGGTTTGATGCTTCATTATCTTGTCTTTCATAATGACAAAGTTAACACCATCCGTGTGCAAGTTTAGAGCTCACGCGTGTTAATATTTGTGAATTGAGGCGAAGTGAGACGATGGGACACATTGTCGCTAATTAAGAAACGTTCCAAATATGTTCCACATATAAACAGAAAGCCGACATTCATCAATCTAAATAAAGAATAATCTAACTAAAAAGGGTTGCAATCGCAAGGACTGCAACCCTTCTTAGATAGATTTAGTTACATTTGGTTCTATTACTTGACTTCCTCGAAGTCTACGTCGGTGACGTGATCGTCGCCGCCGTTACCGGGAGCTTGACCTGGGTTCGGGGCGCCGGCGCCGGGGTTTTGGGCCTGCTGGGCCTGCGCTTGGGCGTTGAGGATGTCTTGCTGGGCGGCGCCGAATGTGGTTTCAATCTCCTTGATTGCGGCTTCGATTGCGGTGAGGTCTTGAGCCTTGTGGGCGTCTTTGAGCTTGGTCAGGGCTGCCTCGATGGCGGTCTTCTTGTCGGCGGGAATCTTGTCGCCGAGTTCAGAGAGTTGTTTCTCGGTCTGGAAGATGATGGAGTCGGCCTTGTTGATGGTGTCAACGCGCTCTTTCTCCTTGGCGTCGGCTGCGGCGTTGGCCTGGGCTTCTTCTTTCATGCGCTGGATTTCGGCGTCAGTCAGGCCCGAAGATGCTTCGATGCGGATGCTTTGCTCCTTGCCGGTGGCTTTGTCTTTTGCGCTGACGTTCAGAATGCCGTTGGCATCGACCTCGAAGGTAACCTCGATCTGCGGGATGCCACGGGGTGCGGGGGCAATGCCGTCGAGGTGGAACTTGCCGAGGATCTTGTCGTCTTTCGCCATAGGGCGTTCGCCCTGAAGCACCACGATTTCAACCGAGGGCTGATTGTCGGCTGCGGTTGAGAATACCTCGCTCTTGCGGGTAGGCACGGTGGTGTTGGCCTCGATGAGCTTGGTCATTACGCCGCCGAGTGTCTCGATGCCGACACTCAGGGGCACGACGTCGAGCAGAAGTACGTCTTTGACTTCGCCCGAGAGCACACCGCCCTGAATTGCGGCGCCGACGGCAACAACTTCGTCGGGGTTAACGCCCTTAGAAGGCTCTTTGCCGAAGATTTCTTTCACTTTTGCCTGGATGGCGGGAATTCGGGTGGAGCCGCCAACGAGGATTACCTCGTGGATGTCGGATGCGGTCAGTCCGGCATCGGAGAGGGCTTTGCGGCAGGGTTCAACCGTTGCCTGGATGAGACTGTCGGCGAGCTGCTCGAACTTTGCGCGTGTGAGGGTCTTGACCAGGTGTTTGGGCAGACCGTTGACGGGCATGATGTAAGGCAGGTTGATTTCTGTCGAGGTCGAGCTCGAGAGTTCGATTTTTGCTTTTTCGGCGGCTTCTTTCAGGCGCTGCAGGGCCATGGGGTCCTTGCGGAGGTCTACGCCCTCTTCTCTCTGGAATTCGTCGGCGAGCCAGTCGATGATGACCTGATCAAAGTCGTCGCCGCCCAGGTGGGTGTCGCCGTTGGTCGATTTCACTTCAAACACGCCGTCGCCCAATTCGAGAATCGAGATATCGAACGTGCCGCCGCCGAGGTCGAAGACTGCGACTTTCTGGTCCTTGCCCTCTTTGTCGAGGCCGTAGGCCAGGGCTGCCGCCGTCGGTTCGTTGACGATTCGGCGGACGGTGAGACCTGCGATCTCGCCGGCTTCTTTGGTTGCCTGACGCTGGGCGTCGTTGAAGTATGCGGGCACGGTGATTACGGCTTCGGTAACGGTCTGGCCGAGGTAATCTTCAGCGGTCTTCTTCATCTTCTGAAGAATCATTGCCGAGATTTCCTGAGGAGAGTATTCCTTGCCGTCGATGTCGACGCGCGGAGTATTGTTAGCGCTGCACACGACTGTATAGGGCACGCGTTTGATTTCGTTTTCCACGTCTTTGCAGTGTTCGCCCATGAAGCGCTTGATCGAGTAGATTGTGCGCTTGGAGTTCGTGATAGCCTGACGTTTTGCGGGTTCGCCGACTTTGCGTTCGCCGCCGTCAGTGAATGCCACTACTGAAGGGGTTGTGTTGCGGCCCTCGCTGTTGGGGATAACAACGGGGTCTTTACCTTCGAGGACTGCTACGCATGAGTTTGTCGTACCAAGGTCAATGCCAATGATTTTTCCCATAATTTCGGTTATGTTTAGTCTGTTTGTTATTTGTTATTTCAATTTGTCTGTGCAAAGAAGTAACAAATAGCGTGCCAAAAAAGTTCCGCCTGCCAACCTGCCAAATTGTCAGTCGCGCTATTTCGTCTTTTGGCGGTCGTTGTGGAGTTTGATGCCGAAGATGATGGCTGAGCAGATGGTGGTTACGACATTGGTCAGGACCAGCGGAATGTTGTTGAGCATTATGCCTTGGACAACGAAGAATACCGAACCGGCGCCCAGGGCGAGGAATGTCGGCAGGGCAATGCCGTCGGTGTCGCGGGTGCGGATTGTGGTTATTGCCTGCGGCAGGTAGCCGCAGATCATGCAGATTGATGCTAAGTAGCCGATGATTGTTACCATATTTTAGTGGGTAGTGGGCAGTGGGCAGTGTGCATTGCCTGCCCTTTTATTAACCCTCGCGGGTCGGTTTTTGTTCTCGCAAAAAGAGGGGCGCAGCGACATCTCGTCGACACGCCCCGATTAGGGATGTTTGGGGAAAATATTTTTTCATCTGCGGGTAAAGCGCAGGAAGTTGTATTTCACGTTTCCGTCGCCAAGCAACAGGGCGTCGGGGGTGTTGCCGAGCACGAGGTTCTGGGCCTGGCGTTGGAACTGTATCGATGAGCTCTTCTCGTCGTAGGGCATCGAGCCTTCGACTGCGTCAACAACGGAGTATACAACGACGTTGCTGTTCCAGCGGACCGGGCCGACAATGTCGCCCTTTTTGGCCGAGCTGAGGCCGCCGAGCTGGGCATAGTAGTTGTTCGAGAGGTTGACGCCGCGGAGGGTGTCGACGCGCTGGGCGTCGAGCAGCTTCTGATAGTCGGCGAGGGTCTGACCTTTGCCTTTGACGTCGTTGATGACGATGTCGGCGTTCTTTTCGGACTGGGCGCTCCGGGTGATGGCGTTGACCAGGCCGGGATAGGTGTAGGGGATGTAGTCCTTGTATTCGTCAACCACGGCGATAGCGGCCAAGCGAGTGCTCTTGCTGTCGGTGAAGAGGCGGCTGACGTCGCCTTTCTTGGCATCTTCCATTGCCCATGCAACCATTTCGCGGCTGTCCTCGAGGTTGTCGATGTCGAAAGTCGAGGGATCGATGAGGGTTTCCTGAACCATCAGGCCCTGGGCCATGGCGTTCTCGTTGTTGAACGCTGCGGCGTTGGGGGCGGTGATGAGGAAGTCGCGCATGCGGGTGTTGAGTTGGTCAATGGTTGCGCGTGAGGGTTCGATGGCGTAGGTTGCGGTATAGTATTCAACCATCGCTTCGGGTTTGCCCCAGCTTTCGACCGCAACGGCAGCCTGGCCGAGGTTGATATACTTGCCCGTGCCGATTGCCCGGAGAGTGTCGATGATGTTGGTGAGCTGCTCGAAGGTGAAGTCGGTTGCGGGAACGCTTTGTGCGATGCCTTCAATCGAGTCGGCGGGTTCGCCGGCATTCAGGCGGGCAATGATTGAGTCGGAGTTGACCGTGCCGTCAAAGACTACCTGAGCGACTTTAGCCTTGTTGACCTTGTTTTCGCGGCTTACCATGCGGGCAATCACGAGTTCGGGATTCTGGGGCAGGTAGGCGCTGTTGGTGTTGAGAATCTGAGCTTGGCCCGGTTCTGCGGTCTGGAGGTACTCTTTCAGTCCGGTGACTTTGATGCCGGCGAGTGCCGTGGAGTCGGCGGTCTGATGCTCGATGATGAAGGCGCCGTTGCCAACCAACGGGTCCATCGACTGTGCTTCCTGAATCTGAGTGAGAGCCTGTTGAACGGTTTCGACGGCTTTCCGGCGGTCGGCGTCGCTGGCTGAGATGGGCAGGGTCACGTAGCGGACGTAGCGGACTTTGTCGCCACCGGCAATCTTATAGCCTTCGCGGTGGTTCTTGTAATATTTTTCGATTTCGGCGGGGGTCACCGAGTCATTGGTCTGATAGATGTTCTTGCTGACAGAGGCAATGGCATAGGTCGTGTTGCCGCGGTCATAAATCTGCTTCGCGTCGAGCTTGTTGGCGTTGACGGTGCCCTGCAGGAGCTTGAGAAGCTTTTGGGTCAAGAGCTGGTCTTCGAGGTTCTGCTCGAATTCGGCATATGCGCGGGTGAGCTGGTCGACCTGTTCGGCGTTGAGGCCGGCGGCTTCGGGGTCATTGATTGCGTTGAGAACGTCGGCCGGGGTGGCGCCGAATTGCTGGTAGAATTGTCCGACAATCTGATAGGGGGCGTTTTCGCCTACCATACATGCCGAGATTTCGGCGGGGGTGACGGCGAGGCCGAGTTTGTTGAATTCCTGCTTGTAGAGGGCTTCCGTAACGAGGCTGGTCAGCGCCTGCCTGTCGGCGTTCGTGGCCTGGGGGTTCTGTTCGCGCACGAGGTTTGCCCGTTGGGAGTACGTCTCGTAGTCAATCTTTTCGCCCTTGACCTCGGCCACTGTGGTCTGGTCGATGAAGAGGCTCAGGGGGTTGTCGATGATAGTGATGATGAACAGAAAGAGTGCAACGAAGATGATGCTCACGAGGAGCACCGATCTGCTGCGGATTTTTTCGAGTGTTGCCATTTATTTATGGTAGTGGTGAATTGTTTGCTTGTTTATTCAGCGCGCAAAGTTATGTAAATATTTTGGTTTTTGCAAATTATTGCTCTTGCTCTCCGGCGAATTCCATCAGGTATGCTTTGATGAAATCGTCGATGTCGCCGTCCATAACCCCGCCGACGTCGCTTGTCTGGTAATTGGTGCGGTGGTCTTTCACGCGGCGGTCATCAAAGACGTAGGAGCGTATCTGGCTGCCCCATTCAATCTTCATCTTGCCGGCTTCGACTTTTGCCTGTTCGGCGAGGCGGCGCTGCAACTCCTTGTCGTATAGAATGGAGCGTAGCTGGCGCATTGCGTTCTCTTTGTTTTTGGGTTGGTCACGGGTCTCGGTGTTCTCAATGAGAATCTCCTCTTTTTCGCCGGTATAGGGGTCGGTATATTGATAGCGCAGGCGCACACCCGACTCCACTTTGTTGACGTTCTGGCCTCCGGCGCCGCCTGAGCGGAACGTGTCCCAGCTGATAAGGGCCGGTTCGACTTTCACGTCGATGGTGTCGTCGACCAGCGGGGTCACGAATACCGACGCGAACGAGGTCATGCGCTTGCCCTGGGCGTTGTAGGGGCTGACACGCACAAGGCGGTGTACGCCATTTTCGCTCTTGAGGTAGCCGTAGGCAAAGTCGCCCTCAATGTTGATGGTGACCGATTTGATGCCGGCTTCCTCGCCGTCGAGAATGTTGGCAATCGATGTCTTGTAGCCGTTGCGTTCGGCCCAGCGCAGATACATGCGCATGAGCATCGACGCCCAGTCCTGGCTCTCCGTGCCTCCGGCGCCGGAGTTGATTTTGAGAACAACGTCCATCTTGTCCTCTTCGCGGCGGAGCATGTTGCGAAGCTCCAGCGCTTCTATTTTCGCGATGGTTTCGCCATAGATAGCGTCGACCTCCTCTTCGGTGACGAGCTCTTCTTTGAAGAAGTCACAGGCTAACCGGAGTTCGTCACAAGCCTTCTCAACCTCCTCATAACCTTTAATCCAGGCCTGGAGGTCTTTGATTTTTTTCATCTGTGCCTGCGCTTCCTTAGGGTGCTCCCAAAAGTCGGGCACGTGGGTGCGGAGTTCTTCTTCTTCGACTTCTATTTTCTTGTTATCGATGTCAAAGATACCTCCTCAGCGCAAGCCGGCGCTCAAAGGTCTCTTTTAATTGTTCCTGCGTAATCATGCGTTAAATATCTTTCAGGGAGTGATTACTCTGCGGGAGCCGCGGGGGTCGCCGGCGCTTCAATGTCGAGGGCCGGAGCTGCGGGTGCTTCAACCTGCGAGCGAATTTGGGTGCTCTTCGTGAGTTCGGGGGCAACGAAGACGCTGAGAATCGACAGGAAGCAGATGATGCCTGCGAGCCACCAGGTTACTTTCTCGATAACGTCATTCGTGCGCTTAACGCCGAGAATCGAGTTGGAGCTTGCAAAGGTCGAGCCGAGGCCGCCGCCTTTGGATTTCTGAATCAGGACTACGCCAATCAGCAGAATTGCGGCGAGAATCGTCAGGATTATTACCAGGGTGTAAATCATAATCAGTTGGTTTATTGTTGGTTATTGTTTTCGGCGATAGATATGGTTTTACGCTCCTCGATGGCGATGAGCTTTTCGAGGAAGCGTAATTGGTCTGCAAAGTAAATACTTTTTTGCGGAAAATTCAAATTTAAGTGGCTTATAATTTCGTGAGCTTTGGCATATTTGTGTTGTTTTATGTAGACCCGGGCGAGGCTTTCCGAGAGCATTGAGTCATCGGAAACTACAGGCTTTTTTACGGGTGACTGCGGCTTTTGCTGTGGTTCGGGCTCCTCCTTGAGCGTCGTCGCCGGAAAACGGCCCTCCGAGGCCTTGCTCTTTATAATGAACGAGTTGATGAGGTCGTCTGGCGAGCCTGCAGGGGCATCGTCGGGTTGCGGAACGCTCTGCTCCTCCTCGCGGGCAAGCATCTGGGCATAGTCCGGCGTCGGATTGAAAATCAGTCGTTCAAGCAGCTCTTCCTCGGTCCGTGAGGTCGTGCCGTATGTGGTCAGAAATTTCTCAATCGTTCCCTCCGTGTCGGGAGTCGACGGGCGCTCTATCGGATAGAAGCGGCTGAGGTCGATCGACAGGTCGGCATTGACCGCCATCGACATCTGCTCCAAATCAGGGGCGGCCACTGCCAGGCGCGAAAGTAATGCCGCCCGCTCCTCGGGGGAAACATCGTTGGCATTGCGCAGGCGCGACACCGCCGGCAGAAGCCACCACGGAGCCTCCGCCGCAAGCACGTCAACGGTTTCTCGCGAAGGCGCCCCGCCGTCCAGCCAACGTTCTATTTCTTCTCTATCAACCATGTATCTTTAAGATTATAAAACTTATAAATCTTATAAAACTTATAAGTCTTATAACTCTCGATTTTTAACTTTTCATTTTTCATTTTCAATCCCTTACCAATTCCCCAGCGTGGCATTGAAAATCAGTTCCACGAGCTCCTGCGAAATCTCCGTGCAGAGCTGATCCTGCACGTCCGTGAGCATCTCGTTAGCATCGAAATTACGATAAGCCGAGAATGTCTGGTCAATATCCTTACCCTCGGCGCGGTTATCTATATAGCGAACGCGCACCGTGATAGTCAGACGCGTTTGTGCCGCATAAGCATCCTCTCCGACGGCCATCGGCGTGAGATTATACCCTGTGATTTCGCCCTCGAGCTGAAGGTCGGCGTTATTATTGCCGACCGAGGTCCGCAGGCGCGTGTTACGCTCGATGTAGTCTACCAGAGTATTCTCGAAAGTGATTTGCAACGGAGAATAAACCAGCGCCGCGCGAATCGGAAAATTGGCGATGTTGATTGTGCGGTAGACCGAATAGTCTATCGCCGAGCCGTTGAGCTTATACGAAGGCACGCAGCCGCTGAAAAAGAAACACACGGCGGCGACCGCCAATGCCGAAACTCTATTCCAGGCCATAATCGCGTATCTTCCTGTAAAGGGTTCGTTCGCTGATATTAAGCTCCATGGCCGTCTGTTTCCGTCGGCCGCCGTTGCGCTCGAGGCTCTCGCGAATCATCTCGCGCTCCGTCTCCTCGAGCGAGCGCGGTGCCGCCGGAGTAGTGTTCGTCTCCGCAATGGCGCGCGGTTCCTCGGTGTAGGGGGTGAACGTTGCCGGTGCCGCCTGAAGCTCACGTGCATCTGAAAAATGCATCAGCGGAGCCGACTCTGAATCCTTTGCGCTCAGGCGCGAACGCAGGTCGTCAACCTCCGAGCGTAGCGAAAAAATCAGATTGAAAAGCATGTCGCGCTCCCGCGAATACGCGTGACCGTCGGCGCCGCCCGGATTAGACGTCAGGGCCGGAGTATAGACCATCGGCGGCAGATACTGCTCCAGGCGTTCGCGCCCGACGGGCTTGTCCGCCTCGAAAAGAGCTAACTGCTCAACAATATTCTTCAGCTGGCGCACATTTCCCGGCCAGCGGTAAGAGCGCAACAACGCCCTGGCCCCGTCGGTAAGTTCCAACTCCGGAGTCGAATACTTCTCTGCAAAATCGGCCGCAAACTTGCGTGCCAGCAGCGGGATGTCAGCGTCGCGGTCGCGAAGCGGCGGAACGTTAATCTGAACCGTTGAAAGGCGATAATACAAGTCCTCGCGAAAACGACCTTCCGAAACCGCCTTCGCCATGTCAACGTTCGTTGCCGCAACTATGCGGATATTCGTCTTCTGGACCTGCGACGATCCGACTTTCAGAAACTCGCCCGTTTCCAGCACTCTCAGCAGGCGCGCCTGCGTTGTCAGAGGCAGCTCCGCGACCTCATCAAGAAATATCGTGCCGCCGTCAGCCTCCTCGAAATAGCCCTTTCGCGAGGCCACGGCGCCCGTAAACGCGCCCTTTTCATGACCGAAAAGCTCCGAATCGATGGTCCCCTCGGGGATGGCACCGCAGTTAACCGCGATGTAAGGCGCATGCTTGCGCGCCCCCGCCGAATGAATTAACTTCGGGAAAAACTCCTTGCCCGTGCCGCTCTCGCCGATAACCAGCACCGACAAATCTATCGGAGCCACACGCAGAGCACGCCCCACCGCCTCCAGCAAAGCCGGCGCGGAGCCAACGATTCCCAGCCGCTGCTTCGCGGCCTGTATGTCAGCGGGCGTAATCTGATTCACAACTGCAAAGTTAAGCAAAATCCTCCGTCTTTGCAAAAAATCGGCGCCCCACGCTTCGCAAAACAACCGGTCGGCGCGAACCGCAGAGCGGCAAACAGGCGCGTAGCGCCCGCGGCCCGGGGTGAGGCACCGTATCTCCTTCCCCGAAAAAGCCGCGTAGCGGCGAAACTTTCGCTCACATATTTTCCCTGGCTCCCGTAGGGTGTCCGGGGAATTACGGTTTGTCAGAGTCCGAGGGTCAGGGTTGTCAGCAGGGTGTTGTAGGTAAGCAGGTGCGATAGGTAGTCGAGGCGGGCGGTCAGGTAGAAGTTGAGTTCCGAGAAGTATTCTATGTAGCTGAGCTGGCCGCCGTCAAGCGAGCGTTTGAGAAGGGTGGGGTAGTCGCTGCCGAAGGCGTAGGAGTAGTCTGCCAGTAGTTTTGCGGTCAGCAGCGCGGTCGAGTGGTCGGCGGCAATCCTGACGCGGCGGTCGGTTGCGGCCTGCTCTGCGCGTAGCTCCAGGGCGCGGGCCTGCCAGCGGGCGGCCTCGGCGCGTGGTTTTGCTGAAAAGGACGGCAGGATGAGCCCCAGAGAGATGCCGTGGAAATATTCGGCTCCCTCGCGTTCAAAAGCGTAGCCGACGCTCAGCCCGGGGTAGAGCGCCATGCGTTCGGCGCGGGCGTCGAGGGTCATGGTTTCGGCCTGTTGGCGCAGGGCCATGATTTCGGGCGTCGGCGCGTTCAGATATTTTTCCAACGGCAGGAGCGTGAGCTCGGGATATGTGCGCAGCTCGGCCGATGCTGAAGGCAGGGAGCCGCCGTTAAGCGTTGCAAGCTCCTCGAGGGCTGCGGTGCGGGTGGCCTCTACTTCGGCAAGTTGTTGCTTCATACTGACCTCCTCGAGGGCTACTTTGCGGTGGTCGAGCTCCGTAATCTGGCGTTCGCGCAACATCGTGTGCATCGAGCCGTGGAGCGAGTCGAGGTTGTTTACAATCGTGCGCAGCATGTCGCACCGCAGGTTGGCATCGATAATCCGGCAGAGCAGCAGCGACGTCTGCAGGCGCAGGGTGCGGGTCGATGCCTCGAGCCCCGATTTCAGGGCCTGCTCGGCGCTGCGCGCGGCCCGGCGGCGGGCGCCGTAAGCTCCGGGCCAGTCAAACGATTGCGATATTTCGGCCTCCAGTTTGGTCTCGCCTGAGCGAACCGACGGCCACTTATATCCGAAGCTCAGTTCTGTGGCGGCGAGGCGGTTGTCGGCAACGCGGGCCATCACCTCGGCGCGCAGTGCGGCCTTTTCTGCCGCCAGGCCCGGGTTATTCATGATGACTTCGTCGACTATAGAACCGGTTTCCGATGCTGACGCGATTACGGATAGAGCTGCCAGTAAAATGCTTGCCGTATATTTCATGCAGAAATGTAATAGGAGTGAATAAAATTATTACGGTTTGCGGGAGTAAATTTTAGTGTAGATTACGGGAATGACGTAGATGTTGAGCACGGTCGACGATATCAGGCCGCCGAGAATGACCAGGGACATGGGCGACTGAATTTCATTGCCGGGCGCCTGACCGTTGAGAGCCAGCGGCAGAAGGGCCAGGGCGGAGGTCAGGGCGGTCATCACGATCGGCAGCAGGCGGTCTGACGAGCCGAGGCGCACGCGGTCGGCAACCGACAAGCCTTCGTCGCGCAGGGCGTTGTAGCGGCTCATCAGCAGCATGCCGTTGCGTGTCGATATGCCCATCAGCGAGATGAAGCCGATAATGGCCGGAATGTTGACCTCGCCGCCGCAGAGCGCGAGCATGAAGATGCCGCCGATGAGCGCCAAAGGCATGTTGACGAGAATCATCGCGGCCTGGGCCCTGGAGCGGAATTCGCCATATAGGAGCATGACAATAAGCAATATGGCGCCGAGGGTGGCAATCAACAACGTGCGCGACGCCGCAGCCGAGTTCTCGAACTGGCCGCCATACTGAAGGTAGTAGCCTTCGGGGAGGGTCACTTCCGCGGCAACGCGGCTGCGGATTTCCTTGACCGTCGATAGCAGGTCGCGGTCGGCGACGTTGGCTGAAATGATAATGCGACGCTTGACGTTCTCGCGGTTGATTACGTTGGGACCCGACGTGGATATTATCTCGGCTATCTGCTCCAGGGGCACGCTCCCTGCCGGGGTGAGCACGCTCAACATCCGCAGCGACGCGATGCTCTCGCGGGCTTCGGGGGCAAGAATTACCGTGAGGTCATAGGGGAAGTCGCCGTCATAGACGCGGCTGACCTTCCGGCCTCCGAGGGCGGCGGCGATGTAGCTGCGGAAGTCGGCGAGCGGGAGGCCGAGGCGGGCGAGCTCCGTGCGCTTCGGGCGGATTTGTAGCTCCGGGCGTTCAACCTGCTGCTCGATGTTGAGGTCAACGACGCCGTTGACCTCCTCGGCGGCTTCTTTGATTTGAGTTGCCAGGCGGTGGAGTTCCGGAAGTTCGGGGCCGAAGAGCTTGATGGCAATCTGGCTCTCCGTTCCCGAGAGCATGGCGTCGATGCGGTGTGAGATTGGCTGGCCGATTTCAACGTTCACTCCCGGGAGGGCCGTGAGTTTCCGGCGCAGCTCGCTCTCGAGTTCCGTGCGCGAGCGGTTGCTCAGCGTGTATGGAACCTCGAACTCGCTGACGTTGACGTTCAGCGAATGTTCGTCGAGTTCGGCGCGCCCCGTTTTGCGCGCAACGCAGCTAACCTCGGGACTCTCCAATATCAGACGTTCGGCCTCGCGCCCGATGCGGTCGCTCTCTTCGAGCGAGACGCCCGGAAGGGTGGCTACGTTGATGGTGAACGAACCCTCGTTGAAGCGTGGCAGGAATCCGCCGCCGAGGGTGAAGAACACCACGAGCGCGCCGAGGAATAACACCGACGTGGCGCCAATCACCATGCCCGGCCTCCTCAGGGCGCCCCCGAGCGAGCGCTCATAGGCAGCGCGCAAGATCCGCGTCGTGCGCGGCTCACGGCTTTCGGTCTTTGAGTCCGGAAGGTAGCTGCAAAGAACCGGGGTCAGCGTCAGCGCAACTATGGTGCTGGCAATCAGGGAGACGATGAACGCAACGCCCAAAGGAATCAGAAGCCGACCCTCGACCCCGCTGAGGAAGAATAGCGGCAGGAAGCTCGCAATGATGACGAGCGAGGAGTTGAATATCGGGGTGCGGACCTCGGCCGACGCGTGATAGACGACTTCGCGCACCGGCAGCCGATCTCCCTCGGGAAGCGCACGGTTCCGGCGCAGGCGTTTATACACGTTTTCAACGTCAACAATCGCGTCGTCGACCAGCGAGCCGATGGCAATGGCTATGCCGCCCAGGCTCATCGTGTTGATCGTGAAACCGCAGACATGAAGAATCAGCAGGGTCACGAAGATGCTCATCGGAAGCGCAACGAGCGAAATCAGCGTCGTGCGCAGGTTCATCAGGAAGAAAAAGAGCACTATGGCAACAAACAGTCCGCCTTCAAGCAGGGCACGTTGAAGATTGGAGATGCCCGTCGAAATGAAGTCGGCCTGCCGGAAAATGTCGGTATTCACCCTTACTCCGGGCGGGAGCGTCTTGGCCAGGGCCGCGAGCTCCGAGTCTATGCGCTCGGTCAGTCCGATGGTCCCGGCTCCGGGTTGCTTAGTTACGGTGATGATGACCGCCGGGTCGCCGTTGACCGACGCCGTGCCGATGCGCGGAAGCGCGGCTCCGTCGCGCACCGTCGCAACGTGGCCTATCGTCAGCCCCGAACCGATGGGGGCGGCGGCGATGTCGGCCGGCGAAGAGGTGTTGAGGTCGGCGCGCACAAGATATTCGTTGCCGAAGTCATATATGATGCCACCCGAGGCATTGTCGTTCATCGATTCCGTTGCTCCGAGCAGGTCGTTGAGGTTCACGCCGTAGGCCTTCATGCGCTCCGGGTCGAGGAGAATCTGAAGCTCGCGGGCGTCGCCGCCGATAACGCTGACCGACGATACTCCGCTGAGGCTCAGCAGGCGCGGACGTATGACCTTGTCGGCAATCGTGCGCAGCTCCATTTGGCTGACCGAGTCGCCCGGAGCCGTCAGCCCGATAATCATCATTTCGCCGAGAATCGACGCCTGCGGACCGAGCACCGGGGCGTTGACGCCCGGAGGGAGCGACGAGGCTATGGGCGCCAGACGTTCGCTGACCATCTGGCGGGCGAGATAGATGTCGGTGTCCCAGTCGAATTCGACCCAGACAACCGAGAAGCCCGGTGACGACGTCGAGCGCACGCGCCGGATTCCCGTCGCGCCATTGACGGCGGCCTCAATCGGGTAGCTGACCTCACGCTCAACCTCTTCGGGAGCCAGGCCCGGTGCTTCGGTCATGACAACGACGGTCGGAGCTGTCAGGTCGGGAAAGATGTCGACCTCGGTGCGCGTCAGCGACCATATGCCGGCACAAAGAATTACGGTGCAGACAATCAGGACGATAACTCTGTTTGCCAGCGAGGAATGGATGATTCTGTTCAGCATCGTGGGGTCAGTGTTGGTGGGAATGGCCTTCGGGAACTTTGCCGGAACTTTCAGCCAGGCGCACGGTCATGGCGCTCGCTGTCACGACAGGTTCGCCCCCGTGGAGGCCCGCGATGATTTCAATTCTGCGACCGTCGCTCTCGCCCGGAGTGACGCGCACCTTCTCGTAGTGGCCCGGAGAGTGGCGGAGGTAGACGTAGTACTCGCCCTGCTGTTCGCTGATGGCGTCAATGGGCACGGCAATTACTCCGCTGCGCGTGGCGCCGAGGAGCTTGACGCTGACCCCCTCGCCGGGAGCTATGGCGCCGTCGTTATTAAAAGTGAAATATATGCAGGCATAGCCTTTTTCAGAGCTGATGCCGGTTTTTTTGCCTCCATGTTCGCTGAGGGTGAAGTCGCCGATGTGGGCGTCGGTGATCCCCGCGAGTTGTCCGTAGAGTGTCGGGGAAACTTCGGCGTGCAGCGTCAGCAGTTCGTCGGCCGTGATGGTGGCAATCGGGTCGCCGGCCTGAACGTAGGCGCCGTTCGAGGTTGCCAGCGACGTGATGAGCCCGCCGGTCGGGGCAAGCACTCTTCCGCTCGAAGCTGAGGGGGCATAGGTCGCTTTGGCCTCTTCATAGGCGGCGACTGCGGCGTTATAGTCAGTGGCGGTCACCAATCGGTCGTTATAGAGCGGTGTCAGACGTTCAACCTCTCGGCGCGCGGCGTCGAGGGTGGCTTTTGCCGCGCGGTTGCCGTCGCCGCCGCTAACCGCCGTGGGATCTATCGTGGCAATGAGCGCCCCGCGGGTAACCGGCATGCCTACATTGCTCGCCGAAGCCATGCGCACGATGCCCGATATGGGCGCCGATGCCGTGGCGGCATTGGCCGAGGTGCGCTCAATAATCCCTGAGGCCGGAAAGACGGTCGAAAATTCACCCGGGCGAACCGTGTCGACCTTCACCCCGAACCGTTCGGCCTGCTCGTCGGCAAGCTCTATGAGTCCGGGTTGTT
This sequence comes from uncultured Bacteroides sp., assembly GCA_964554335.1. Classification (GTDB taxonomy): domain Bacteria; phylum Bacteroidota; class Bacteroidia; order Bacteroidales; family Muribaculaceae; genus UBA3263. The sequence continues at coordinate 18,917 of CAZKOF010000027.1, forward strand.
CGTGTTCCCGGACCGCTTCCTCGCTTTCGACGTCAGGCTTATGGTCGTGGATGCAGGCGCTCAGACATATGGTCGTGGCCATGTAAATCAGCTTTGTCGTCTTCATATCGGTCACTCTGAGGTTCGTGCGGCCTGATCGCGGGCCAGTTGGAGTTTTGCTTTGAGCTGCTCGAGTCGGCGGACGCCGTTGTTGAGCGTTTTCATTGCCGAGCCCATGCGGTAGGTGTCGGCCATCGCGTGGACCTCCTTTGCCGAAAGCGAGGCCGTCGGGGCCTTCTTGCCGCCGGTGAAAGTGAGGGTAACCGGGCCGCGACCGTCCATTTCGACGGCGAAGACTCCGAGCGTGTCGGCCGCGGCCGACGGGAAGCGGACGCTTTCGCGGCTCAGGCGGTCGGTGGCGTCAAACGGGATGCTTCCGGAGGTGACGCTGATGCCGTCGCGGCTGAGTGTCAGCGATGTGTGGTGGGCCGAGTTGCCCGCAAGTGAGCTGATGACATAGAAGTCGCCCGCATTGCTCAGGCGGCTGACCGCAGTGTTTTTGTCGCGCCAGTTGGCCGGAACGTCCTTATGGATCAGATATGGCTCTATGACGTCCTCACTGCGGGGGACAACGGTGAAATATGCGCTCATCGAGTCAATATATGCTCCCGAATACTGCATGAGAGTCTGCAGGTCGGCAATCTCCTGCTCCGTCTTGCGCTCCATGATGCGCGGGCGCAGGGCCAGGGCCGCGCGTCCCGCCTCAATCTGCTTGGGGTAGGTGGTTGTCAGGGAGTCGAGCATCGTCTCTGCAGCGGCGAAATCGCCGCGTCCGAGGGCTGCCGAGGCTTCGGCGACGAGCGAGTCGGCGGCCGCGCGGTCGCCGTTGTCCGACGAGCATGCCGCGAGAATGACCAGCGGCAGCATAAGGAGTTTACTTGCTTCTTTCAACATTTTTTACGCCTTTGATAGTTTTGATTTTCTTGATTAGTGTGGCCAGCGCGTCCGTGGAATTAACGCCGACGGTCAGCGTTCCGCGGAACAGGCCGTCGTTGGAGTCAATCGATATGTTGCGGAGCTGAATGTCGCGCTCCTTATTTATGATAGAGGTGATATTCGTGACGATACCGATGTCGTCAATGCCCATGACCGCAATCGAGGCCGGGAACGCCGTGTCGTTCGAGCCGCTCCAACGGGTGTCAATAATGCGGTAGGGATAGCGTTCGCTGATATGTCTGGCGTTGGGGCAGTCGCTGCGGTGAATTTTAACCACGCCGTCGGAGCTGATGAATCCGAAGACGTCGTCGCCGTAAATCGGGTTGCAGCAGCGTGCCATCTTGTAGTTCATCCCTTTGAGTTTCGATGAACCGATAATCAACACGTCGCCCGACCCGCGCGAGCTTTCCGTTTCTTCGTCCGGCTGCTGCATCACGTAGTTCTCGGCCGAGCGTGCCGCATCCGAGGCTGCCGGCAACTCCTCAGGGCGCGCAAAGTCGGCATACTGCTCCAGTACGCGGTTCGTGTCGAGCTCGTCAACTCCCAGCGCCGCAAAAAAGTCGGTGACGGTCTTGTAGCCCATCTTTTTGATGAAGCGCATCAGCGTCGGCTCGTCGAGTTCCAGTTTGCGGTTTTTTGCCCGGCGGGTCAGCGTCTCGCGTCCGATGTCGGCATGTCGGTTGCGCGCCTCGTTAAGAACCTGACGGATTTTCGTGCGTGCCTTCGCCGTGACAACAAATTGCAGCCAGTCAGCCGTCGGACTCTGCTGAGCCGAAGAGTTGACTTCAACCGTGTCGCCGCTCTGGAGCCGATGGTTAATTTTGTGGTTTTTGCCGTTGATGCGCCCGCCGGTGCACTGACACCCTAACTTTGTGTGGATACTGAACGCGAAGTCAAGCACTGTCGCCCCTTTCGGAAGCCGGTGAAGGTCGCCGCGGGGGGTGAACACGAACACCTCGTCCGAATATATGTCCATGCTCATGTTTTTCATGAGTTCCAGCGGACCCGAGTCGGCCGTTTCGAGAATGTCGCGGACGTTGTTCATCCACTGGTCCAGACCGTTCTCCCCCTTGATTCCCTTATAGCGCCAATGGGCCGCAAGACCTTTTTCGGCAATCAGGTCCATACGGCGCGTGCGGATCTGAACCTCGACCCAGCGCTCCTGAGGACCCGCAACCGTTATGTGCAGGCTCTCATAGCCGTTGGTTTTCGGAATGCTGATCCAATCTTTCATGCGCGCCGGATTCGGCCGATACATGTCGGTCACGACCGAATACGCCAGCCAGCAGTCGGCTTTCTCCCGCTCCGGCGGTGTGTCGATGATGACGCGGATGGCAAACAAATCATATATATGGTCCAGGTCATTATGCTGCTTCTGAATCTTGTTCCATATCGACGATATCGACTTCGTGCGCCCTTTGATGTCAAACTTCAGTCCCGCGGCCTGCAACTTCGCCTTGACCGGAGCGATGAAGTCTGCAATGTAGGCTTCACGCGCCGCCTTGCGTTGGTTCAGGTCATGGGCAATGCGCGTGAATACCTCGCGGTTCGAATATTTGAGGCTCAAATCCTCCAACTCGCCCTTGATGGCATAGAGGCCAAGACGATGGGCCAGAGGAGCATAAAGATAACGTGCCTCGGCAGCAACACGCCTGACGCCCTCCTCGTCCGGATGATGGTTGATTGCGCGCATGAGCTGCAAGCGCTCGACTATCACCGTGATAATCACTCGGATATCCTGAGCAAACGTCAGCAGCAGATTGCGAAAGTTCTCATCCTCGACCGACGCCGTGCGCTCATAAAGCGAGTCAACCTTATTCAGGCCGTTGATAAGCTTGACAACGTCGGCACCCCAATCGGCCTCGACAGGGCGCGGGTCACGCTCGCAGTCCTGACACAATGGCGCCAACAATAGCGCCAGCGCCATAGAACGGTCAGGACTCAAAGCCGTGGCCATGAGTTCGACCGTCTGCAGGCGGTGAAGCAACAGGTTGTGGCCGAAATGATTCCGGCCATAATGTCCCTCGGCGATGCCCTCGGCAAGCCGATGGCGCAGACGCCTGACATCATCCCGGCTGACAACGCCGGCATAATGCCGCCTGACGCTCCGGTAGAGCGGTGCCAGCACAGGCACTTCCTCTGATGTAAAATACTCCGTAGTCATATTCACCCGCAAAGATAGCAAAAAATTTTCGCAACCCCGTTGCAATCCCCCTATTTCACCATTTCACCATCCGCCGGGAGCTTCCCACCAAATTTAAGGCCTTTCTTATGTCAATCCTCATTGCCTCCTTCTCCGTGATGGCTTTGTCTTGGAGTTGGTATCTCTTGAATTATTTTCTTTATTTCTTTCTCGTATTCCGCAACTCCTATAGGACGTTCAATGCCCTCAAATGACCATTATACCACAGTGTCATTTTTTGATTTGCATATAAGCAGACTTTTTGAATATCGCCAAAAAAGTCAACAGCCTGTTAACTTTTTTTAACCCACTGGCTATATGTCTTATACCACCTGCGAGCTGCTTTTATATTTGAAAGCGACAGGCCTTTGTCTCCGGGGAATTCTGTTAGTAAATCAAGTGTTACATGCTTCAGCAGTCCGTCACCGTATTTAGCGGTTGCAGACATGATACAAATTTTTAGAATTCTCCGGGGGGGGTAAACTGCTCTCAGATCTATTTAGTTATGCCAGACCGCAAAATATTGCGACGGGCGGTTGTGACGGCCGGTTGGATGGGATGCGCAAAAAGTCACCCCGGAGGTGTCGGCCGACACGCTCCGGGGCAACCCATTCAATCAACAAAATTCTTGGTTATTTCATGAAAATCTTCTGTCCGTCGGCGGTGACGTAGATGCCGCGGGCGGGAGAAGCCACTCGGCGGCCCGAGAGGTCATAGAGGGTAGTCGTGGCGTTATTGTTGCCGGCTGAAATCTCAAAGATTTCGGTTGTGGTTGCGTCGTCGGTGCTTGTGCCGCGCTGGGTGATGACAAAGGCTTCGTCGCCGAACTTAACCTTGCCGAGTTCGCTCAGGTCAGCGGTGCCGGCAACGGTGTCGAGAGTTGCTCCGCCCTGAACCGCTGCGCGGGTCTGAGCCTCACCCTCGGCAATATAGTGCATGAATGACCATGTTCCATCTTCGCCGGCAAGAGCCTGCCAATGGAAACCCTTGTCTGCGCCGTCGTATTCTTTGAGAGTGATTTTGGCATTGGTGTCGCAAAAGAAAGCCTGGCCCTCAGCGTTCTCAATGGTGTAAACGTATCCGTCGGTAAACTGATGACGCTCGGCCGTGTCGAGGATGTAGCGCTTATGGTCGGGGGTTTCGGCTTCGGCAACGTTGCCTATGGTTTCTGACTTGTGGGCATTGACAATTACGAGATTTTCGTCTGTCGAGATGCCGTTGATTTCGTCGTCGACGGCCTGATGGGCGGCTGCAACTTTCGCTTTGACCGCGGCCAGCTCCTCTTCTGTCATATTGCCCACATTGAAGACAATGAGACCGTTGCCGTCGGCATTGTCAGTGATACCTACCGTTACGAAAGCAAGCCAGCTGCCGCCGCTGCCGTTACCAACCAGGGTCATGCCTCCGTGTTGCGGGTGATCGGTGTAGCCGTCATAGTGGTTTGCCGGTTCAAGTCCGCCCATGAGTCGAACAACATGAGGTGCGCTGTTTGCCTTGGTGTAGTCGGTGAATTCAATGGGAGTAGGCACGGAGCTCACCTGCCAAACGTGGTCAACATTGTTCTGGAAAGGACCGTGGTTCGAGTCAGTATCGCGACCAAAGGCATTGACAAAGAGTTCGGTTGCGGGGTTGTAGAGATATGTTTTTTCATCAATGCAGATAGCAACGAAGCGGAAGTTATCGCTGGAGGCGTCGAATGTCGGAGCGTCCGACGAAAGCGACGTGTTCAGAACGCCGTTGTTTATGCAAAGATAACCGCGAGCGTCGAGCTCGTTTGACTGGATGGTGTAGATGCCGCCGTCGACGGGAGCCATCTTGGCGGTGCGTGCGGTGTAGTAGTTAAAGGTCACGCCATTGAGCGCTGCAATAATCTGCTGGTCGGTTGAAGCATTGTCGTTGAGCACTTCGGCAAGGGCGGCAAGCTGCTCATTGTCGGCAGGAATACCAATGCCGCTCTTGTGGTCAAGGTTCGAGGGGCCGGCCATCCATTGATAGGCCGTATTGGCGATATCCTTGACGTTTACGCTCGACAGGGGAATTATTTCCCAGTTGGTACCGTCGGTAGAAGCTGAAACGTCGGAATAAACGCTATATTCCTTGTTGCCGGTGCTGTTGCATCCAAGCGTGCCTCCATCGGCACGGGCAATCTTAACCACGGTGCCTCCCTGGGTTGCGGTTGCACCAGCCTCGCTGAGGGTCCAATAAACCGAGTCGTCGTTCATGATTGCATTCCAGCTGTTGTGGTTGATATATTTGCCTGATTCAGCCGAATTTATGCGTATTGCGAATTGCGCCTGATTTTCAGGATTTCTTTCAAAATAAATGATTGAAGGAATCCCGCTTACGCTTGCATTGTTGTTATCAGGGACATCAACCTGCTGTCCGTTAAGATAGAGACCTTTGCTAAGATGCTTTACAATATACGGAGTGTTCTCGTCGATTTCGGCGAAAAGGCCGAGGTTCTTGAGTTCTTCAACCTTGTCGGAGGTGAACTTGTAGGCATACCATACGGAGTAACCGCCCGTTCCGGTGAAGTATTTGGGCGTGCTGGCCTTGTCGTTGGTGTTAAAGATGGCGCCTGATTGAGCGGTGAGGCGGATGGTGTTCGTGCCGTTGACAACTCCGGACCAAACCGTAGTCCAGTTCGAAGCCGTGGCGATAGAGGCCGTGAACTTGCCGGCGGCGTTAACATCGTCAGTCATGGCAACGAGTGCATGGTTGTTGAAAGAGGTGTCCGCGCAACCGACATATTGCTCGGTGCTGACGCTCTGCAGGGCGAATGTGTCGTTTCCCTGAGAGCACACTTTGTAGAGATTGCCGTAGGAGAGAGTTGTTGATTTGGTGGCGGCACCATTGAAGTAGTAGCCTGCGCCGCCGTTGGTGTCAAGACACTGCAGCGCAATGACGGCGCCGTCGACCATGTCGGTCTCCAGCGACTCGTTGGTAATCTGAGTGCCGGTCGGCGTAGCTGCAAACAGAGCGGATGCCGACGTCAGCATGGCTCCGAGAGTGAGTAAAAGTTTTCTCATGCGATAATGTTATTAGGTAAAATGATTGATATAAAAAACGGAAACGGGTGTGAAACCATCGTCGCGCAATGGCTTCACACCCGTTGAATTTGCAGGCGTATGAATTATCTATAATGCTGACTATGCGTGATGTGGGGGGGGGGGTAATTGTCACGGTATTAGAAATTTACAAATTTAGATTTATGGCTTTAAGGTGCTTGTGACGCAACAAATTTAATAAAATAAATTGAATCCGCAACACTAGTGTCTCCTAAAATTTGTTAAAAATCAATTTTATGCTCTTATTAGGCT
>CAZKOF010000028.1:0-25037 GCA_964554335.1 uncultured Bacteroides sp.
AATTTATCAACCTATTTTTTCGGTTTAGGCTTGCAAAAATCATAAGAATATGAAGCCGATATTTTTGATTGGATACATGGGCTGCGGCAAGACCACTCTCGGCCGCGCGCTCGGAAAAGCCTCGGGGTTCGAATTCATCGACCTTGACCGCTACATTGAAAATCGCTTCCACTCGACCGTCAGCGCCCTCTTTGCCGAACGCGGCGAAGAGGGCTTTCGGCTTGTAGAACGAGCGATGCTCGACGAGGTCAGCCGCTTCTATGACGTCATCGTTGCCTGCGGCGGAGGCACACCATGCTTCTTCAACAACATGGAGCTGATGAACGCCCGCGGCACGACCGTGTGGCTCAACACCCCGGTTGAGCGACTGTTCGAGCGCCTGCAACGCAACCGGAGCAAACGGCCCATTCTTGCCGACAAGACCGACGAGGAGCTGATGGCTTTCATCACGTCCGCGCTCAAAAGCCGCGAGCCCCACTACGCTAAAGCCTCGGCACGCTTCTGCGCCACCCTGCTCGAGGATAAGAGCCAGATAACCATAACCGCCCGCGACTTCTGCGAGCGCTTCAACATCCCGACAATTACTCATGATACCGCAGACCGAAGCTGAACACATCACCCTCGAGGCCCCGCGGGCCGACGAACCCATGCGCCGGCGCATCACCCTCGGACTCCCCTCGGGTCTGAAGTTCGGCGAACGCCGCTTTCCGGTGACCCCCGAAGGCGCCGGGCAGCTGATTGACCGCAACGTGGTCATCAAAATGGAGCGTGGCGGCGGCAATCCGATTCACTATAGCGACGCCGCCTACCGCAGCGCCGGAGTGGAACTCTGCGAACGCCCCGAATCACTGCGCGCCGACGTGGTCATCAGCCCCGCGCCGCTATCGTCCGCCGAGGCCGCAACACTTCGCCGCGGCACCCTGCTGATTACCCTGCTCCGCGCCCTGACGTCCAATCCTCCCTATGCAAAGGCGCTGCTTCGCGCCGGAGTAAACGTCATCGCCGCCGACCTCATCAATGACGGCGGCCACCGTCTGGTTGCCGACATTCTCCACGAAATCGACGGCTGCGCGTCTATCGCCATAGCCTCGGCACTGCTGACCGACCCCATTCACGGCAAGGGCATCCTTCCGGGCGGAGTGACCGGCATCGTGCCCTGCGAAGTGACGGTTCTCGGCTCAGGCATGGGAGCAATCGCCGCAGCCCATAACGCCATGGGCCTGGGAGCCACGGTCAGGATATTCGACGGCGACCTCTACTCGCTGCGCTCGGCCTCGCGGGTGCTCGATCACCGCGCCATCTGCTCGGCGCCCCACCCAAACGTGATGCGCTCGGCATTGCGCTCGGCCGACATCGTCGTTATCACCCCGATGCGCGCCCCGCTGACCTTCGACTCCGCCGACTGCGCCCTGCTCAAACGCCGCGCCCTGCTCTTCGACCTGACCTCGGAACCGGGCACCGTCTTCCCGAGCGTCCCGGTCATCGACCTCGCAGCCCCGTCAATCGAAAGCATGGAGGCCGAAGACGCAACGGTTTGCTACACCAACGTCGGCTGCCGCGTTCCGCGCACCGCCGCAATGGCCATGTCGAACGCCCTGGTCGCCAATATCGACGCCGTCATTGCCGCCGGAGGCTCGCTGGCCGAAATTCCCGCCGCCATGCGCCCGGCAATGGTCATGTTCTGGGGCAAGTGTGTCAACCCCTCGTGTGCTGAAATTCTCGGACTCCGCTCCCTCGACATAAATCTGTTGACAGGAAACTGATGGCGCCGGAAAGAAAGTTCTACGTGGTCTGGCAGGGTCTCTCGCCGGGCATCTACGACAGCTGGGAGGAGTGTCGCCTGCAGGTCGAGGGCTTCGCCGGCGCGAAGTTTAAAGCGTTCAACTCTATCGAGGAGGCCACGGCAGCTTTCCGGGGCAGCTACGAAGACCAGGCCTCGCTGCTCATTGCCCTGGCCCGGCGCACGGCGGCAGCCGGAACCGCGCCGAAACCCGACACGATGTCATTCCCCGAAATCCGCACCGACGCCTGGGCCGTCGACGGCGCCTGCTCCGGAGTGCCCGGCCCGATGGAATACCGTGGCGTCGAAGTGGCCACCGGGCGCGAACTCTTCCGCGTCGGCCCATATCCCGGGGGCACCAACAACATCGCCGAATATCTTGCCCTGGTCCACGCTCTGGCGCTGCTTGACCAACGCGGCGACCATACGACACCCGTCTATTCCGACAGCCGCACGGCCCTGAGCTGGCTGCGCCGCCGCGCAAGCAACACCAAGTTAGAACCCACGGCCGAAAACGCCGTCATTTTCAACATGCTCGAGCGCGCGAACCGCTGGGTCTCGACCCATACGCTCCGCAACCCCGTGCTGAAATGGCAAACCGAAGTCTGGGGCGAAAATCCCGCAGACTTCGGTCGCAAATAACGTTTCTACTATTTCTTCTGAATTACCCGGCCGCCGGGGGGCACATCGGAGGTCACCCAGACGTTGCCTCCGATAACGGCGCCGCGCCCGATGGTTATGCGCCCGAGCACGGAGGCGTTGGAATAGATTGTGACGTCATCCTCGATTATCGGATGACGCGGAAGGTTTGCCGGATGCCCGTCGGCGTCGAGCGTGAAACTCTGCGACCCGAGAGTGACGCCCTGATAGAGCGTGACGCGATTGCCGATAATGCAAGTCTGGCCGATCACCACACCCGTGCCGTGGTCAATGGCGAAATACTCGCCGATGGTAGCTCCCGGATGTATGTCGATTCCCGTGGCGCTATGGGCCAGCTCTGTGATTATGCGCGGAATTACCGGCACCCCGAGGCGCAACAGGCGGTTGGCCGTGCGGTAATGAATCATCGCGAGGACCACGGGATAACAGAAAATCACCTCGTTGACATTATCGACCGCCGGATCATTGTCGAAGATCGCCTCGGCGTCGGTCAGCAATATGCGCCGCAACTCCGGCAACGAGTCGATGAACTCCAGCGCCGCAGTGTCGGCGTCGGCTTCACACACACGTCCGATTTGCCTCCGCAGCAGCTCATAAAGGCGGTCTATGTTGACCCTGACCGAGTTCATGCGCATTGCCCGGTCGCAAACGGCCTCATCGAAAAAGTCGGGAAAGAGCAACGCCTTGACCAGGCGCATAATCTCGCGTATGTCGGCCACCGACGGCAAAATAACGGTGCTTAACGGCTCAGCCGCCAGCGCCGCAACGTTACGTTGTAGTATTTCCTTTGCCTGCATCAAATCATGCAAATGTAGCGTTTTTCCGCGACATCTCAAAGAATAATTTCAAAATTCAAAAAAATCGCGTAATTTTGCACCATGCAATTTGAAGATTTAGACCTTACCGACGACGTTCTCGATGCTCTTTACGACATGCACTTCGACAAGTGCACCCCGATTCAGGAAAAAGCGATTCCCGTGGCCCTGAGAGGCCGCGACCTCATAGCCGTTGCCCAAACAGGGACGGGCAAGACCGCCGCATTCCTCCTCCCGGTCATCAACGAACTCGGGAAGCGCAAAGCCTCCGATAAGGTGAAATGCCTGGTGATGACACCCACCCGCGAACTCGCACTGCAGATCGACGCGCAAATGCAGGGATTCAGCTACTTTCTGCCGATCAGCTCCCTGCCGATCTATGGCGGCACCGACGGCGCCGGATATGCCCGCCAGCAACACGGTCTCAAAATGGGCGCCGAGGTTGTCATCGCAACGCCCGGACGCCTGCTGGCCCACCTGTCAATGGGCTACGTAGACCTCTCGGAGGTTGAATTCTTCATTCTCGACGAAGCCGACCGGATGCTCGACATGGGCTTCTACGACGACATCATGCAGATTGCCCGCCATTTGCCCGAGCAACGCCAGACCCTGATGTTCTCGGCAACCATGCCTCCGAAAATTCAGAAAATGGCTAAGGCCCTGCTCCACAATCCCGAAGAAATCAAAATTGCCGTCAGCAAGCCGACCGATAAGGTCCACCAGAGCGTCTACTTCTGTCCGGACCGCCGCAAGGAGGCCCTGCTGATGCTCCTTTTTGCCGACATCAACTCCAAGAGAGTCATCGTCTTCGCCTCCTCGAAGCTCAAAGTCAAGGAGCTGGCCCGAACCCTGAAGCGCAACAAGCTCGCCGTCGGCGAGATGCACTCCGATCTGGAGCAGAACATCCGCGAGGAGGTCATGCGTAACTTCCGCGCCGGCAATATCGACATACTCGTCGCAACCGACATCGTTGCCCGCGGAATCGACATCGACGACATCTCGATGGTGGTGAACTTCGACGTGCCCCACGATGCCGAGGACTATGTTCACCGCATCGGCCGCACCGCACGTGCCGGAGAGGAGGGCATTGCCGTCACCCTCGTAGGCGAACGCGAACGCCGCAAATTCAAGTATATCGAAGATTTTCTGGGCAAACCCGTGCCCCGCGGCGAACTCCCCGAGGCTCTAAGGTCCGACCAGTCCGACAGGTCTGACAAGTCTGACAGGTCCGACGCCCCGGCTCCCGCCAAAAAGCGCCGCTACTATCGCCGCCGGCCGAAAAAACAATAATGGCGCGCATTCAGATCGGCGCCGAGTTCTGCTACGGCCGCCGAACCGACTGTTCCGACGCCTCGCGCTCGGCCTACCGCCTCGGAGCGCTGGCCCAATTCTCATTCTGAGCCTCCGGAGGCTTCAATTCCGCCCGCCTGCCAGAAATTCATCCGCCAGAAATCCCGATTGTGAAATATGTTTAACAACATACCGTCACAATCGTGACATTTTGGACGCATTTTCGCGCTTTTACGTCCAAAATGTCAGCATTATGCCCGCGAAACAGCGTTTACGTGTTAAATGTTGACCAAAAATTTGTTTATTTGGTTTAATGTTTTTAACTTTGCCAAACCGTAAATAAGGGTAACTATATTATTTCCGTAAGGTACAATATTGAATACTACACAGAAATATGGGTAAAAAATTCGCATTGCTGCTGCTGGTGCTTCTGTCAGCCCTGGGCGTCGCCGCCGAGGTGACCGTCACGGGTACAGTCACCGATAAAGCACTGAATGAGCCTATTATCGGAGCAACGGTCAAGCTCAAAGGCAAGACCACCGTCGGAACATCGACCGACATCGACGGCAACTTCACCATAAAGGTACCCTCCGAAAAATCCGTGCTCGAAATCACCTACATCGGCATGAACCCCGTCGAGGTAAAGGCCTCGTCGAAACATCTCCGGATTGAGATGGAGACGTCGAGCACCATGCTCAACGAAGTCGTGGCCCTCGGTATGGGTAGCTCCGACAAGCGCCTCTTCACCGGCGCAACCACCAAAATCGACGCCGAAGAGAGCCTGCTCAGCGGCGTGAACGACATTTCGCGCTCGCTGGCCGGTCGCGCCGCCGGCGTCAGCGTGCAGAACGTCAGCGGCACGTTCGGTACCGCACCGAAAATGCGCGTCCGCGGCGCAACGTCGATCTACGGCTCGTCCAAGCCCCTCTGGGTTGTCGACGGCGTTATCCTCGAAGACAACGTCGAGCTCGACGCCGACGCTCTCTCGAGCGGCGACGCAACGACAATGATTGCCTCCGCTATCGCAGGCCTCAACGCCGACGACATCGAGAGCTTCCAGATTCTTAAAGACGGCTCCGCGACCTCCATTTACGGCGCGCGCGCAATGGCCGGCGTTATCGTCGTGACCACCAAGCAGGGCCGAAAGGGACACACCACCATCAACTATACCGGCGAATTCACCTACCGCCTCAAGCCCTCATACCGCAACTACAACATCGCCAACTCTCAGGAGCAGATGGGCATCTACAAGGAGATGGAAGCCAAAGGATGGCTCAACTTCGCCTCACTGGCAAACGCCTCGTCGAGCGGCGTCTACGGCACGATGTATAAACTCATCAACACCTACGACCCCGCAACCGGCCAGTATGCCCTGGCCAATACCCAGGAGGCCCGCAACGCCTACCTCCAGCAGGCCGAGATGCGCAACACCGACTGGTTCGACCTTCTCTTCCGCAACACCATCATGCAGACCCATAGTGTCAGCGTCAGCGGAGGCACGGACCGCGGCAGCTTCTACACCTCGTTCTCCTACATGAACGACCCGGGCTGGACCAAGTCGAGTTCAGTTGACCGCTACACCTTCAACGCGACCGCAAGCTATGACCTCTCCAAGCAACTGAAGTTCACCCTGCGCACAACCGACAGCTACCGTAACCAACAGGCTCCCGGCACGCTGAGCCAGGACGTCGATGTCGTTTCCGGCGCCGTCAGCCGTTCGTTCGACATCAACCCCTTCAGCTACGCGCTCAACACCTCGCGCACGACCGACCCCTACTCGACCCTGACGCGTAACTACGCCGACTTCAACATCTTCGACGAGCTCGACAACAACTATATCGTCAACGAAATGGTCGACGTCAAGTTCCAGGGCGAACTCGACTACAAACCGGTCGCCGGACTGACGCTCCGCGCTCTCGGCGCGTTCCGCTACTCCTCGACCCAACAGGAGCACTACGTTACCGAACACTCCAACCAGGCCGAGGCCTACCGTGCAGGCATCTCGCCCGAGAACTCCACGATCCGCAACGCCAACCCCTACCTCTACCGCGACCCGGACGACCCCAACTCACTGCCCGAGACCGTGCTCCCGGAGGGCGGCATTCTCTACCACACCATGTTCTCGATCAAGCAGATCGACTTCCGCGCAACCGCGAACTACAACAAGGAGTTCGACGGCAAATATCTCGTCAACATCCTCGCCGGCTACGAAGCCTCGAAGATTGACCGCCACACCGAATCTTTCCAGGGCTGGGGCATCTGTTACGACAACGGCAACCTCCCCTTCTTCGACTGGCGCCTTTTCAAGCAGATGAACGAGGAGAACGGCGCATACTATAGCGACGACCGCACCGCAAGTCGCTCGATGGCAGGCTACGCAATGGCATCGTTCATGTATGACAACCGCTACATCATCAACGGCACGTTCCGCTACGAAGGCTCCAACAAGCTCGGCAGGGCCACGAAGAGCCGCTGGCTCCCGACCTGGAACGTTTCGGGCGCATGGAACGCCGACGCCGAATCATGGTTCGCAAACCCTGTGCTCGCAACCGCAAAGCTGCGTATCGGCTACTCGCTGACCGCCGACGCCGGACCGGCAAGCGTATCCAACGCCCTGGCAATCTACTACCCCTCGCGCCCCTGGCGTCAGGACACCGAGGCCTACGAACAGGCCCTGGTTCTCAGCTCGCTCGCAAACTCCGAACTCACCTACGAGAAGAAACATGAATTCAATGTCGGCACCGACCTCGGCTTCCTCAACAACCGCATCAACCTCGTCTTCGACTGGTACACCCGCAACAACTTCGACCTCATCGGCTATATCTACACCGAAGGCCTCGGCGGCGAAATCGGCAAGTGGGCGAACGTGGCCTCGATGAAGAGCCACGGCGTCGAGTTCACCCTCTCGACAACCAACATCCAGACCCGCGACTGGACCTGGACCACCGACTTCACCTTCTCCTACGCAAAGAACAAGATCACCGACCTGAAGTCACGCTCGCGCGTCATCGACCTCGTCGGCTCGACGGGCTTCGCTCTCGAAGGCTATCCCGTGCGCTCGATCTTCTCGATTCCTTTCCTCGGCCTGACCGAAGACGGTCTGCCCATCATCATGAACGAAGAAGGCGAGGCAACCAGCGACAACATCAACTTCCAGGAGTGGGAGAAACTTGACTTTCTCAAATACGAAGGCCCCGTCGACCCGCCCTACACCGGCGGCTTCGGCAACAACCTCCGCTGGAAGAACTTCAACCTGAACGTCTTCTTCACCTACGCTTTCGGCTCGGTTGTGCGCCTCGATCAGGTCTTCGCCTCGAGCTACAGCGACCTCACGGCCATGCCGCGTGAATTCATGGACCGCTGGGTGCGCCCCGGCGACGAAAAAGTCACCGACATCCCCGCAATCGCGTCTCGCCGTCAGATTTACAACAACACAAATCTCAGCTACGGCTACAACGCATATAACTACTCCGACGCCCGTGTGGCCAAAGGCGACTTCATCCGTCTGAAAGAGATTTCGCTGACCTACGACTTCCCCAAGAGCTGGACCCACGCCATGCGAATCAACACAGCGTCGCTCAAGCTCGCCGCAACCGACCTCTGGCTCTGCTACTCCGACAAGAAGCTCCACGGTCAGGACCCCGAGTTCGTAAACTCCGGCGGCGTTGCCAACCCTAACCCCAAGCAGTTTACCTTTACTCTCCGTTTCGGACTCTAATCCTACAAAGCGTAACTGAAAATGAAAACGAACAAAACCATATATGCCATTGTCGCCGCAGCGGCTCTGACCCTCAGCTCATGCTCCGACTTCCTCGACACTCCGACCGACACCCGCGTTGACCTCGTCAACACCGATCAGGTCCGCATGTTGATGAACTCCGCCTACCCCTCGTCATCCTACGCCTGGGTATGCGAAATGATGAGCGACAACATGGAAGACAACAACGCTCCCGCCGGCGAAGGCCACGAAGGCATCCACTACAACCTCAACTCCTACGACCGCGGCGACGACGAAATGTTCCGCTGGGAAACCTGCGTCAGCAACACCAGCTCCGACTCCCCCTCGGCAATATGGGAGAGCTTCTATAACTCCATCGCCGTTGCAAACGCCGTCATGGAGCGCCTCGACGAGTGGCGCGAAGAGAACGGCGGCCTCGACGACACCCAAAAAGCAATCTACGCCGAGGCGCAGCTGCTCCGCGCGTTCGACCACTTCACACTGGCCCAGATTTTCTGCCAGCCCTATCGCGGCTCGCTGAGCAAGAACTACCTCGGCATCCCCTACATCACCAAGCCGGAAACCACCGTGAAGCCCCACTACGAGCGCGGCACCCTGGAGGAAACCTACGCCAAGATCCAGGCCGATATCGAAGCCGCCCTGCCCGAGATCCAGAACTCGCTCTACGCCGTTCCGAAGTATCACTTCAACACCTCGGCAGCCAACGCTTTCGCAGCCCGCTTCTACCTCTTCACACGCCAATACAAGAAGGCCCTCGACCACGCCAACGCAGCTTTCGGCGGCGCGGAAGTGGACGCCGCCCCGTTCATGTCGACCATCTGGAGCCAGCTCGGACAACTCTACTACATCTCCGACATCGGCCTCTATCAGAACGGCATCGACAAGCAGGGCAACTTCCTGCTCTACCCGACCTACTCCGTCCTACTCCGCCGATTTGCCAACGGCTGCCGCTATGGCGTTATCCGCAATGCCCTCAACGCGACGATCCACGGCGCCTCGCCCGCATGGGAGAACTTTAAATGGACATCCAAGAGCGGAAAAGACAAAACGTCGTTCACGATGCACCCCTGCTTCAACGGCATCTGCCTCGTAAACGGCCAGAGCGAATATGGCAACGTAATGTGCGGCAACGTGGCCGAGCAGTTTGAATACACCGACAAAATCGCCGGCATCGGCTACGCCCACATCACCGCGCGCGAATTCTTCGGCGAGGAGACCCTGCTGACACGTGCCGAAGCCAAACTATTCCTCGGCGACACCAACGGCGCCATTGCCGACCTCAACGTCTGGGAAAAAGCGCGCCGCAACTGTCCCAGCGCTTCCGGCTATGAAGACCAGTTCAAAGACTTCACCGTCGAGAACCTGACCGCTTTCTATGGCGACAAAGACCCCGGCTACGGCATTACAAAGGAAATCCACATCGACCAGATCTGCCCCGAGAGCGACGCCACAGTCAGCGCCGACGCAATCATGCCCCTGCTCCAGGCCGTGCAGCACCTGCGCCGCATCGAAACCATCCACAACGGCATGCGCTGGTTCGACATCAAGCGCTTCGGCCTCGAATATGACCGCAAAATCGGCAACAATAACGCCCCGAACTACCACACGATGGACCACCTCTCGGTTGAAGACCCGCGCAAAGCCGTACAGCTTCCCGCCGAGGTAATCGCCGCCGGAATGCAGGGGAACCCCCGTCCCGCGGTGGCCACGACCATTCCCTCCTCCGAATACGTCCGCGTCCAGTAAATCCACTCCCCATCCGACTAACAGACAACAACGATGAAACTGAATAGATTCTTTCTCCCCGCACTAATGGGTCTGGCCCTGGCATCCTGCTCCGAAGAGGAACTCGGGCCGACAATCTTCCCCACGGACCCCGAGCCCGTAGACCCCAACGGCTACACCTACAAGTTCGACAAGTGGGTGGAAGAGAACTTCCTGACCCCTTACAATCTCGAATTCAAATACCGCATGGAGGATATCGAGTCGAGCATGGACTATAACCTCGTGCCCGCAACGTTCGACAATGCCCGCGACCTCTGCCTGCTGACCAAGTACCTCTGGTTCGATGCCTACGCGGAAGAAACCGGCTCCAAAACGTTCCTCCAGACCTACGGACCCCGCATTCTCCACCTCATCGGCTCGCCGGCCTATAACCCGACCGCCGGCACCGAAATTCTCGGTCTCGCCGAGGGCGGTTTGAAAGTCACGCTCTTCAAGGTCAACGAAATGGATCTCGGTAACGTCAACATGCTCAACGAGTACTACTTCCGCACGATGCACCACGAGTTCGGCCACATCCTGCACCAGACCAAGAGCTACCCGACCGACTTCAACCTCCTCTCGACCGGGCGCTATGATTCAGGCTCCTGGCAGAGCAAGCCCATCGGCCTGATGGCCTCGCAGGGCTTCATCACGCCCTACGCCTCGTCCGAGACCCGCGAAGACTTCGCCGAGACGATTGCCAACTACCTGACCCGCACAAAGGAGCAGGACGACATGATTCTCTGGCTCGCCGACCGCGGCTGGACAAACGGCAAGGACAAAGACGCGGCCGACGATGACGACTCGCCCTACTACTGCATGTACTACCTCCAAGACGCAACCAAACCCGAAGAGCGCACCTACTTCATGGAGTCGATGGAAAGAGACTCAAACTTCCGCGTTGCCGTCACCGGCATGAAAGGCGAAATCTTCAACACCGTCGAAGCCGTCGAGACATATATCGAAACCCTGCAGCAGCAGATGCCCGACCGCGTATTCTTCGTGACCGACGAAGACACCGTCGACGGACGCGCCGTCATCGAACAGAAGCGCTCCATTGTCCGCAACTGGTTCAAAGACTCCTGGGGTCTCGACTATGACAACCTTCGCACAATCGTGCAGCGCCGCCAGAGCGACTTCAACATCGACGACCTCCGCAACGAGATTGAAAACATCAAGTAATCAGCAATCAGCAAACACTCTTCAACGATGAAAATCAACAAACTATATATTCTGCCCCTCTTCGCCGCCGCCCTCGGACTCGGAGCCTGCTCCAACGAAGAAGAATCGATTTTCGATCAGTCCGCAGCGGAGCGCCTCGAGGCCGGCCAAAAGGAATATTTTTCGACCCTATGCTCCGACGGCGGCCTTTGGGCGATGGAGTACTTCGCCAACACCGAAGAGCCGGGCTATCTTTTCGTCATGCAGTTCAACGCCGACAAGTCGGTCAATATCCACACCGACCACAAATGGATCGGCTCGACCTACAAGTCGGAGATCTCGCTCTGGGACGTCATCAACGACAATAGCAACGTGCTGACCTTCAACTCCTACAACACCCTCTTCCACATTTTTTCGACCCCGGAGAATATCACCGGCACCGACGCCCCCAAAGACACCAACGGCAATGACGTCGACGAACAGGGCTACGGCCACAACGGCGACTATGAGTTCCTGCTGATGGATAACACCGACGGCAACATCCGCCTGCTCGGCAAGAAGCGCGGACTCTACGCCTACCTACGCCACCTCCCCTCCGACACCGACATAGAACAGTATCTCGCCGACGCCGCCGCCAAACGCGCCGTCTTCTCCAACAAGAATTTCCCGACTTACGTGATGACCGAAACCGCCACGGGCGCCACCTACGACGTCACCGGCCTCAGCTCCGGCGTGGTCAGCGTGATGCCCTACCAAACAACCAGCGAATACTCGCGCACCGAAACCAAAGCATGCATCATCACCTCCGCCGGCATGCGCCCCTACATAGCCTTTGACTTCGTCCGCGAGAACGACTCGCGGTTCACCGTCGACGAGTTCACCTGGGCCGACGACGGCTCCCTCGTGGCCCCCGGAGTGTGCATCACCGCCCCCGTCCCCTCCACCAACCTGCTGCGCCGCGACCTGAAAACTTGGAATATTGTCAGCGGCAGCATGAGCGACGCTCTCGCCACGGCAATGGACGAAGCCAACGCCGAGACCGTCAACATCGGCAAAGAGGGCGGCGACATCCTCGCCGTGTTCGGTCGCAACCCTCAGCTGAAGAACTTAGGCTTCGGTTATGAGACGGTCGGCAGCAACATTCGCTTTGCCCTGAAAGGAAACTGCGGCAACCAGCCGATATATTACTACGGCGAAATCACCGCTCTCGATAAAGGCAACATAAAATTCACTTTCACCGATGTCGACGATCCTCTGAGACTCACCATACTTCCCATTGCTCCGAAAGTACAAACATTCCTCGACATGTTTGCCGGCGAATATAAAGCGGTTAACGACAGCCCTATGGATGCCACCCTGATGCATCTGACCTCGGTGAGCAATCCCGAAGTATCGTTCTCTCTAAAACTAAAATAATGCAAGCTATTTATTCACTAACTAATCACTAATCAACATGAGAAAGATTACTCTCTTTGCAGGTGCCGCAATTTTGGCAACCTCGGCTATGGCAGCAGGTCCCGCCGTGGCAAGCAACAACAAGGTTGAGTTCAAAGCTCAAAAGTATCAGCATTTCGAGCCGCTCTCAAAGGCATCGGTATCAGCTCTTCGGGCCGCTGACCTCAGCCGTGCCGACGAAGGCACCGCCAACGGCGACCCCAACTACTACACTCCCGGCGGTTTCTACACCGGCGTGAGCAATCAATTTTACACGTTCAACTCCGGCAAGGCCTTCATGATCGCTCCCAGCCGTGGCTACACCCAGTTTGTTCCCACCGCAGAATTTACCGACTCCAGGTGGACGTTCTATCAATATGAATTGAACGAGAGCGGCACGGATTTGGAACCGGTCGGCTACTATGCAGACGTAGACACTCTCTTATTTCCCAACGCCCCCTACAGTCAGACCGACGGCCTCGTGACCCTCAGCGGTACAAATGCCGACGGCGCGTCAGTTTCCTACACCAACGCCAAAATCACCTCCATGCTCTGTGGCCGCAACGCGGAGGAATGGGGTATCGGCGGCACTGACTCAGATGCCGGCACATATGGTCTGAGCCCGGTTTCCTGCGGCACCCCCGCATCAGACGACGCAACCGGTAGGTTGTACATTTGGGGTGCCTTCTACGGTTTCGACAAGAGCGATGCTACCGCTAACGAAAACGGCGTATATAAGACTGTCTGCAAAGGCGAAGACGCCACTTTCCCGGAAACTGAATTTTCCGACGTAAAGTTGATTGCTTACGAAACCGAGATGCCCTCACCCGGTTCATGGTATCAGCTCAGCGGAATCTACTTTCTCTGCCGCTCGGTAAACACAACCGACATCTCCATTACCGTAAACGTATACGAAATTGACGGCAACGAAATCAGCGTGAAACCCGTCGGCAAGGGTTCGACCGTAATCGCCGCCAACAGCGCAGACTCACCGTTCTATGATATCCTCAACATTGAACTCTCCGGCGTGAACGTGCTCGGCTACTCTACGAACCGCCCCATCTGCTCCGACAAGGCTCTCCATTTTGAAATCACCGGCTTCTCGGGCGACGAGGTTGAATCGTTCTACATGATGACGAACGCAACTCAAACGGTCAGCCAAGCGGAATGGAGCGCTCAATCTTATTGGAGAAAACTATATCCCTCGCGCGGCTACGTTGTCTACTCCATGACCGATCTTGCAAGCGGAGAAACCGTGGTTAACTATGACCCCTACATCCACGCATATTACGAGGACACAGATAACCTTGCAACGTCCAAAATTTGCATAACAAACAACTTCCTCCTCTACTACGACCTCACGTTCCCCCAGGTATTCGACGCCTACACCGGCGCAGACGAATTTACCGTTAACGTAACCGAAGGCCCTCAGGAAGTATATGTTGACGGCAGCTTCGACTTTGCCCAGCTCTATGACGACGGCATCATGAACGCCACCGCAAGCGATTCATGGATTAACTTTGAAGTATCTTACGACGAAGACGAAGAGTACACCGTAGTCACTGTCTCCGCCGAGGCTCTGCCCGAAGGCGAGACCGGCCGCAGCGGCAAGATTGAATTCACCGGCTATGCCTGCGACTTCACCATCAACGTTGTCCAGGGCGATGGCGGCAACGGAGAAGGCAGCATCAGCGAAGTCAAGACCGCCGCTAACGGCGTCAGCGAATACTACGACCTGCAGGGCCGCAAGCTGAGCGCCGCTCCCGCACAGGGCCTCTACATCGAGCGCAACGGCTCCGCCGCCACGACCAAGATCGCCCGCTAATCTCCCCCCCTATCCCGCAAATTCCCGCGCAGCCCGGCCCTCCCGCCGGGCTGCGCTCTCTTTTGCGGCAGAGAGGGTTGCAAAGTTCGGGGAAAAGAAGTAACTTTGTGGCGACAGGTGGGAATAATGGGAATTTTGAGAATAATGGGAGTAATGAGACTCCCGCTCGCCCTCCCATTGCTCCCAAAACTCCCACTAATTCCCGTTAACTCCCATTAGCCCCACCCACCATGCCCTCAGAAAAATTTTTGCTCCCGAAAGGCGACTACCGCAATCTGATCGTCTTTAAGAAAGCGGAGTGCATCTATGACCTGACGTATCATTTTGCACATCGCTTTCTGAAATATAATGACCGCACTGTCGACCAGATGGTCCAGGCAGCCCGAAGCGGAAAGCAGAACATCATCGAGGGCTCGGCGGCGGCAATGACCTCGCGAGAAACGGAAATCAAGCTCTTTAACGTTGCCCGCGCGAGCTTCGAGGAGCTGCTTGCCGACTATGAAGACTACCTCAGGAGCCGAAACCTTCCGTTTTGGGATGCGGATAAACAAGAGAGCGTGCGTCGCTTCTGTCGCGACAACAACGATTCATCATTCTACCGGGAGATTGCGCCTCAACGCGACGACATCACGCTTGCAAACCTGTGTGCAACAATAATTCATCAGGAAATATTTCTTCTCCATAAGCTCATCGATGCCGCCAAAGAAGATTTTCTCATCCGCGGGGGCATCAGAGAGGAAATGACCCGAGCCAGACTGAAACACCGATCCGGCTCCTGATCCTCGGGGTTGCCGAAAGGGCGCGGTCGCTGGTCAAAAGGTCGAATATGCGTTTAAAAATGGTTAAATGGGGATATCGGGCATGTTTTAGAGCATAAATTTGTCAATTTTATTGGTTAACTTTGCAAACGATTTTCAGCTTATTGACAAATTTTTAAAGGGAAAATTATAATTGTTATTTAAATTATGAAGAGAAACTTATGCACATTAGGCCTGGCCGTGGTGGCCATGTCGGCAATTTCAGTGCTGAGCGGCTGCAGCAACGGCGACACCATGTCCGGCCAGTCAGTTCCCGCTCTGGCCGTCGAGACTATCATCCCAGGCAACATTCAACTCGAAAGCTTATATCCCGCAACCATAAAGGGCAAGACCGACATCGACGTGCGCCCGATGATCAGCGGCAACATCGTTGCGGTGCACGTTGACGAAGGTGCACACGTTCAGAAGGGTCAGGTTCTGTTTACGATCGACCAGGTCCCCTATCTGGCAGCCGTGGACCAGGCCGAAGCGTCGGTCAACGTTGCCCGCACGGCGGTGGAGACCGCCCAGATTTCGGTTAACTCCAACCGCGCGCTGCGCGAAAAGAATATCATCTCGGCCCATGCCATGCAGATTTCCGAAAATCAGCTCGCA
Source organism: uncultured Bacteroides sp. (assembly GCA_964554335.1). GTDB lineage: Bacteria > Bacteroidota > Bacteroidia > Bacteroidales > Muribaculaceae > UBA3263. Next base: position 15,881 of record CAZKOF010000028.1, read on the forward strand.
CAGGCAAAGGCTCAGTTAGCCCAGGCTGAAGCCGTCCTGACGAACGCCAGAAAGAACCTCAGCTACACGGAGGTTACGGCACCGTCGAGCGGCGTTGTCGGCTCGATTCCCCTGCGCGTCGGGGCTCTGGCCTCACCGTCGGGACTGGCCCTGACCACGGTCAGCGACAACTCGCAGGTCTATGCCTACTTCTCGCTGACGGAGCGTCAAATTCTTGACCTGACCAACGGCGGGGAAATCAGCCTCAATCAGGCGATTGCCAAGATGCCTGCCGTGAAGCTCAAGCTGGCCAACGGCACCATCTATCCCATCGAGGGGAAGGTCGCCACGGTCAGCGGCGTCATCGACGCGTCGACGGGCGCCAGCACGGTGCGCGCACTCTTTGCCAACGATAACGGCGTTCTTCGCAGCGGCTCGACCGGATCCATCATCATTCCCGAAGACTTCACCGACGTTATCATCATACCCCAGAAAGCCACGGGCGAAATCCAGGGCAACAAGTATGTGCTGACGGTCGACAACGACAACGTTCTCCACCAGCAGACAATCGAGGTTTCTCCCTTGCAGGACGGCAACAACTACGTTGTCACCTCCGGTCTGAAGCCCGGCGACCGCATCGTTACCGAAGGCATCGGCACCAAGGCCCGTAACGGCATCACTATCCAGCCGGTCGAGGCCTCCACGGCTAACTAACCCCACACTTAGAGAGTAGCAAACAAATGAAATTAGACAGATTTATTAACCGTCCGGTATTGTCGACGGTTATATCGATATTCATCGTGCTGCTTGGCCTCATCGGCCTCGCATCGCTGCCGATCACGCAGTTTCCCGACATCGCTCCGCCGACCATCTCGGTTTCGGCACAATATTCCGGCGCCAACGCCCAGTCCGTGCTGAACTCCGTGATTGCCCCTCTCGAGGAGTCGATCAACGGCGCCGAGGGCATGACCTACATGGAGTCGAGCGCAACGTCTAACGGCGCGGCAACCATCACCGTCACTTTCGAGCAGGGCTTTGACCCGGACATGGCTGCGGTCGACGTTCAAAACCGCGTTGCCACAGCAACGAACCTGCTGCCGGCCGAGGTCGTGCAGGTCGGCGTGACGACCAGGAAGCGCCAGAGCTCGATGCTCGTCGGCATCGCCCTGTATGACACCACGGGCGTCTACTCCGAGGAGTTCCTCGACAACTACATGAAAATTAACGTCGTGCCGATACTCCAGCGCGTATCGGGCGTCGGTGACGTCATGTGCATGTCCGCCGACTACTCGATGCGCATATGGCTGAAGCCCGACGTCATGGCCCAGTATGGCCTGGTTCCCACCGACATCTCCGCGGCCATCGCCGAGCAGAACGTCGAGGCGGCCCCCGGCTCGTTCGGCGCCCAGGGCAACCAGACGTTTGAGTACACCATGCGCTACAAAGGCCGCCTGGTGACCCCCGAGGAGTTCGAGAACATCGTTGTGCGTGCAAGCTCCAACGGCGACGTTCTCTACCTCAAAGACGTTGCCGACGTCGAGATGGGCCGCGTCACCTACGGTTTCCACAACAAACTGAACGGCTATCAGTCGTCGTTTGCCATGGTGTTCCAGACCGCAGGCTCCAACGCGACGCAGATTATCAACGACTGTCTCGCCGAAGTCGAGAAGATGAAGGCCGACCTTCCCGCAGGCCTCGCCTTCGCCATTCCGATGAACAACAATGACTTCCTCTATGCGTCGATCAACCACGTCGTGCAGACGCTCATCGAGGCGTTCATCCTGGTGTTCTTCGTTACCTACCTTTTCCTTCAGGATATCCGCTCCACGCTGATTCCGGCCATCGCCATCCCCGTTGCCCTCATCGGCACGTTCTTCGGCATGAACATAATCGGCTTCTCGGTCAACCTCATCACGCTGTCGGCACTGGTGCTGGCAATCGCCATTGTGGTCGATGACGCCATAGTCGTGGTCGAGGCGGTCCATGCGAAACTCGACGTCGGCTATAAGTCGGCGCGCAAGGCCGCAATTGACGCTATGGGCGAAATCGGCGGCGCCATCATATCGATTACCCTCGTGATGATGCTCGTGTTCATCCCCGTGAGCTTCATGTCGGGCACCTCGGGCGTGTTCTACCGCCAGTTCGGTCTGACCATGGCCATGGCCATCGGTTTCTCGGCCCTCAACGCGCTGACGCTCTCGCCGGCCCTCTGCGCCGTGTTCCTCAAACCCCACAAAAGCGAGGAGGAGAGCGACAACGCAACCGTAGGCGCCCGAGTGAAATCAAACATCAAAGACTCGGCCAAGGCCTCGACGAGCAAGTTCGTCTTCCCGGCCTGGGTGACGACCATACTGCTTGCGCTGACCATCGTGTTCATGGTAATGGGCTCGTTCACGTTCAGCAACGTAACCGTCAGCATCATTGCGTGGGTGGTTGCAATCTTCGCCATCATCGGCCTGTTCAGCCGCCGCTTCAAAAACGCTTTTGAGAACGTGTTCGGCCGCCTGCAGGTCAAGTACCGCAAGGTCAGCAACTTCTTCATGAACCATAAGATCACCTCCCTCGGCGCCGTTGCCGTCACGATTGCCGTCCTGGTATTCCTGATGGTCAGGACCCCGACCGAGCTCGTACCCTCGGAAGACACCGGCACGCTCTTCGTCATGGTCAACATGACTCCCGGCACCTCGCAGGAGCGCACCATGGAGACCATGGACCAGATTCAAAACATCCTCGACAGCATTCCCGGCATCGAGTACTTGCAACAGATTGCCGGCTATAGCTTCATTGCCGGCCAGGGTTCGACCTACGGTACCTTCTTAATCAAACTCAAAGACTGGAGCGAGCGCTCGAGCCTGAAAGACAGCCACCTCGCCATTCTCGGCCAGATATATCAGAAAACGGGCGCCCAAATCAAGGACGGCACCGTGGTTGCCTTCCCTCCGCCAATGATTGCGGGCTTCGGCGTCACCAACGGCTTCGAGCTCAAGATGCAGGACCGCACCGGCGGCGACATCAACGAGTTCTTCGCCATTGTGCAGAACTTCCTCAGCGAACTCAACGCCCGCCCGGAAATCCAGACAGCAACAACGACGTTCAGCCCGACATTCCCGCAATATAAGGTAGACCTCGACGCCGCAAAGGTGAAGCAGGCCGGCCTGAGTCCGTCCCAGATTCTCTCGGCGCTGCAGGGCTACTACGGCGGCATGTATATCAGCAACTTCAACCGCTTCGGCAAAATCTACCGCGTCATGATGCAGGCGAGCCCCGAGGCCCGCGTCAGCCCCGAGACCCTCGAGAGCATAAAGGTCAAGAACCCCCTCACGGGCGAGATGGCCTCGGTCAGCAACTTCATCACCCTGGAGCGCATCTACGCCCCGGACCTGCTGAACCGATTCAACATGTTCACCTCGATTTCCGTCACAGGTCAGCCCGCCAGCGGCTACACCTCGGGTCAGGCCCTCGAAGCCATAGCTCAGGTTGCCCGCCAGACGCTGCCCCCCGGTTTCACCTATGAATATTCCGGCCTGACCCGCGAAGAATCGGAACAGGGTTCGAACTCCACGGCAGTTATTTTCGGCCTCTGCCTGCTCTTCGTCTACCTGTTGTTGTCAGCGCAGTATGAGAGCTACATCGTGCCCTGGGCCGTTATTCTCTCGATTCCGTTCGGCCTGATGGGTTCGTTCCTCTTCGCCGGCGCGACACAACTCTTCCCGTCGGCACTGAAAATGTTCTTCGGCGTGTCGAACAACATCTACTTCCAGATTGCCCTGATCATGCTTATCGGCCTGTTGGCAAAGAACGCCATCCTCATCGTTGAGTTCGCGCTCGAACGCCGCCGCACCGGCATGAGCATCATCAACGCCGCAATCCAGGGAGCGTCGGCCCGTCTGCGCGCAATCCTGATGACCTCGGTCGCGCTGATTATCGGTCTGCTCCCGCTGGTATTCTCCCACGGCGTCGGCGCCAACGGCAACCGCGCGCTCGGCGTCGGCTCGGTCGGCGGCATGCTTGTCGGCATGATTCTTCAGCTGCTCTTCGTTCCTGCCCTCTTCGTGATTTTCCAGAAGATTCAGGAGAAGATCTCGCCCCTGAAGTGGAAAGACACCAACAATGCCGGCATCGGCGCCGAAATCGAGCAGTATTCACGGTGATATAAAAAACAATTCTTTAACATGAAAATCCGGAAATTCATCGCAGCGGCAATGGTAGTGGCCTTCGCGGCCACTGCCACGAGCTGCCACATCTATAAGAAGTTCGACATGCCCCAGGACTCGCCCCTGGCCTCAGAATATGTCGACGCCAAAGCTCAGGACCCCGACTCGACGGCCCTGGGCAACCTGCCCTGGCAGGAAGTGTTCACCGACCCGGTGCTCACCGACCTGATTAACCGCGCGCTGGCCAACAACGTTGACCTCAAGAACGCAAAGCTCAACATCGACGTTGCCCACGCCAACATGCTCGGCGCCCGTCTGAGCTACCTCCCCTCGGTTACCCTCGCCCCGAACGGAGGCATCAGCCGCACCTCGATCAAAGGCACTACCTGGAGCGACTGGACCTACCAGATTCCCCTCGCCGTCAGCTGGGAAATCGACGTCTTCGGCAAGATTCTAAACTCGAAGCGCTCGGCCGAAGAAGCCTACCGCATGAGTCAGGACTATGAGCGCGCCGTGCGCTCGCAGATTATCGGCGGCGTGGCCAACTGCTACTATACCATCTCGTCGATCGAAGGTCAACTCGAGCTCCAGAAGACCACGGCCGAAAGCTGGAAGCAGTCGGTCGGCATGATGGAAGACGTCTGGGAAGCCGGCAACACGACGGCAGCCGCCGTGGTCCAGAGCCGCGCCCAATACGAGAGCATCCTCGCCTCAATCACCGACCTGGAAACGACGCTCCACGAGATGAACACCACCATGTCGCTGCTGCTGGGCGAAATGCCCCGCACCTGGGAGATTCCCGCAGCCATGAGCGTCAGCCTCCCCGAGGAGTTCAACGCCGGAGTGCCGATGGTTGCCCTGGCGAACCGCCCCGACGTGCGCGCCCAGGAACGTAACCTCGCCATTGCCTACTACACGACCAACTCCGCCCGCGCCGCTTTCTATCCCTCGCTCTCCATATCGGCCAACGGCGGCTTCACCAACTACCTGGAAACCGCAATCTTCAACCCCGGCAAGTGGTTCATCAACCTCGCCGGCCAACTCACGGCCCCGCTCTTTGCCCGCGGCCAGAACATTGCCCGCCTCAAAGCGACCAAAGCCCAGCAGGAGCAGGCAATGAACACGTTTGAGTACACCCTGATGCAAGCCTCCGGCGAGGTCGGCTCCGCCCTGGTGACCTACAACAACGCCCTGACCAAGGAGCGCCACCTGGCAACCCAGATCGAGTGCATGCGCGAGGCCGTAGACATCACCGAGACCCTTTTCCGCAACTCCGCGGCGACGTATAACACCACCTACCTCGAAGTGCTGACCGCCCAGCAGAACCTGCTCGGCTCGCAGATGAACTTCCTCAACTGCCAGCTCGCGCGCTCCCAGGCCGTCATCAACCTCTATCAGAGCCTCGGAGGAGGACGCTAACGTCAACAGTGGGCAGTGGTTCTTTCAGTGGACAATGGGCAATGGACAGTGGGCAGCGCTCACTCCACGCTCCACACTGCCCACTACCCACTACCCACTGACCACTGACCACACTAACCCAACAGGATCATGATTTCACCATTAGCCCACGTTGACCCCGCCGCCAAGCTCGGCGCCAACGTAACCATCTACCCCTTTGCGTTTGTTGACGCCGACGTTGAAATAGGCGACAACACCGTCATATACCCCTATAGCAGCATCATGGCCGGCACCCGCATCGGCCACGACTGCAAAATCTACCAGGGCTCGATTATCGGCGCCGAACCACAGGACTTCCGCTGGAAAGGCGAAAAGACCCTCTGCACCGTCGGCAACAACACCATCATCCGCGAGCACGTCATCATTAACCGCGGCATCGACCCCAACCGCGGCACCGGCATCGGCTCGGACTGCTTCATCATGGCGAAGAGCCACATCGGCCACGACACGGAGATTCAGGACCGCGTCGTTGTCGGCAACGGTGCCACCATCGCCGGCGACGTCGTTGTCGGGACCTGCTCGATCCTCTCCAGCAACGTCATTCTCCACGAACGCAGCCACATTGGCCAATGGGCCGTTATCAAAGGCGGCTGCCGCATCGGCTCCAACGTGCCGCCTTTCGTCATCATTGCCCATAACCCGGCAGAATTCTTCGGCGTCAATGCCTGGATAATGAAGAAACACGGCTATAGCGAAGACGATATCGACGACATTGCCAAAGCCTACCGTCACCTCTATCAGTCGGGCACCTCGGTTTTCAATGCCCTGAAGCGCATCGAAGCCGATGTCACTCCCGGCGAACACCGCGACGCCATCCTCTCCTTTATCCGCGACAACAACCTGCGCGTGGTCGGCGCACACCTCGATGTTGTCGAAGCCTAACACCCGCAAAATTCTCAGCTACATAATCCCGCCGGTCATTACGGTGGGATTATGCTATGTTTTATACTCAGGCGTGGACCTCCGCGCAATATGGACCGACATCGGCCAATGCAACCCGGCGCTCATCGCCGCATTCCTGGGTTGCAACGTGCTCGCAATGGTTATCCGCGGACTGCGTTGGCGCCTGCAGCTCCGCGCAATCGGAGCCGAGCCGACGGCCCTGCAGATGACCCGCTCGATTTTCGGCACCTACGCCGTGAACCTCGTGTTTCCCCGCCTGGGAGAATTCTGGCGCTGCTCCTACATTGCGCGCCTTTCGGGGCGGCCTTTTTCGGGAGTCTTCGGCACCATGGTCGCCGACCGCCTGAGCGACACGCTGACCGTCGCCCTGCTCTGCGGCACCACTTTCGTGCTGAGTTCCGCCGCGCTGAGCCGCTTTCTCGACCACGCCGGCATGTCGCTCGACTTCCTGACCTCGGCGCCTGCGCTGGTCTGCTATGCGCTGCTTGCCGCCATGCTCATCTATCTCATTGCCGGGCGCGGCAGCTTCGCGACCAAAACACGTGCGTTCGTCACGCGGACGTGGCGCGGCTTCACGGTTATCTTCAAGATGCCCCGCCGAGACCTTTGGCTGCTCTACACGTTGTTCATCTGGGGCAGCTATGTTGCCAGCATGTGGTTGTCAATGCTCGCGTTTGAGCCGACGGCCGACCTGGTCGCAGCCAACGGTCTGCAGTGCGTAATGGTCACATTCGTCTTCGGTTCGCTCGCAATGGCCATCCCATCCAACGGCGGCATCGGGCCATGGCAGTTCGCAATCATTCTCAGCCTCTCGTTCTACGGCATGCCCCAGAGTCCGGCTCTCACCTTCGCGACCCTGAACCTCGGCGCCACCACGCTGCTGACAATCCTCCTCGGCCTCTACACCTTCATCCGCATCGCCCTGAAAAAACAGTAAAACCGACTGTGGGCCACAAGCGTTAACTCAAGTCCAAAGGCGCGCCTCCGGTTGTCTGCGAGGGGTTACTTTTTTTCTTTGAACTTCTGGAGCTGGGGCTCTACGGCGGCGATTGCCAGGTCGACGGCTTCTTCGAAGGTGTCGGCAACTTTTGTTGCCACGACTTCTTCGCGTTGGGGTATGTAGATGCGCACGACGGCCTCCTTGTTCATGGCGGTTTCGGGCTTTATCAGTCGCAGATTGACGGCAGCTTTCGCTGCTCCGGGGTTCTTGCGCACGAGCTTATCGATTTTCTTCTGTACGAAATCTTCCAATGCCTGGGTAGATTCGAAGTGGATTGCTTGAATTTTAGTTTCCATTTGGTCCTCCTTTTCTTTGTGCACGAGGGTGTGCGAGTTGATAATTATGTTGAAGGTCGCGCAGAGTCACGTGGGTGTAAATCTGCGTTGTCGATAGCGAAGCGTGGCCGAGCAGGCTGCTGACGGCGTTGAGGTCGGCGCCGCCGTTGAGCATGTCGGTGGCAAACGAATGGCGGAGCACGTGGGGCGAGCGCCGCGAGGCGTGGACTCCCTCGAGGGCTGAATGAACGATATTATAGACCGCTTTGCGATACATTGCGCGCCCGTCGGCACGCGTGAGCAACTCGCCGGCGGGGCCGGCTCCGCATGGGCGCAATTCCATGTAGCGGGCAATCATCCCGGTCAGTTCGGGTCCAAAAGGGATTATTCTTTCTTTATTACGCTTACCGACGACTTTTAGTTCGCCGCGGCGCAGGTCAATGTCGGCGTCGCGCAGGCCGATGAGTTCTGAGCAGCGCATTCCGGTAGAATAGAGCATTGTGAGGATCAATTCATTGCGCATTGACTCGAAATCGTCGGCATCGAGGCCGTCGGTGATGATTGCGTTGAGTTCGTCGGCGCGGACGTTGACCGGGAGTTCTTTCGGCGGCCTCGCGGGGCGCAATTCGGCGGCGGGGTTCGACTCGGCGCCGCGGCGTGCGCAACGCCAACGGAAAAATGACCTCAGGGCGCTGACCTTGCGGCGAATCGTGCGCCGCGAGAGTCCGCGGGCACTCAGCGATGCGACCCACGTGCGCAGGTCGGCAACGGCGACGTCGTCGGCACGGAGCCGGTCGGGGTTGCCTCCGGTCGCGTAATCGGCCCAGTCGGCAAGATCGCGACCATAAGCCAAAACGGTGCAAGCCGATAAATTCAGCTCACACCGTATATATTCAAGAAAAGATTGTATCTCTTGGGTCATGGCTATGGTCGGGTCAGCATGAATGCTTTCCGTCTACAACCACGAAGTTACGTCAATCTTTTCAATTCGCCAAATAATTCGGGCGAAAAATCTGCAAAAAGTCGCGCAATTATTCTTCGACCGCACGCAGCTGCTGCACGTAGACAGCCTTCATCATTTTCTTGCGGTTGGCAACGCTGGGCTTTTCAAATGCCTGACGGCTGCGGAGTTCGCGCACGATGCCGGTTTTTTCAAATTTACGTTTGAACTTTTTGAGGGCTTTTTCGATATTGTCGCCTTCTTTTACTTGTACGATAATCATTTGCTATTTAATTAGTTATTAGTTATTCATTTGGGTTTGCCAACGGTTTTGGCGCGGCAAAATTACTAAAAATCCTTAAAGTAGGCAAATTTTCAGCAATAAAATTGTCGGATGCAGAGTCAAGTGGCAAGTGCAACAAAGTTAAGCAATTCTTTTGAAAAATTC
>CAZKOF010000029.1:0-24619 GCA_964554335.1 uncultured Bacteroides sp.
AAAAATTGCCAACCGCCCAATATATGACGTAAATTCAATGAAAGTTACAGGTTAAATCTTTAGTTTGGGCGCATTATTGTGCGTAATTTTGCACTGCGATAACGGTGAAACCCGCAAAGAATTCAATAACAATCATATAAAATCACACAAAATGAAAAAACTTCTACTTTCACTTCTCGCACTCGCCGCGACAACTCTATCCGGCCTTGCTGAAGTAATGGCATTTCAAGCCACCGGTGCAACATCTGGCAATACCAGTTCTGCCTCCACAATTTGTACGATAGCTAACAACGGAGACAACATAGCAGGCGAAACTTACACCCAAGAAGGAGTTTGTAGTTTGACTCACACAAAGAATAATAGTAATAATTCATACGTAAACAGTGGTTGGGTGCGTTGGTATCAAAGTGATATTTTCACGGTCAAGCCGGTGGAAGGCATTACAATCAAGAAAATTACTATCCACACAGGTGATTCCAAATTTGGCGAAATCACCGTGGGTACAACCACGGTTGAAACTAAGAGCGCGACTCCTGATGCGGTCTTCGACGGATTAAATTCCACTACGGATATAGTAATTTCGAATTCCGCTCAAATTCGTTTTAGCTACATTGAGATTGATTATGAAAAGGAATCGACTGGAGATGATCGTTTGTCCGCAGATTTGGCTTTCGCAGAGAGTGAGTACACCTTTACTATAGGTGAGGATTTTACTTCCCCTACGCTCACGAACCCCAACAATCTGACCGTTACTTTCACAAGTTCAAACGAAGAAGTTGCCACAGTTAACGAAAATGGCCAGCTCACACTCAAAAGCCATGGCCAAACCGAAATCACGGCGACTTCTGCCTCTACAGAAACCTATGCTGCCGGCAAGGCTTCTTACATTCTCCACGTTATTGATCCCAATGTAATCTACACCTCCGAACTCGGCGATGACTTCACGTTCTCCAATCCCGAAAGTCTGGAAGTTTGGAAGCACAATGCTACATATGGCCTTAAAGGCTCTGCATATATAAGTTCCACAACCAACGCCGCCGAGGCTATTGCCGCATCTCCCGAAATTGACCTCACCAATAGCAACAGCATCTCGCTCAGCTTCAAGAATGCCTTCAACAACTACATGAAAGACAACACAATGATTGACGTTGCCGACTTCAGCGGTTACGCCTACGTTCTTGTTAAAGAAGCCGGAGCTACCGACTGGACGGAGCTTTGCGTGCCGACAGCTCCGACGGCATTCTCCTGGACCTTTTTCGATAACGACCCCATTGACCTGTCGGCATATTCGGGCAAGAAGATTCAGATTGGTTTCAAATATGTGTCGACCGCAGAAGTTGCCGGAACATGGGAAATCAATAACATCGTAATCACCGGCAAACCCGTTGCTCCTGAAGTGCCTGTTGTGACGATCGATGGTGTAGAAGTAACGGACTCTGACCAGGTGATTGACCTGAAAGAATCGAGCGTAACGGTGACCATTACCGCTCCCGAAGGCAACTACATCTACTACAAATACGTTGTTCAAAGCGCTCCTGCTGCAGTACGTGCCGCCGAAGCCGCCAACGACTTCACCCTCGTGGAAAACAACGTCGCAGACGTTACTGTTGACAAGAATGGTACTCTCTATTTCTATACCCACCACGTGGCCAGCGGCCTGGATAGCGACGTGCAGACTCTCGCGTTCACCGGTGAAACCACGTCGTTGACGGAAATTGAGGGCGCAGAGAGCGCCGCAAGCGAATGGTATGACCTGCAGGGCCGCCGCGTTGCCCGTCCCGCAAAGGGCGGCGTCTACATCCGCAAGCAAGGTTCCGCAATCACCAAGCTCGCCCTCTAATCCCCCCAACAACCGCCACATCCCGAAGCCCCGGCCCGCCCCGTCACGGCGCGCCGGGGCTTCGCTCATACATGTCCCCGGCACCCTGCGGGAAATGAATAGCCGCGATAGCGGCGAATGAGGCGCATAGCGCCGCCAACCATAAATAGCCTGCCGCAAGGAGCGCGTCAGCGCCCGCAGCCGCAGGTTCGCCCACGCGCCCGCCCTCCCCTCTCCATAAGCCGCGTGAGCGGCGACACAAATGTTTCGCCGCCACGCGGCTTATGGCATTATGGAGGGGCCGACTCCGGCTTCCCCCGGCTGCGGGCGCTACGCGCCTCTTGCCGGGGGCTACATATGGTTTACGGCGCTAACGCGCCTCTCTTGCCGCTATCGCGGCTGCCATGAGAGGACCCTTTTGCCCGGGCACCCTGCGGGAGCTGTTTGCGGGCGCTACGCGCCTCCTCTGCCGCTGACGCGGTGGGGCCGTGTTTTTTAACTTTTAATTTTTAACTTTTAACTTTTCTGCGTAACTTTGCGGAGAGATGAAGAAAATTGAGAAATGGAAAACGCTTGAAAGCAAGTATTTGTTCCGCAGGTCCTGGCTGACGGCCCGTTGTGACAGGGTGCAACTGCCTGACGGCCGCGTGTTCGATAATTTTTATGTTCTCGAATATCCCACCTGGGTCAATATCATAGCGACGACCACAGAGGGACGTTTCGTGATGGTGCGTCAGTATCGCCACGGTCTGGGCGACGTCTTCCTGGAACTGTGTGCAGGTTGTGCCGAGCCGGGCGAGGAGCCTGTCGATGCCGCAAAACGCGAGCTGCTCGAGGAAACCGGCTATGGCGGGGGAACATGGCGCAAGTTCGACGTCTTGTCGCCTAATCCGACCACTAACAATAATCTGAACCATACGTTTATCGCCGAGGGCGTTACGCTTCAGGGCGAGCAACATCTCGACCCGTCGGAAGATATCGCCGTCGAGCTGCTGACCCGCGAGGAGCTGCTGGAACAGCTACGTACGTGCGCAATCAAGCAGGCTCTGATGGCCGCTCCGCTCTGGCACTATTTCTACGAGGATGAACGACGTCATTAAACTGCTTCCCGACTCGGTTGCCAACCAGATTGCCGCCGGCGAGGTTATCCAGCGCCCCGCTTCGGTGGTCAAGGAGTTGGTTGAGAATTCCGTGGATGCCGGAGCAACGGAAATTCAAGTGATTATCAAAGACGCCGGGCGCACGCTCGTGCAGGTTGTCGACAACGGCTCGGGCATGAGTCCGACGGATGCCCGCCTGGCCTTTGAGCGCCATTCGACGTCGAAAATCCGCCAAGCCGACGACCTTTTCACGCTCCACACCATGGGCTTCCGCGGCGAAGCGCTGGCGAGCATCTGTGCGGTCAGCCAGGTTGACCTGCGCACAATGCGCTCCGGCGACAAGGTCGGCACCCGCCTGCTGATCAACGGTTCTCACGTCGAGAGCCAGCAGCCCGAGGCGTGTGCTCCTGGAAGCAACATGATGGTCCGCAACCTTTTCTATAACGTTCCGGCGCGGCGCAAGTTCCTCAAGAAGGATGCCGTTGAGATGAGCAATATCATCCGCGAGTTCGAGCGTCTGGCCCTGGTCAATCCCGGGGTTGAGCTGACGTTGGTCCATAATGACGTCACTCTTCATCGCCTCCCGCCGGCGAACCTCCGCCAGCGCATCGTTGACATTTTCGGCAAGCCGCTCAACGATAAACTCATTCCGGTAGAGACCGACACCGACCTGGTTAAAATCCGCGGCTTCATTGTCAGACCCGAACATTGCCGCAAGCGCAACGCGCTGCAGTTTTTCTTTGTCAACGGCCGCAACATGCGCCACCCCTACTTCCATAAGGCGATAATGCAGACCTACGAGGGGCTGATTGCCGCCGACGAGCAGCCGACGTATTTTCTCGACTTTGTCGTTGACCCCAAGACTATCGACGTTAACATCCATCCGACCAAGAACGAAATCAAGTTCGAGCAGGAGCAGAGCATCCGCCAGATTCTTTTTGCCGCCGTCAAAGAGACCCTCGGGCGCTTCGCAACGGCCCCCGAAATCGACTTCGCGGCGCTCACCGACGATGCCCGCATCGACATCCCCGCGCCCGGGTCCTCCGGCCTCCGGTCTCCGGCAGTGGGGAGTGGAGAGTGGGGAGTGGGCGGCGGCTATAATCCTTTCAGCCGGCAGCAGTCGGCGCGGAACTGGGAGGAGCTATACAAGAATTTCACCGAGGCGCGCAGCGAGGCGCTGCTCCCCGACCTCGCGGGCGAGCAGTCGCTCATCAACGACGGTCCGGACGCTCCGGCGCCCCTTCCTGCGGCAATCATCCCCGTCGGGCGCCGCTATGTCGCGATGGCCGACCCCCGCGGCCTGAGAATCATCGACCTTCACCGCGCTCATCAGGAGGTTCTCTACGAGCACCTGTCGGCAACGCTTGCCTCGGGCGAGAAAATGAGCTCCCAGCGGCTGATATTCCCCGAAAAGGTCACGCTCGGAACCGTCTATGACCCTATTATGGACGAGCTCGAGCCGCGGCTTGCCGAGGCGGGGTTCGACATTGCCCCGCTCGGCGGCGGGACATGGTCGGTCAACGCCGTGCCCGCAATAGTCGACGACGCCAACCCCGGCGAGCTCCTTTCGGCGATTGTCAGCGAGGCCGCCGATGCCGTCGAACGCGCCGACACTCCGATGACCTCTCCGCTCGACCGCATTGCCGCAGGAATGGCCCGCGCGGGCGCCTTCAAAGCAACGCGCTCGCTCTCGGAAGCTGAAATCCGCCATATCGTCGATCAACTCATGGGGCTCAAGACACCGGGATTTACCCCCGACGGCGCCCCGACATTCACCGTGGTCTCCGACACTGAAATCTCCGGTATGTTATGAATCGCAACGCCAAATGCCTGCTCATCGTCAACCCCCGCAGCGGCACGTCTGAAAAGGGCCGCGTCATCAAGTATGCCATAGAGCGGATGCTCGGGGTCGGGGTCTGCATCGAAACCGTCTACACCGAGCGTCCGGCCCACGCCACGGAGCTTTCGGCGGCAGCCGCGGCCGACGGCGTGGATATCGTCGTTGCCGTCGGCGGCGACGGAACCGTCAATGAAACGGCCCGCGGACTCTGTAACACCTCGTCTATTCTCGGAATTATCCCCATGGGCTCGGGCAACGGTCTCGCGCGTCACCTCAACATCCCGATGAACCCGATGAAGGCCGTCGACGTGCTCACTGCCGGACGCGTCGAGGAGTGTGACTACTGCACGGTCAATGACCGCCCCTTTTTCTGCACTTTCGGAATGGGCTTCGACGCCGCCGTCAGCGACCGCTTTGCCTCGCGGCCGGGCAACCGCGGACTCATCAACTATGTCCGTTCGGCCGTTGAGGAGATCCTGCACTTCAAACCCGAGGAATATACAATCAGTTGCGACAACGAGACGCTGACCGAACGGGCGTTTCTGATTGCCTGCTGTAATGCCTCGCAATATGGCAACAACGCCTACATCGCGCCGATGGCAAGCGTCAAGGACGGCCTGATGGACGTCACGGTGTTCCACTCCGGGACGCTTCTTCGCCAGGCGCTGAACGGCATCGACATGATGCTCGGCGCAATCCGCGAGGGTCCGCGGGTTCACACATTCCGTACCGACCGCCTGGTCATCAACCGCCGTGCGCCCGGCCCGGTGCACATCGACGGCGACCCCGCGAGCATGGGCACGCGCCTGGTTGTGCGCTGCCATCCGCGGGCGCTGCGCGTTCTCTCGCCCGGCGAGGTGAAAGTGCGTCCGCTGATCAAACCGCTGATCAATCTTCCCTGACCACGAACTTCCGCAGGCGGCGGAAGGCCGCGAGATTGGCCTCGCCGAAGCGCGCCATTGAGCGCTCGACGGCGTCAAGGCTCTTGCGTTGCATCGTGCCCGATTTGGAGTAGAACTTGTCGGCGTAGCAAACGAGCTTCTCCAGCGGCGTTTCGGGAATCATGTCGCCGATGCCTGCGCCGGTGTGGCGTTCGGCAACGCGGGCCAGCCATTCCGGTGCGCCCTCGCGGCGTAGCAGGGCGGCGCCCAACGGCCCGTGGTTGATATACGGCTCGCTGCCGCGGCATTCAATTCCCGGCGCGTCGGTCAGGAAGATGCCGATATCGTGGAGCATCGCGGCGGCGCGCACCTCGTCGGCGTCGAGCCCGGGATGAAACCGCGCGCGCAGCTCCTCGGCCAGGTCGGCGACGTCGCGGCTATGGCGCATGTAAATATCCCGAAGGCGCGTGCCCTCGGGATAATGTCGGTCAATCACTTCTTGGTAGTCAAACATCAGTCGAGAATCGTGTTCCAGCCGTGGATGTCCTCCTCCTCGCCGTCCTGGATTGCACGCAGGCGGTTATAGAGGGCGGTGACCACGGGGCCGGGCTTGTGGTCGCGTGCAATGACATAGTGGATGCCCGTGTCGAGGTCGTGGACTTCGCCTACGGGGCTGGCAACGGCTGCCGTGCCGCAGGCTGCCGCCTCGCTGACGTCGTTGAGTTCGTCAACGGTAATGTGGCGCTCCTCGACCTTCATGCCCATGTCGCGCGCGAGCTGCATGAGGCTGCGGTTGGTAATCGACGGAAGTATGGACTCCGAGGCCGGGGTGATATAGACGCCGTCTTTAATGGCGAAGAAGTTTGCGGGTCCGCACTCGTCGAGATATTTCTTCTCTTTGGGGTCGAGATAGAGAACGGCGCTATAGCCCATCGAGTGGGCGCGGTCGCCGGCGGCAATCGAGGCGGCATAGTTGCCTCCGACTTTCCAGCGGCCGGTGCCTTTGGGAGCCACGCGGTCATATTCGCGCATGATGCAGATGTTTGTCGGCTTGAAGCCTTCTTTGAAGTAGGGGCCCACGGGAGAGACGAATACGATGAACGTATAGTCCGTTGCGCGGCGCACGCCGACCTGAGGGGTAATGCCGATTTCGAGGGGGCGGATATAGAGCGAGGCGCTCGAGCCGTAGGGGGGTACGAAGCGTTCGTTGGCCTTGACGGCGCGGATACACATCTCGCAGAAGAGATCTTCGGGCACGGGCTCCATCAGCAGGCCCTTTGCCGACGAGATGATGCGGCGGGCATTATCATGCAGGCGGAAGATGCGAATCTTCCCGTCCTTTCCGCGGAAAGCTTTCAGTCCTTCAAAAATCTCCTGGCCGTAGTGGAGAGCGGTTGCGGCCATATGCAAGTTGATATACTCTGATGAGGTCTCTTCGATAGGGCCCCAGACGCCGTTGCGGAACGTCGAGCGTACGTTGATGTCGGTGGGGACGTAGCCAAAGGGCAATTTGCCCCAATCAAGTTCGTTGGATGCCATAGTTATCATATATACGTGCGCAAAGTTACGCAAATTTTACTGTATCGCAAAATCTTCGTAACTTTGCGCTCATGGGTTTAACAAAGGCAAACAAGGTTTTGTTTAATGTTGCCGGGTTCGCTCATTGCGTGGCCCCGCGAGGGCTCTATTCGGTTGATCGGGTGCTCGGCGCGTTGTCGGCCGAGGAGCTGAGGCGCGCCGAGGAGCGTGCCGAATATTATTGCCGCCGGCCTTTGGGTTCCGAACCGGCCGTGACAGTCAACGCAGACTTTCGACTCCCTCGGCGCAAGCCCCGCCATGCGGGCTACTTCTTTCCCCTGCGCCGGTTGCTCAATTACTTTCCGGCCGATGCGCGCTTCAATTATCAGTTTGGCGACGTCTATGGCGACACCGAGCGCCCGACGCTCATAAAGGCGCGTCCTCTCGGGTCGGTGAATTCAACGCTTTTGCCGCTCAACGCCGTGCGCCATTTCCGCTTTGTTGACCATGATCCTTTGAGCTGGGACGCCAAGCGCCCCGAGATAGTTTCGCGCAATGAGGTCCATCGGGCCGAGCGCGTAGTATTTATGGCGACCTGGTTCGGCCATGAGCGCACCGACCTGGGGCAGGTCAACGTCGAGGGCGGGCGGCCAGACCTGTGGCTGCGTCCGCGCATGAGCGTCGACGAGCAGTTGGCCTACAAGTTCATTGCCTGCATCGAGGGCAACGACGTGGCCACGAACCTTAAATGGGTCATGAGCTCCAATTCTCTGCCGGTGATGCCGGCGCCGACAATGGAGAGCTGGTTCATGGAGGGGACTCTGCGCCCCGGCGAGAACTATGTTGACGTGCGCGCCGACTATGCCGACCTGCTCGACCGCATGGACTACTATCTGAGCCGTCCGGCCGAGGCCCGCGAGATTCTCGAGGCCAATCATCGCTATGTTGCCTCGTTCCGCAATCCGCGGGTAGAGCTCGCAACCGCCCTCCTCACCCTCCGCCGCTATTATAGCCGCTAAAAGCGAGGCCGAGGTCGCAAGATTGGTCGCCGCGATAGCGGCAGGAAGGCGCTTTAGCGCCGATGACCATATATAGCCACGGGCAAAGACCGCGTTAGCGGTTGCTGCCCGTGGTTAACGCGCCGCTCCCCCCCCCCCACTCCCCTCAAAGCCGCGTGAGCGGCGAAACTTCCGGGCCTTTGTGTCGCCGCTGACGCGCTCCTTGCGGCAGGCTATATATGGTTGTCGGCGCTCTGCGCCTCATTTGCCGCTATCGCGGCCAAGCATCTCTGCGACTTTCGGGCGGTTGGCTTGGTCAGAAGGGGTAGCCGATGGCCAGGTGGAAGGCCAGGGAGTTCTTGAAGGAGGTCATGTTGTAGTAGCCGGATTTGCCGGTGGAGTAGGGGGCATGGATGCCTATGCCGAGGTCGCCGCGGATGACGAGCATGCCGATATCGACTCGCAGGCCGACGCCCGTGCCCAGAGCCAGTTCGCGCAGGAAGTTGCGGGCCTCGAGCTTGCCGCCGGGGCGCTGGGGGTCGTTTTTGAGAATCCATACGTTGCCGGCATCGAGGAACACGGCGCCGTGGAGCGGCCCGATTATCGGGAAGCGCAGTTCGGCGTTGGCCTCGAATTTAAACGTGCCTGTCTGGTCGAAATAGTCGCCACTGACGCCCTTTTCGGGGCGATAGCTGCCGGGACCGAGCGAGCGCACGGTGAAGGCGCGAACGGAGTTTGCGCCGCCAACCCAGAACTGTTCGCTATAGGGGACCTCGCTTGAGTTGCCGTAGGCGTGGGCAATGCCCGTTGCGGCGCGCATGACGAGCCAGAAGTCGTGAGAGTAGCTGAGCTTGCGGCCGTAGACAATCTGGCCGCTGACTTTGAAGAACTGCGAGATTGGAATGCCGAAAAGCTCCTTTTCGCCTTTCACGCCGCAGGCGCGCCAGATTCCGCAGAAAATTCCGCCGGCCTCCTGAACCGTTGCGCTCCAACTGAGCTGGTTCATGTTGTGGAACACGCGGTCGTAGCTATAGGTGTACATTATCTGTGGCAGGAACTGGCTGCGGAAGCTCAGGGCCACGGCGCGGTTTGCCGTCATCAGCGAGTCGAACTCGGCGGTTGTGTGCATCAGGTTGTTGTAGGTCAGCTTCAGCAGGGTCAGGGTGCTCGATGAGTAGCGCGAGGGCGACCAGTCGTAGCCGAACGAGGCGTTGAATTGCGCCATGCTGAAGTAGTGCGGGCGGTTGAGCATGTCGGCGTTGAGGGTTATGCGCGTCCAGCTCAGCTCGCGGCGCAGGCGCGGAATGAACTTCGGGGCGAGCAGGCGCGGAAACGCCAGCGATGCCTGCAGGCCGGCCTCATAGGAGTTGAAGATGCTGGAGCGGTCCTTGCCGGTTTGCCATTCGTAGCTGCCGGTGAGGGTCAGGTTGAGCTGCTCGCCGCCGCCGAAGAGGTTATTCTGGGTCAGTCCGAGCATCAGCCCCGGGCCGAGGTAGCTATTTGACTTCGAGGAGACGTTGGCCTCGATGGTTGCTTCGAGGGGTCGGTCGAGGGTGCAGTCGATCACCACGTCGAGGCTGTCGTCGCCCCGTGCCCAGGCAGCGGAGTCGGGGGGCACGATGTTGATGTCGATATTGGAGAAGATTCCCAGGCGGCTGAGGCGCGTCTGAGTGTTATTGAGGGCGTTGACGCGGAGGTTGCGGCCGGGCCGGAGGGTTATGCACTCGTCGACGAGCTTGCGGCGGAAACGCGATGGCATGTACTGCACCAGGGTTGCCCGCGAGGTGCGGATGGTGTCGGGCGTGCCGGTGCCGTCGTTGCGGCGCAGAATCATCTTGACTTTGCCGACCTTATATTGTTTGAGCATCAGCTGCGGGGTGTTCGACGCCAGGGTCATGCGCAGGGCAATGCGTGTTGGGGCGCGGTTGACCGTGTCGGCCAGATACTCGATATATTCGGGGTTGAAGAAGTAGTAGCCGCGGTTGCGCAGCGAGGTCGCTATGGACGTGCGCACGTTCTTGAGCGAGTCGACCGAGAAGCGCACTCCGGGGCGCAGGTAGCTATGGTGCGAGGCGAGGGAGTCGATGAGGTGGGTGAGGCCACACGTGTCGGGGAGCAGTTCAATGGTGTCGAGCAGGTAGGCCGGGCCGGTCGTGACGTCGTAGCTGACCGAGGTTATGCGCGGGTTGCGCTTATGGCTTGTCGAATATGTGGCCGTGCCTCGGAAAAAGCCGTTGTTGTCGAGAATGCGGTCAATCATCTTGACGCGCAGGTCGGGGCGCACCTCGTTGATGAGCACCGGCTCGGAGGCGAACTTTTCGTAGACCCAGTGCTTGAAGCCCTTTTCGTAGCCGCTCCAGTGGTTCCAGATCCAGAGCCCGATGGGGAAAGGCGTGCGGATGTTGGTCATCGGGTAGGGGTTGTTGGGCTTGACGCTTACGGCCTCTGAAATCTCCGACTTCAGGCTCGGGGGCACTTTCTCGCCCTCTACGCCGGTGACCGTCAGCTTCTTGACGCCGTTATAGAGCTCCTCGTCGGGAGCCAGGCGCGAGGTCGTGGAGCAGCTGCTGAGCAGCAGGAGCGTTAAGAATATATAGGCGGCATTCCTGGTCATTGCTTGGCGGCTTTTATGAAGTTAAAGATGTCGGCCACGCGGTTGATGCGGCGCTTGACCACGAAACCGACGCCGGTCTGGGTCACTTCGCCCTCGAGGATGCTTTCGTAGCCGGTGTGGCGGAAGAGGCGCACATACATCGAGCCCGACTGGTTCAGCATGTATTCGAACGAAACGTCGGAGATGAGGGTTTCGGCAATTTCGGCCTCTTCGGAGTCGGTCGAGTAGTTTCCGCCGACGCTAATCTTGAAACGGTCGTTGAAGAGGGTTTTGCTGACTTTATAGCTATATTGCGTTGCGGTTGAGGTCGCGCCGTTGCGCGTGTTGTCATATTGGTCGAAGCCGAAGCTGACGTCGACGCCTTTGATGGTGCTGGCGGCCCACTTGTTGAGCTGCGACGACAGGAAGCCGTAGAGGGCGTTGCCCGCGAGATTGGCCGTTGCCGAGGTTTCGCCGCTGGAGTAGAGGCCGTAGAGCAGCAGGTTCATGGCTTTGTTGGCGCGTTGTGTCGGGCTCATGGACTGGAGCTCGTTCTGGACCGAGATGTCGTCGTTGGTCGAGAGGCCGAAGCTGACGTCCATGTGTTCGGGCGTGCCGGTTGCCGAGAGGGTCACATCGAAGTTCATCAGGCGGGAGTTCTCGCCCGAGCGGGTCACGTTGGCTTTCACCTGATCCGAGGCGCTGATGTGGAGCGTCGGGTTGAGTACCGGGCCGTTGAAGGCGACGTAGCTGCCCGGGGTGAACGTGAAGAGTTTCTGCGAGATGACGGGCAGCGAGTAGCGGAAGAAGCCGCCGTCGATTATCAGGCGTCCGGTCAGGCGTCCGTCGGGCTGCGCGGGGCTCATCGTGTAGTTGAGGTTGCCCTGGGGTTTGATGTTGGCGCGGTTCTGGCCGTCGCTCGAGAGGTCGACGGTGAATTGTGCGCCCTGGCGAATGTCGACGTTGGCGTCGAGAATCATCTGCATGGCGCTCGAGGCCACGGTGTCGGCCAGGGCTATCCGGGCTGTGTCGGCGAAGTTGACGAACTTGACGACGTCGTTGTCGGGCTCGAGGCCGACAACGGCTTTGGCGTCGGTTACCTGATAGGTCAGGTTGGTCTGCGGGAGAATAGCCAGGTCTGCGTTGACGCGCATGAAGTTCATCGTCCCGGCAACCGAGGCGTCGAGGTCGAGGAATCCGCGGCCGTAGAGGTTCACGCCGTGCGCCTTCTTGGAGTTGAGAAACTGCATGTTGTCGGCCGTCAAGTTTAGGTCGAGGCTCGGCGAGGCGAAGTTCCTGACGTTAACCGTGCCGTTGATTTTCAGGGGGTTGTCGTTGCTGCCGAAGATTGCGAAGTTGTTGAAGCGCACGAGGCCGGAGTCGACGGCGATGTCGGTCGTGTCGAGGCGGAATGAGGAGCCCATCATGCCGACGTCTACCCGGGTGTCGGCAAAGTTCACGGCGCCGTTGAGGGTCATCTGCTTGAATGTGCCTCCGATGTCCATGCTGCCGTTGAGGGTGCCGGACAAGGCGGCATATTCGCCGGGCAGGAAGGGGTTGGCAACGTCGAGCGGGAAGCGGCTCAGCTTCAGGTTCAGGTCCAGGGGCGAGCGCCGCGTCGAGTCGTTGAGCGCGCCGGAGGCGATAATCGCGGTGCGACCGTTGACATCGAGCGAGGCGTTGGCCCAGATTGCGCCGCCGAAGTCGGTGCTGACGTCGAGGTCGAGGTTGAAGTCGCCGACGGGCCGGCGGCCGTAGGTGAGTTTCTGAAGCCCTATGGTGCCATATCCGTTGACGCTCTTTGTCGAATAGTTGACGGTCAGGTCGGCGTTGACGTCGCCGGCAATCGGCGGGGCGAAGGGGTTAATCCGGAGCCAGTCCTGGATGTGGATGTCGCTGACTTTGACGGTCAGTTCGTTGGGGGCGCCGACGGTATCGTTGTCGACGTGGTTCGATGTCAGAATCTGAATGCGCGAGCCGGCGCCGCGGGCGTCGATATTGGCGTGGAGGTGAAGAGTGTAGGGGTTCAGGGCCAGGTAGTTGTCGTCGTTGACGGTCCATTGCTTGTAGGCGATGGTCGGCTCGGTCGGGGTCAGGCGGATGCCGATGATTGAGTCGCCTACGGTTGCCAGCAGGCCGAGGCTATAGCCCGTTGCGCCCTGCATGTTGCGCTGGTTGAGGAAGAATTTGCCCTCATTGCCGTCGATATGGCCTTTGAGGCAGACGTTGGCGAACTCGTCGAGCGTGCCGGGGCGGTTGTTCATGTCAATGTCGAGCAGCAGGGCCTCGCCGCGGTTGTGCAGGTCGGCGGTCAGGGTATCGATGCGTATGTTTTCGCCCGAGGTGACCCCGAGAATTTCGGCGCGGGCGCGCAGCGCGGTGTCGGTGCGTGCCGTCAGTTCGAGGTTCCGGAATGATATGCCCGAGGGAGCGAGAAATTCGGCTATAGCGTTGCCCGGCAGCGCTTTGGCCTCGAGGGTCAGCGGGGGCAGGAGTGCAACGAGGCTGTCGGCGCGGAAGTAGCGCTGCGCAATCATGTTGTCGGCGGCCTCTGCGGCAGCCGCGAAGCTGCCGCCCAGGGCCATGAGCGTCGTGTCGGCACGGAAGTCGGCGCGCAGGGTCCTGTTGCCCATGCCGATGACGGTGTGGCGCCCGGCATCTGCCGTGAGGTTCAGCGAGTCGAGCTTCAGCGCCGAGGAGTTGAAGCGTACGTCGGCGCTGCGCAGCGTCGCGTCGGCCCGGAGGGTGTCGAAGGTCAGCGTGGCGAAGCCGGTGGATTGCAGCAACATACTCCCGCCCATGACCGAGTCGGTCAGCCCGAGGGCCCGGAGGTCGAGGTTGCGGATGTTGCCGTCGATATCCCAGCTGACGCTCTTCGGCTCGAGGCGTCCGTTCAACCCGAGGCTGAGGTCAGCGGCCGGGGCCGATGAGTTGAGCCGGGCGGCGAGGTCGCCGTCGGCGAGGGTTGCCTGCAGAGCCACGCCGCCGATGCGGCGTCCGCGCATCTCGAGCGAGCGCAGGTCAACGTTGGCGTTGATGCGGGCGCCGCGCGTCAGCGGGTTGAAGTAGAGTCCCGTGGCGTTGACCGTGCCGCTGACGGCGCCGATGCCGAGGTCGGGCATGAAGGCCGCAACCGGGAATGAGTCGACGCACAGGTCAACGCCATAGTCCGGCGCCGTGCCTGCCATGCGGGCGTCCAGAGCCAGACGCCCCGAGGTCGTCGATGCCGTGAGATTGGCCGTGTAGTTGTTGCCGCGTACCGTGGCCCGGCCGTTGAGGCGCAGCGGGGGCACGTTGACGCCTTTGGGCAGCAGCGGGCGCAGCGGGGAGGAGTTGGCCAGGCGGCCGTCGACGGCGACGTCGAGGTTCAGGGCCTTCGGGTCGGTGAGGTTGCGCGCCGTGCCGCTGCCGCGGAGAAAGAAGATGCCGTCTATCGCGGCGAAGAGAGTGTCGATTTTCAGTGACGCCATGCTTCCGGAGGCCACGGCGCGGAGCGCCAGGGGGCGGTCGGTCGGCAGCGTGGCGAGCAGCGGGGCGTAGGCCGGGAGCGCTTTGATGACTGCGGCGGTGTAGACGTCGGCCGAGGCGTCGACCCTCAGCGGCGCCGTTGCCGGGTTGCCGAGGCCCATTTCGGCGCTCAGCAGCAGTTCCGAGCGCTTGTTGAGCAGCACGCGGAAGTTGCTCGCCGTCATTGCCGAGTCGGTCATTTCAAACAGTCCGCTTCCCTGCAGAGGCATGCCGGCGACCTCGCCGACGCGCAGGCTGCGTAGCGGAACGTTCAGCGACGTGCCGTGCATCCGGAAGGAGTCGACGCGGGCCGAGGCCTCGCGGAGCGTCAGCCACTCGAGGTCGAGGCCTGCCGCAGGGCGGGCGCCGCGTTGGCCGTAGAGCGCGGAGTCGACGGCGAGGGTCAGCTCTCCGGACACGATGTCGATCGTGTCGGCAACCAGCAGCTTGCCGCCGCTCAGGCGTGCCGAGCCTACCCGCGCGGCGATGGTGTCGTTGGTCAGCGCCATCGACATGCGGTAGTCAACGTTGCACATCGTGATTGGGCCCGCCGAGATTGTCAGCGGGGCCGTCGCTATCGTGTCTTTGGGCGTAGAGGTAGTGTCGGGACCCATGAGCAGGAGCACCCGCGCGCCGTTGAGGTCGGCGTGGTCGACGTCGATGTCGCTGAAATTCAGCGCGAGCGAGGCTGCCGCGCCGATCGAATCGACGTTGACGGCGATATAGAGCGAGTCGGCCCCGCCCATCCGGTAGAAGCCGTTGCGGATTTCGGCATTCGAGATGCCCAGACGCCCGCCCAGCAGTGCGAGCGGATTGACGCTGACCGAGGCCTCGCGGGCGGAAACCATCGTGTCGCCCCCGGCGGTCATGTCAATGACCAGGGCGCGCTCCAACGTCAGGCGCATGGGCCAGCGCAGGCTGAGGTCCTCAACCTCGATGTGCATTCCCGAGCTCTTCTCAACCGAGGGCAACACGCGCGATGCCACCAGGTTAAGCACCCCTGGAATATATAGCGAACCGACCGCTGCAACAACCAGGAGAATAATGCCCGCAATCAACCACCCCATCCATCGCAGCGGGCGGAAGCGGCGCCGTGGGCGGCGCACTGTGGCTTTTGCATCATCCTTCTCTTCCATAAACAAACAGTCGGTTCAATTTCTAAACCACAAATTTACCACTTTTGTTTAACACCCCCAAACAAAATCCTCATCGAAGGTCATTTCTATGGCCCGGAGGAGAGGCGCGGGCGTAATTTTGCGGGCATGGAATGGAACGACAGCATGATCGGGGAGAACGCGCGGCGACGGGCTGCGCAGATTGCCGCCGAACCCGCCGTGCCCGCGCTCCGCCCCGGCGAGAGCGAGGCTGAACGCCTCAGCGAGGACTTTGCCTACTGGGCCCTGCGCTGCGCCAAAATCAAACACAAAACCCTCGGCACCTATGAGCCTTTCCGGCTTAACGGCGCCCAGCGAAAGGTTGTTGAAGTGCTCGAGCGCCAGCGCCGCGCGGGCCGGCCGATGCGCGTGATTGTGTTGAAATCGCGCCAGTGGGGATGTTCAACACTGGTGTGTTACTATATGATGTGGCTCCAGACCGTGCGCCATGAAAACTGGCACTCCCTCGTCTGCGCCCACACGAAGCAGACCGCAACCGTGCTCTCCGGCTTCTACTCCGACCTGGAGCTCAACTTCCCGAAGGAGTTGGGCGAGGTTTCGGTCAGGCGCTATCAGGGGCTCGGCTCCGTCAAGGTTATTCAGCCCGGGGCGTCGCGCGTCACCATCGTGTCGGCCCAGAACCCCGACGCGGCCCGTGGCGCCGACTATACCATGGCCCACCTCAGCGAGGTGGCTTTTTGGCCC
The DNA here is from genome assembly GCA_964554335.1 of uncultured Bacteroides sp. Taxonomy (GTDB): domain Bacteria; phylum Bacteroidota; class Bacteroidia; order Bacteroidales; family Muribaculaceae; genus UBA3263. Next base: position 16,116 of record CAZKOF010000029.1, read on the forward strand.
TCGTCGTCGCGCCGCGACCCTCAGCAGCTGGTGCGTTCGGTCTGCGCGGGCATTCCGCGCATTCCCGAGAGTCTCGTAATCATGGAGAGCACCGCCAACGGCCCCGGCGACTTTTTCTACCACGAATGGTGTCGCGCCGTCGACGGCAAGTCAGACAAGGAGGCCGTTTTTGCCGGATGGTTCGAGGTTGAATATAACCGCGAGGAGCTATATATCTCCCCGCGCGAGGCGTGGAACCGCTTCGACGACTATGAGCGCGACCTTTGGTCAACCCACGGGCTGACCCTCGAGCAGATAATGTGGTATCACAGTCACCGCGCCGAGGGAGCGTCACACGTGCAGATGATGCGCGAATATCCCGCCTCCCCCTCCGAGGCGTTCAATAACGCTCAGCTCGCCGTTTTCAGCCCCGCCCGGCTCGACGAGCAGCGCCGTTTGGTGTCAACCCGTTTCGAGACCTTCGAGGTTGCCCTCCCGTCGGGCGAACTCGTCGGCACTCCCGCCGGACGCCTGCAGATGTGGCAGCGGCCATGTCCGCCCGCGGAGATGACATCCCGCCCCGGCTACATCATTGCCGTCGACGTCGGCGGCAACTGGGAGGGTGCCGACTGGAGCGTCATTGCCGTCTTTGACTGCCGCGACGCCGACCGCATGGAGCTCGTGGCCCAATGGCGCGGCCACATAGACATTGACCGCCTCTGCGACACGACCCTCGTCCTCGGGCGCCTCTACCACAAAGCCCTCGTGGTCTTCGAAAGCAACACCCTCGAAACCCGCGGCGCCGACGCCCTGGAGCGTGTCGGCGCCAGCGGCTACCCCAACCTTTACCGTCGCCGCAGCCTCGACCGTGCAACCGGCACGATGGAGCTGCGCTATGGCTTCCACACCAACGCCAACACCAAGACCTCGGCAATCAACGAGCTTATCTACGCCCTTCGCGACGGCGTCCTCGTCGAGCGCTCCGGCATGGCTGTCGAAGAGATGGCGAGCTACATTCGCCGCGGCGACAAGACCGAAGCCGCCCCGGGCTGCCACGACGACCTCGTCATGACACGCGCCATCGCCGCCTACGCCCGCCGTCAGCATCCTCCGCGCCGCCTCAAACCCCTCCCCCCGACCTTCCCCGGCACCGCCCGCCCCCTCCCGCCGACATAGAGCGGGCGACATTTGTATCGCCGCTACGCGGCTTAAGATGGGGGAGTGGAATGGCTGCGCGGGGAACCTGCGGCTGCGGGCGCTGACGCGCTCCTTGCGGCAGGCTATATATGGTTGTCGGCGCTATGCGCCTCCTTGCCGCTATCGCGGCTTGGCGGTGGGTGGTTTGATTGCCGCGTTAGCGGCGAGGGAGGCGCGTTAGCGCCGTTGACCATATGTAGCCACGGGCAAAAACCGCGTGGGCGGTTGCCGCCCGTGGTTAGGCTATCCCTCCTTAAGCCGCGTCAGCGGCGAGACTATACGTCCTCCAAGAGATACCTTTCGTCGTAGGCAATTCCGCTGCGGTCAAGCATGCGGCGTAATTCCGTGGCGAAGCTCTCATCGTTGTGATGTTCCGTCTGATTCATGATGTAATTCTTCACGGCCTCAATGTCGCGATATGAATGGCTGAACGCACCATATCCCCTCTGCCACTCAAATCTGCGGCTCAACACCAGGTCGTTGTTGATGAACTTTGTCGACGACGTTTTTAGCTCCCGAACGAGGTCTGCAAGCAACACCGTCGGCTTGTAGCCGAGAAGCATGTGCAGATGGTTGTCGGTGCCACCGACGGCTATAGGAAATTGCCCCAGGTTGCGGGCAGTTTGCTTCAAATATTCATAGATTCGCGGACGGTACACGGCAATCAGACCGCCCTCACGCTCCTTGACCGCAAAAACCAAGTGTACGTACAAACTCAGATACGTATTTGCCATAATCCTATAAAGTTAGTTTAGTGCAAAAGTACGCTGAAAAACCTTCTTGCGCAAATTATAACCTAAAATTTTGTAAGGAAGTGTCGCCGCTACGCGGCTTATGGGGGAGGTGGCGCGGGCGGAAGAACCTGCGGCTGCGGGCGCTGACGCGCTCCTTGCGGCAGGCTATCTATGGTTGTCGGCGCTATGCGCCTCCTTGCCACTATCGCGGCTTGGCGGTGGGTGGTTTGATTGCCGCGTTAGCGCCTCTTTGCCGCTATTGCGGCTTTCCTTTTCCCGCGGCGGGTGTCTTCGGCCGCGTTAGCGGCGAGGAGGCGCGTAGCGCCGTTGACCATATGTAGCCCCGGGCAAGGGGCGCGTAGCGCCCGCGGCCCGGAGTATGGGCCGCGTCCCTCGCCCCGCAAAAGCCGCGTTAGCGGCGACACTTTTCCCGGGCACCTTGCGGGAGCACGGCGGGGTGGGGTGGGAAAAAGCGACCCGGGCGGCGGGGCCGTCCGGGTCGGGGAATGTGCGGGGAGGGTTGTTTACTTCACCAGGGTCTTGACGCCGTTGATGATGTAGAGGCCGTGGGCAGCTTTGGCAACCTTGCGGCCCTGGAGGTCGTAGATGCCTTCGGCAGCCTTCGAGGCAGCAGCGATTTCGTTAATTGAGCTTTCTTCGCTGATGGTTACGAGGTCGGGGCGAACGTCAACTGCGCTTACGATAGCTTCGCCGGCATTGTGGGTGTCGCCTGTGAGAAGCTTAGCGGGAACGATAGATACCTCTTCGAGGTAGAAAGTGGGCTGGTTAGCACCACAGGAGAAACCGCCGGGCATGAAAGTGAGAGCACCGTAAACTTTACCGTCGAGGCCGTCAGCATAGAGGTCTACAACCTGATATTTCTCAGGGTTAGCCCAGATGTCGGGGATTTCAACTTTTGCGTTGGGGCCGGGGACGCCGTCAGCAGCACCTGACAAGTCCTGGTCGGTGATACGAACAAGGATACCGTTGGCGTTATCCTTGCGTGAATCGTCTGCGCCTTCGGTGTCGCAACGGAAAATTACACGCACGCGGCAGAGTTCATCGGCTGCGGGAAGCGCGAAATTGAAGTTACCGAAGCCCCACCAAGCGGTAGCGTACATTTTCAGAGCATATGCACCTTCGTTCCAAGGGTCAGCTACGACGGGGCAAAGTTCGTCAGCAGCGGCAACCGTTACGGGTTGAGCATCTGCGTTGTTGAACCAAACGGCCATTGTGCCGTAGGGGTCTTCAGTTGCTGAGCCAAAAGAGCAACCGTCTTCCATCATAAGAGTAGGCCAGTTGAGGTTCATCTCAGCGATTTCGTCATTGTTGTCGAAGTAGTGGAAGTCAGGGCCGAAAGGATAAGCGTAGGCTATTCCCTGTTCAAAAACTTCGGCAGATGCGCACATGGCTATGCCGGCGCAGAGAACGAGTAAAACTTTTTTCATAAAACTTTTTGTTTGATAGTTATTAAGTAATGATTGGTGAATAATTTCAGGGTATGATTGCGGAGCGGGGAAGCCGTTGACATCCCCGCTCCGACGGGGGTCAGTTCATAGCGCTTACGCGTTTGATGTTGGAGTTTTTGATTACTTCCTTATTGGGATAAATCATGTAGATTGATTCATAGTCGCGCCATGTATCTGCCATCGGGTTATCCTCGTCGCGAGTAAGGTCGTAGTCAAGAGTATAGGTGTATTCCTCGTATTTTGTACGGTCTAACTTCCTGTATGAAACAGTCGGGGTGCCTTGTTTAACAATGACTGTATTTTGCGGTCCGTCGTGGCGATATTCCCAAACCTCTTTGAGGCGATCAAGTCGGAAGAGGTCGGCTCGGCGGGTTACGAGAGCGAGGGGATATCCGGTGACTTCATAGCCGTGTTCAAGTACTGCCTGTTCAGCCATGTCCGCTTCTACAGACTTCACGCCTGCTCCGTAGGCACGGTCAAGAACCTTTTGCAGGCCGGACTTGGCTTCGGTCACATACTTTCCTGAACGGGCAGCTGCTTCGGCAAACCAGCAGAGCACTTCGGAGTAGCGAATCAGACGGTGGTTCTGAGGCACGGACTGACCCTGATAAACGGGTTTGCGGCAATCGTAGGGTTCTTTAACTACTGTCTGGTCTTGTGTGCTGACTGCATTTACCTGCATAGAGGCAAAGGTCGGGTGGTATATGCTATTGCGCGCGCTTTTAAGCGCAGCATCTACGGGAGCCTGGTCTTCGGTAGCCCACCAACTTATGCAGACAACGGGATTGGAGGCATCAGTTGCGGAATTCTTTATGGAGGTATAGATTACATCTTCGTAGACGGCGTTTTTGCGGGGTCCGTCGGGATAATTTGCCCACCATTTATATTCGCCCATGAAGTCAATCCAACCGTTTTGAAATTGGCCGGGGGTCTGACACTTTGAGAATTGCGAGGTGAAATTAGTCATAGTGCCGGGGGTATCCATATAGCCCACGGTAATGAGTTGCTCGGCCGACCAGTTATTGCCGATGCTATAGACCTGACCGTAGTCTTGCTCAAGTTCAAGTTCGTAGATCTTGGTTGTTTCCACGCCATCATAAACTTCCTTGAGCAGCTCGGCAGCTTTGCCATACCATTCGGTTCCGAAGTCTCCATTCTTGTAGAAAGGATATCCGCCGCGATTCATGTAAACGGCTGCGAGAGTTGCCTTTACGGCAGCTGAGGTAACCCAATAGTTACACTTCTCGGTGAATCCATATTCCATTCCCTGATAACTTGCGGGGAGATTGAGGTCGTTGGCGCGTTCAAGATCCTCCATAATCAGTTTATAAATATCTTCAACTCCGGTCATCGGGGTCTTGTTGTCGTCGGGAAGATTATACAGATTCAGAGGAAGCGGACCGAACACGCGCACGAGTTCGAAATAGCTATAGGCGCGCCAATAAAGTGCGTTGCCAAGTGCGATATTGATTTTCTCTTGGGTCGCGTCAGTGGCGTCCTCGGCGTTCTCGATAATTGTGTTGGCAGCCTGAATAACTTGATAGCGGAATTCCCACAGGTCGTTTGCCCCCTTATCGTCCGAGGGGTCCTTAAACGCGTCTGCACTGGTATAGGCCTCTTTGGTCATGGTGTTGATAGTAATGTCATCACCCTGAAGTTGAACGATATAGGGATTTGAATGGCGCTGAGATTGAGTTACCTGACTATAGAGAGCGTTTAGCGCTAACGTTAAGTCATTGTCATTTTTAAAGAAGTTTTCAACAACCATTTGTCCTTTGGGATCTTCTTCAAGAAAGTTTGCGCAGGAAGTTGCGGTGAGCGCCACGGCAGCTGCCGCGCAGTATTTATATAGCTTGTTCATGTTGATAGATCGATTAATTTGTTAGAACACGAAGCGCACGCCAACAGTGTAAGAACGGGTTGCCGGAGCGGAGCCGAAGTCAATGCCTTTCTGATATTCGGCGTCGGCATAGGTGAGGCTCGCGGGGTTGACTCCCTTATATCCGGTGATGGTGAAGAGGTTCTGTACAGAGAGTTGCAGGCGGATGTCGGCGAACTTGGTCATTGAACGCTTGAACTCGTAGCTGAGAGCCAAGTTTTCAAGGCGCATATAGTCAGCCTTTTCTATCCATTGCGAAGAAGCACCGTGGTAAACGTTACCGGTAGTTACTCGGGGGTCGGTGAGGTTGCCGGCCAGAACTTCGTCAATCCAGTTCTCGGCAGTGTAGAATTTGGAGTTGTTGGCGTAGCTGTTCATGGCATAACGGAGCACGTTAAGTCGTTCGGCACCGAATGATCCGTTGAAGAAGACATTAAGGCTGAGGTTTTTCCATGTTACCGTGTTGTTCCAACCGAGCATAAAGTCAGGGCTCGCCTTGCCGAGGATGGTGCGGTCGTCGTCGCTTGGTGTGCGGACGCGTTCGTTGTCAGCGGTGTAATAGGTGTCATAGCCTTCTTCATCAACGCCGGCCCAGCGGAAACCGTAGAATGAGCCGATGGATTCTCCTTCCTTAACAATGATGGGGTTAGTATCAAAAATCTGCGTTGCGGGATTGTAGAAAATGATGGGGTCGGTCTCGGTGAGTTTTTCAACCCGGTTTTTCATCCAAGAACCTTGCAGGGTTGTTGACCAAGTCCAATCTCGGGTCTGAACGGCAACCGCGGTAACGGAAAGGTCAACACCGGTATTGCTGACTTCGCCGGCATTAACGTAGTATTGCTTACCGCCGAGGTAGGCCGGAGGTGTGGTCAGCAGCAGGGCGTCTTGAGTGCGCTTATAGTACCAGTCAAGGTTTACGTCGATGCGACCGTTGATAAATCCGAGGTCAACGCCAACGTCTACCTGATTGGTTTTTTCCCATTTCAGATCGGGGGTAGGCATGGTGTCAGACCAATAGCCGGGATAGGCGGTGTTGGTGCCATAGTAAACATCTGCGCTCGATAGCAAGCTCATTGTCTGATAGGGCGAGATATCCTGATTGCCGATAATACCCCAGCTTGCGCGCACCTTAAGGTTGCTGAGCGTTGAGGGCGACACGTTTTGCATGAAAGGTTCGTTGGTTGCGGTCCATGCAACGGCAACCGAGGGGAAGCATCCCCATTTGTTGTTGCTCAGGCGTGAGGAGCCGTCGGCACGGAATGTGCCGGTAAACATGTAGCGGTCTTTCCACGAGTAGATCACACGGGCAACGGCCGACATGAGGGTCCATTTGGAGTAGCTGTTGCCGGCGGTTTTGGTGTTGGCAAGATTTACGTTCCACCAGCCAACGCTTTCAGTCAGCAAATCTTTACCGCCGATGCTCATCGAGCGGGTGGTCGATGAGGTTGCTTCCCAAACGGCGGTGGCGGTCAGCGAGTGTCCGCTCTCCCAATTATTCATGTAGGTGAAGTTGTTGGTCGTCTGCAGGAGCCAGCGGTTGGTGTTACTGTTGCTCATCGAGCTTGTGCCGCCGGGAATACGCTTGGTATCGTTGAATGCGTAGTTGTAGTTATTGGCGTAGTCTATACCGTTAGACGTCGTAAAGGTCAGACCTTTGCAAATGTTGAATTTAAGGTCGACGCGACCGTTAAGAATGTCGCGGCGGCGTTCGTTGTCGGCAGTAATAAGGCTATAGGGCGAATTTGCCATAGCGGAGTTGATCGGGTCGAGATTGTAGGCTCCGCTCTCGTCGGTGAGCGACATGGTCGGAGAGAAAGTGTAAGCACCCCAAATCGGGCCTATGGTCATTTCGAAGCCGCCGACGCCATGTCCTGTGCCGTGGCTCATATCGATATCAACGGTCGTTTCCAACCATCGGGTAACTTTGGCGTGCACGTTTGCGCGGGCTGCAAAGCGCTCGTAGCTCGAGAACTCAATGACACCCTTGTCCCTCATATAGTTGGCGGAGAAGTATGTCTGAATTTGGTCATTTCCTTTGGTATAGCTTAACTTGTAGTTTTGGGTCATACCGGTGCGGAAGAGCAGGTCGAGCCAGTCAACACCGGGGTCGGTGCCGTTGAGATAAGGAGTGATGTATTCGGTGTTGGTCAGCGCTGTGCCAAAAGGCAAGTTGGCCATGTCGGCGTTGGTGACTTCGCCGGCAGCGTTATATTCCGGAACGTAGTAGCGATTCGGATATTCGTTCACCAGCGCCTCGGCATATTTTTGTGTTGACATTACTTTCGGCATGTTGTAAACCTCGCTCCAACCTATAGAGGCGTCAAAGGTGATTTCTGCGGAGCCGGTTTTGCCGCGACGGGTGCTGATGAGGACTACGCCGTTGGCGCCGCGGGAACCGTAGATTGCGGTTGAGGAGGCGTCTTTAAGAATCTGCATGGAGGCGATGTCTTCGGGGTTGATGCCCTCGAGGCCGGATTCGCGCACGAGGCCGTCGACAACATAGAGAGGCTCGTTGCTCTTGTTGATAGAGTTTGCACCGCGGATTCGGATTTTCGGAGCTACGCCCGGAACGCCGCCGCTGATAACGTTGACGCCGGAAACGCGGCCCTGAAGGGCTTCGCCGACCGTGGTGATGGGTTGGGCTGAGAACGCTTTGCTGTCAACGACCGATACGGAGCCGGCAAGGTCGGCTTTGCGCACGGAACCGTAGCCGATAACGACTACTTCGTCGAGCATTTCAGAGTTATCGCTCAGGGTGACGGTCACCGGTGCGGTTGAGGTGACTTTAATCTTTTTGGTTTCGTAACCGATGGTGGTTACGGTGATGTTTACGGGAAGCGATGCTACACTGAGAATGAAATTGCCGTCGATGTCTGTGGCGGTTGCTGCCTTTGAATTGTCTACACGGACGGTTGCGCCGATAATCGGTTCGCCCTCTTTGTCGTTGACCACGCCGGTAATGGTTGTGGAGCCGTTGGCAGGCGCCTGAGGCTCGGCCGACATGGACAACCAGGCGGGCAGAAATCCGACCATCAGGAGCAAGATAACTCGAAGTTTATCCATGGTAAGTTGTTGTGAATTGGTTTTTTGAGGTCTTCAGACGAACGTTAGTACGTCATCGGATTTAGGTTTAATTTAGGTTAAGTTTTCGGCAAAGTTAAAAAAAAAATTTTTTCTGTGCAAATATTTTAACTCACTAGTGTCTCTTAAAAAATGTTAATCAAATTCAAGGTCAAGCGTTGGGTG
>CAZKOF010000030.1:0-24197 GCA_964554335.1 uncultured Bacteroides sp.
AGAATTTTTCAAAAGAATTGCTTAACTTTGTTGCACTTGCCACTTGACTCTGCAGCCATTTCATTTTTAACTTTTAACTTTTCTAATCCGGCGTTTTTATTGTAACTTTGCAATCTACAATAGATTTGACCATCTTCTCACTCTGCCAATCAAATATGAAAATTCTTAAGCCCAAAGAAGCACTAAACAAGGCTTATTGCCGTCAAGCGATTAAGTCTGCTGATTATCAGAAGTTCCTTACCGCACTTCGTACGCTTATTGCAAATATACACGACGGCCAGGACGAGGAGATACAGAAAGGTTATTTCTCTGATTTTCTCAAATCGGCGTTCTATTCCAATTATATAGTAGGTCCGGCCAAATACAATATTGATTTAGCAATTCGATTAAATAATTCACCCGATTCTCCGCTTGGCGTTATTGTTGAGACCAAATCCACCACCAATGCCTGTCAAATGGTTACTCGCACAGACCTTAACCGTAAGGCTATGCATCAAATTTTGTTTTACTACTTTAACGAAAGGGAACGTGGAAACAACGATATAAAATATCTTATTATCTCAAACCTTAAAGAGTTTTTTATTTTTGACGCGAAAGTAATAGAAAAACTATTCTATGAAAACAAAAAGTTTCTCCAAGAATACCGCGATTTTAATAAAAAACGCAAAGTCAAAGATAATACTGAGATATTTTACGACGAAATTGCCCCAAAGTATATCCGGGAAGCAGCAGACGCTATTGAGTTCACTCATTTTGACTTGGCAGATTATAAATCTGATCTTAAACACAATGAATACTCTCGAAAACTAACTGAGTTATATCGTCTGTTCAGCCCGATACATCTTTTGAAACTGCCTTTTGGTAATGACAGCAATTCTCTTGATAAGAACTTCTATAACGAACTGCTATATATTCTCGGACTCACAGAATACAAGGAAAATAATAAGACCTTAATCGGTCGAATAACAGACAATCCTCAACCGGCTTCACTTATTGAAAACGCTATCAATATCATCAAAGCGGAGGGCACCTTGCCCGGTTACATAAAGGGAGATACAGAGAATGACCGCTGCTTTAATGCAGCCATGCAGCTGATTATAACGTGGATTAACCGTATATTATTCCTGAAATTACTTGAATCACAACTGATCAGCTATCAAAAAGGAGATAATAAATACCGTTTTCTAAATTATTCTCTCATTAACGACTTTGATACACTTAATAAACTCTTTTTTCAGGTTTTAGGAGTTCCGGTCGAAGAACGGTCCGATGCAGTTAAAGAACAATTTCCACAGGTGCCATATCTTAACAGTTCACTGTTTGAAATTTCCCGTTGTGAGCAAGACTTAATTCGAATATCGAACCTCTCCCAAACAGAATGTTTACCCATATTTCCCCGAAGCATTCTTCGCAAGAATAAGACATACAACTCGCGTCACGCCCTTCCTTTCCTCGAATACCTGTTTGAGTTTTTGGATGCCTACGACTTTTCAAGCGAGGGTAGTAATGAAATTAAAGAACAATCCAAAACGCTCATCAATGCATCTGTACTCGGCTTAATATTTGAGAAAATAAATGGATACAAAGATGGCTCGGTATTTACTCCGGGCTTTATAACTTCATATATGTGCCGCGAAGCAATTACAAGGACTGTCGTCGATAAGTTCAACGAACATTATGATTGGCAACTGGCAACGTATGATGAATTGCTCAATAAAGACCTGCCGAGCCTCCAAGATGCCAATAAAATCATAAACGCCATACACATCTGCGACCCGGCAGTCGGCTCCGGTCATTTTCTCGTTTCTGCACTTAATGAAATTGTCCGCGTCAAATATGAACTGGGGATCCTTATTGATGCCAATGGTAAACGCTTAAAAAAGAGCGAATACACTTTTACTGTTGAAAACGACGAACTGATTATATTGGATTGCGATGGAGGACTTTGGTCATATAACCCCGCCAACGAGGAGAGCCGTCGCGTTCAACAAACTGTTTTCAACGAGAAAAAGGCAATCATTGAAAACTGCTTGTTTGGCGTCGATATTAACCCTAATTCAGTAAATATTTGCCGGCTTCGTCTGTGGATTGAACTGTTGAAAAATGCCTATTACACACCTGAAAGCAATTTCACCCGATTAGAGACCCTGCCGAACATAGATATAAATATCAAATGCGGTAACTCTTTACTCAGCTACTTTAACCTCAACGGGAAATTGGACTTTCCTCACATAAACGAATATAAAAAGTTAGTCAAGGATTATAAATCTTCATTATCGAAGGCTGACAAACATACTATTGAGCAAAAAATAACACTTATCAAATCAAAATTACACGACACCTATACCGGCAAGAATCCTATTATAGATGAATTTCAGAAAGCTCGCGGATATTATCAATTTTTGACACAATCGGCTCTTTTTGATGAAGACTTGTCAAGAAAAGAAAAATCAATACTGAACCGTCGGATAAAATCAGCCCGGAAAGCGTATGATAAAGCCAAAGCGACTTACGATAAATATATCCGGAGCCATCAGGTTTCAGGCACCTTTGAATGGCGCATTGAGTTTCCGGAAATTTTAGATGACAAAGGCAATTTTGAGGGCTTTGACCTTATTATCGGCAATCCTCCATATTTCGTATATCAAGACAATCATGTCGGAGAAATAAAGCAGCTCCGTAATATCACCGAATATGATATCGCCTTTGGAGGCAAACTTAATGCCTATAAACTGTTTCTCGCCAATGGCCTGCGCAAACTTTTAAAGCCGAAGGGCATACTTTCATTTATTTTCCAAAACTCCTTCTTGGGTGATTTACAAGCTGCAAATTTGAGAAAATTCGTACTCAACGAAACCACCATTTTAAAAATTGATTCATTCCCCGAAAGAGACAACAGGAAAAAACGTGTTTTCGAGGGGGTAAAAATGAGCGTCTGTATTGTACTTTTGCGTAAAACACCTGCACTCCCGACATATCATTTCCCGGTTAATATATGGGAGGACAAAGATAAATCATCAGGCATACAGACGTCTTTCTCGTTTGAGGAAATTTCATCTATTGACCGGGATTCCATGATAATACCTCGCTTACGAAAGAATGAAATCCCCACTGTTATTAAGTTAATTAAACATAGGCAGTTGGAATTGAATTGTATTGAGGGTGAACTTAATATGACCCTCCACAAATCTTATTTTGTGGATGATAACACCCGACCGGCCATACTAAAAGGTGCAGCCATTCAGAAATTCAACTACACTTTCAACATGAGTCAGGGGGAAATTGAATATCTAAACGAAACCAAATATCTCAACGATTTTGGAACATCACCTAAATCCACTCATCACTTTCTTAATCGTATTGCCATGCAAGGCATGACCGGAGCCAACGATAAAACTCGTCTGGTAATGTGTGTTATTCCAAGCGGTTACTACTTGGCCAACTCATGTAATTATATTTTGCCCACGGAAGAAATTAACTTATACGCTCTTTTGGCCATTCTGAATTCATCTGTTCTCAATTGGTTCTTTAGATGTTTTAGCACCAATAGTAATGTGAATGGTTATGAAGTAAATAATCTACCGGTCCCACTTGTTGATATAAAAACGCAAAATACATTAGCAGAACTTAGCCTCAAGGCCGGTGACAGCAGCAATAACATTAACTATCTGCGTCAAATCGACTTGATTACTTACCACCTGTATAATCTAACCTACGATGAAGTTTTAATTATTGACCCTGAGACCACAATCAGCTTGGAAGAATACGAAACTTTTAGGTTCAATTTACAAGTCAACGCATAAAATTTTTCCGGGGTCTGAAACACCCTCACAATGCACAATCAACCACTAACACAAAATACCCGACCTAAATTACCGACAATGGCCGCAACGCCGGACAGTGGGGCATCAGTCCGCTATTGTGATATAGACGATGCATGAAGCAAGAACCGGTCGAAAGAATTGATTGACAATTTTGAGATTTGAAATAATATAGCTAAATTTGCAGCCAAAGCGCGAAAACGGACATAAAATGTCTCATTATGCGCGCCGCCTGCAAAACATATCAACAATGACAGAACGGTACGACGCCACAAATATTCAGTCGTGGATAAATGCGAAAATGCTTCGAGGATTTTATTCCTTCTCGAAGGCTGACTTGATATCCATAGGTCTTTCAATATCAGAATCAAGCATCAGCAGAAACCTGAACCGCCTGGAGCATAATGGAATGATTATGTCACCTTGGCAGAATTTCTATGTCATCATTCCAACAGAGTATAAACTGCGCGGTCTCGTCCCTCCTATATTCTACATTGACAAGTTAATGCAGTTTCTAAATCGTGAATACTACATTTCACTATTAACTGCAGCAGAGCTGAATGGTGCATCACATCAAAGGTCAATGGTCTTTCAAGTAACAATGAACGGGCGTTCAGTACGTTCCGGAGTAAAGAATGGGACTCGTATTGAATTTTTTACACGACAAGATTTGCCGTTACAATTCACGACAAAAATGAAGACCAAGTCAGGATATGTGACGGTGTCGAGGCCGGAGTTAACGGCATTGGACTTAGTAGCCGATTATAATAAGGTTGGAGGACTAAGTCGTGCGGCAGAAATATTGTCGGAACTTTCTGAACAAACCGAATGGGATAATAATAAGCTGCCGCTTCTTACATATTTTAAGCTGCCGACAATACAGAGGCTCGGATATATCCTCGATTTATTAGAGTTTTCAAACCAGTCCGACGCATTGTACTCACTAATGTTGCAGATGAATAAGACAACAAGAAGAACACCATTAAAGGTCGAACAAAATGTCAGCGACGACATGAGTTCCGACAACAGATGGAAAATAATTGAAAACTACAAACTTGAAATAGACGACATATGATACCCGAACTTTATATAAATGAGTGGAACACAGTCGTGCCGTGGATACAACCTGACATGGTTGAGCAGGACCTGATCATATGCCGGGCTTTGATAAGCATATTTCAAGATGACTTTCTTCGCGAAAACCTTGCGTTTAGAGGCGGCACAGCACTCCATAAACTGTATTTGGCTCCACAACCAAGATATAGCGAAGATATTGACCTCGTGCAGATAAACGCCGGGCCTATAAAACCCATAATGAAAAGACTTGGTGAGGTGCTTGATTGGTTACCCAATCGATCGACTCAGCAAAAGCGACATAGCAATAAGTTGCTATTCGGTTTTGAGTCTGAAATCCCACCGGTAAAGCAGATTAAACTTAAAGTAGAGATAAATTGCTTTGAACATTTCAGCGTCATGGGACTTATGCAAGTGCCTTTCAACGTTGAAAACAGTTGGTTTACAGGCTCTGCTATTCTGACCACCTACCATTTAGATGAATTGGCGGGCACAAAGTTGCGTGCCCTTTATCAGCGAAAGAAGGGTCGCGACCTTTTCGATTTATATACCGCAATAACCAATGGCAATCTCAATATTGATAAAGTCTTGGAATGTTATAAGGGATATATGGGATTCGCCGTTGAACGCGTTCCTTCATATAAGGAGTTTATCAATAACATGGATCAGAAGATGATGGATAACGAATTCTTAACTGATGTCGTCCCACTATTACGGCCCGAAATAGAGTTTGATCCACACAAAGCATACATCATAACCAAAGAGCAATTAATTGATAAACTGCAAAAGCCTGAAAAATGAAAGAATTGATTTCTAAAGACAAATAAATAAGTTACGGAGGTCTTGACATTTTTTCATCTTGCCGGTGTAAAAATCCGGCTTTTTATTGTACCTTTGCAGGGAAGATATGAGTCGACGCATGGTTTTGCTCATAACGGGCCTCGCGGCGGTCATCGCCGTGATGCTTGTTGTCTACGCGTTTGACCCGATATCGGGAGCATTTCCCTATCCGCGCTGCATATTCAAAGTGCTGACAGGCTTGGACTGCCCCGGGTGCGGGTCTACACGAGCGCTCCACGCCCTGCTCCATGGGCGCATCTCCGAGGCCGCAGACGCCAACCCCGCGGTGTTTGTCGCCGTGCCGCTGGCGGCCCTTTGTTGTGCGGCAGAAAGCCCGAAAATGGAGCGGCTGCGCCGGGTGCTTTTCTCGCCCGTGGCTATCGCGGCAATCATAGCGGCAACCCTGTTGTGGACCATTTTTCGCAATACATCATGGCACGCATAGACCAGGAAACAGTAAGAAAAATTCTTGACACCGCCGACATTGTCGACGTTGTCAGCGACTTCGTGAAGTTGCGCCGCGCAGGCGCCAACTACATGGGTCTATGCCCGTTTCATAACGAGCGGACACCGTCTTTTTCCGTTTCCAAATCAAGAGGCATCTGCAAGTGCTTCTCGTGCGGCAAGGGCGGCACTCCCGTAGGCTTCATCATGGAACTCGAGCAGCTCAGCTACGTCGAGGCGCTGAAATGGCTCGCCAACAAATATAACATCGAAATCAAGGAGCACGAGCTCACGCCCGAAGAGCGCACCGCGGCCAACGAGCGCGAGAGCATGTTGGCGCTCAACGACTTTGCCCTGCAATTTTTCGAACGGACGCTGACCGAGACCGACGAAGGTCGCAACATCGGCCTGAGCTACTTCCGCCACCGCGGCCTGAGCGATGCCGTTGTCAAGCGCTTCCGCCTCGGTTTCTCGCCCGAACAACGTGATGCCCTCAGCCGTGAAGCCCTCTCCAAAGGCTACTCGGAAAAGACCCTGACTGACGCCGGCCTCTGCTCGCGAACCGAGCGCGGCAGCCTCTATGACCGTTTCCGCGGCCGAGTGATGTTTCCGGTCTTTTCGGTCAGCGGCAAAATCGTTGCTTTCGGAGGCCGCACGCTCAAGACCGACAAAACGGTTGCCAAATACGTCAACTCGCCCGAGAGTCTGATTTACCACAAGAGTAACGAACTCTACGGCCTCTATCAGGCCAAACGCGAAATCATAAAAAAAGGCAAGTGCATCCTCGTCGAAGGTTACATGGACGTCATCTCCATGAGCCAGCGCGGAGTGGAAAACATCGTGGCCTCATCGGGAACATCGCTGACCGAAGGGCAGATTGCGCTCATACACCGATTCACGGACAACGTCACGGTCATCTACGACTCAGACCCCGCAGGCATCAAAGCCTCGCTGCGAGGAATCGACATGCTACTGGCCCACGGGATGCACATAAAGGTCATGTTGCTGCCCGACGGCGATGACCCCGATTCGTTCGCCAAGTCACACTCGCTCGAGGAAATCGAGCGGTACATGAAAGAGAACGAAACCGACTTCATCCGCTTCAAGACCAAGATCTTGCTCGACTCGCTGGCCGACGGCGACCCCATTGGCCGCGCCGGAGTCATCAACAACATTGCGCGGAGCATCAGCGTGATTCCCGACCGTGTCGAACGCAGCGAATACATCAAGCTCTGCGCCCGCCTGCTCGATAGCGACGACGAAGTCATCACCCTGCAGGTTGCCAAATACATGAACGAGGCCGCCGACAAGCGCAACTCAACGCCCCGCAACCCCGCCGACCTCCCCACGGAAGAAACGGTCAAAGACCCGACTGTGGCGACCCGGCCGGCAGGGCGCGCAAGCCTCGACCGCGCAGCCTACATGCGCCCGACTGAGATGGAGGTCGTGCGCCTGCTTGCGCGCTACGGACTGCAGACCATTGCCCAGACTCTCGACGCCGACGGCGAGGTTGCCGACGTGTCGGCCCTCGACTACGTATGCAGCGAATTTGACAGCGACGAGATTCGCCTCTGCAACCCCGACATCGAAAAGGTTTACGTCGCCGTGCAGGCCGCCGCTCAGAACTGGCCCGCGGAACGCGCCGAAGTGGAGCGACGGGCCGAGGAAATGTGTCAGGCAATGCGCAACGACGCCCGCGACGAAATTCTTGCCGCCGGGACCCTTGAGGCCATAAAAATCAAAGAGCAGGAACTCGAAAAGAAAATTGAGTTCGCCCGCACCGAGTTCATGGCCGAAGCCATGGAACGCTACCTGACGTCGACACTCGGAGCCGACCCCGACGACGACGTGCGCCGCCTGGCAACGACCTTTGCCGGCGAGAAATATACGCTGAGCAAAATCCACACCAAGAACGTGCACCTTCCGACCGAGCGCGAACAACTGCCCCAAAAAGCCCCGCGCGCCGTCTGCGGAGTGAAAATCGCAACCCTCCAGTGGCGCGAAAAAGAGCTTAGGGCGACCCTTGCCCAACCCGGCGCCGACGCCGCGGCAATCCTTGCCGAGCTCCAGGAAATCCGAAAAATCATCGCCGAGCTCGCACGCTACCTCGGCGAACGCATAATCCTGCCGAAATAACATATAATCCAATCAATAATCAAACCCCACATGAAGAAAATCCTGATGTCTACAGTGGCAGCTCTAACACTGGCAGCATGCTCCTCGCCGAAAGAAGAGCAGGCCCCTATCGTCGACAAGCCCGAATTCACGTCGACCGACGGCGTCTTCACCATCGAGGCTCTCGAGGCACTGGGCCGCGTCAGCGCCCCGGTTGTCAGCCCCGACAAGTCGAAACTCCTCTATTCAGTCAGCTACGAAAGCGTCGAGCAAAACACCTCCAACGCCGACCTCTACGTCGCCGACCTCACCAATCCCGCCGAGCCCCACGCACGCCTGACGCGCACGGCCAAGAGCGAGGGCAACGCCGTTTGGCTCGCCGGCGGCAAGCAGATTGCATTCCTCTATCCCGACGCCGACGGAAAATCGCAGATCTGGCTCATGGACGCCGACGGCTCCAACCGGTCGCAGCTCACCTCTGAAGAAAAGGGGGTCAACGGCTTCGTATTCTCGCCCAACGAAAAGAACGTAGTCATGATTAAGAACATCAAATACTCACAGACCGCCCAAGACGTCTATCCCGACCTGCCCAAGGCTAACGCACGCATCATCGACGACATGATGTATAAGCACTGGGACGAATGGGTGACCGAGATTCCACACCCCTTCCTGGCCGATTTCGACGGCAAGAGCATCGGCAACGTACGCGACATCATGGCCGACGAACCCTTTGAATCGCCCGTCAAGCCTTTCGGCGGCATAGAGTCATTTGCCTGGAGCCCCGACAGCAAGAGCCTCGTCTACACCTCCCGCAAAAAGACCGGCATGGAGTATGCCATCTCAACCAACTCCGACCTCTTCCTCTATAACCTCGCCGACGGCTCTACGCGCAACCTCACCGAGGGCATGTATGGCTACGACACCAACCCCGTATTCTCGCCCGACGGTTCGCAGCTTGCCTGGCTCAGCATGGAACACGACGGCTATGAAAGCGACAAGAACCGCATCATGGTGATGGACATGACCTCCGGCGAGAAGCGCGACCTGACAACCGACTGGGACTACACGGTCGACGCCATCGCCTGGCAGCCCTCGGGACACGGCCTCTTCTTCCTCGCCTACCGCGACGGCGTGCGCCCGGTGTTCAGCATGGCTCTTGACGGCACAGTAAGCGTGGTTGCGCAGGGCGAGTTTGACTATGACGGCCTCTGCCCGATGAGCGACAACGCCGTGGTCACCATGCGCCACTCAATGCTCCGCCCCAACGAAATCTTCCTGGCCGAGAACCTCAAAACCAAACCCCTGACCGCGGTCAACGACGACATCTTCGCCCAACTGACAATGCCGACGGTTGAGCGCCGCATGGTCAGGACTACCGACGGCAAGGAGATGCTCACATGGATTGTCAAACCCCATGATTTCGACCCGACAAAGAAATATCCCGGCCTGCTCTACTGCCAGGGTGGTCCCCAGCAGGCTGTCAGCCAGTTCTGGAGCTACCGCTGGAACCTCGCCCTGATGGCCGCCAACGGCTACATTGTCATCGCCCCCAACCGCCGCGGCCTCCCCGGCTTCGGAACGGAATGGAACGCCCAGATTTCGGGTGACTATCCCGGCCAGAACATGCGCGACTATCTCGCCGCAGTCGACGACGTGAAAACCGAACCCTGGCTCGACGAGAAACACATCGGCGCAACCGGCGCAAGCTACGGCGGCTTCTCCGTTTATTGGCTGGCCGGTAACCATGACCACCGCTTCGCTTGTCTGATTGCCCACGCCGGCATCTTCAATATCGAGTCGCAATATCTTGAAACCGAAGAGATGTGGTTCGCCAACTGGGACATGGGCGGAGGCGACCGCAACGCCCCCGTACACGCGTCGGAGGACCCCACCTACGGTGCTTTCTGGAACAAGTCCAACCCCACGGCACAGCGCACGTTCGCCATGTCGCCCCACCGCTTCGTCGACAAGTGGGACACCCCCATTCTCATCACTCACGGCGAATATGACTACCGCATCCTGTCATCCCAGGGAGAAATGGCCTTCAATGCCGCCAAGCTCCGCGGGGTGCCGGCCGAAATGGTAATCTTCCCCGACGAGAACCATTGGATTCTGAAACCGCAGAACGCCATACTTTGGCAGCGCGTTTTCTTCCGCTGGCTCGACAAGTGGCTGAAATAACCCGACGCCTTCACATAAAAATAACCCTGCAACAAACTTGGCCCCGACACCTCCCCTGTCGGGGCCAAGTCTATCCTGTAACTGTTAAGGTAACCTCAAAGTTAAAAAATATTTACTACGAAAAAAATACGAATTTTCCCCCCAAATAGGCAAACGTATCCCCGCCGGAGTAAATAATTTATTTGTAACTTTGCGGTGAAATATGAGACGTCTGCTATTCATAATCACATTACTACTGCTGGCGGGGACCGGAACGGCGACTGCTCAGGTATTGTCGTTCAACGATTCTATTTCGCGGTTCGACGCCGACTCCCTGCGTATGGCCTACGACAAGGGTCCCTACTTCACGTTCTATAAAGACAATTATTTTATTCTCGGCACCGCTCTCGGCTACAAGCCCACGAACGAAAACTCCAACGTGAAGTTCCAAATTTCCATACAACAGAAACTGACCAAGTCAACCCTCCCGTTCCATACCTACCTCTATCTCTTCTACACCCAGAAGTGTTTTTGGAACGTTTTCCAGAACTCCCTGCCCATGACCGACCTGAACTTTAACCCGGGCATCGGTCTGGCGCGCCCGTTCTTCTCAACGACCACCGGTCGCTACATCGGCAAGGCATTCTTTCTGATCGAGCATGAGAGCAACGGCCGCGACGGCGACGCCTCGCGCTCGTGGAACCGAATCAGTTTCGGAGGCAACATCCTCGTTGACAACAACATCATGGTCTACGCCAAGTTCTGGATTCCCATTATCGACGGCAGCAACAACCGCGACATACTGAAATACTGCGGAATTTATCAGATGGGATTTCAAGTCATGGACAACAAGCGCCGGCTCGGAGCCTCGATGCTGCTGATAAAGCGCGCCAGCTGGAACCCTTTCAACTGGAATATGCAACTCGACATCAAATTCCGCATTTGGGAGCGCGATAACCAATATTTGTTTCTACAATATTACAACGGCTACGGCGAGGGGTTACTCGCCTACAAGGAGTTTCACAGCGAAATCAGAATGGGCATCTGCCTGAGCCCCACGTTCTTCAGCGAATACTAAATCTCCGGCATGTGAAATATTTGTTGCAAAAGTGTACATAATTTGCGGGCATTGGGTTCTTTCCGTAACTTTGTGCCCGCAATGAAAAAATCAGGCTCACGCAAGAAAACACTCCGGATCTCGCTTCTGCTTTTGGCAATGGTGCTTGGCGGCGTCTATGCCTACAACAACTGGCAGCTGGGCCACCTCAATTCCAATCCGCAGTTCCAAGAGATTTCCGGTAACCTCATAAGCCGCTTCAAGGCCGGTCAGACCACGTCAATAAATCCCGTCAGCGGAAACATTGTCTACTTCGACCTCGGCTCACGCCATTCTTTCATCAACCGCCGCTCGGTCGAACGACTTGACTCAATGGGCTTTTCCCCGAAATATTCGCCCACGCTCATCTACACCACCGATGCCGACGGCCACTACCGACTCTTCACCCGGAAAGTTACCATCGACATCACCCTACCCAATCCCGAACTTCCTGACTCGATGTTCATTATCCGCAACGCCGAACTCCTGCTCGTCGGTAATGATCACCCCAACGTGTTCGGTATGGACTTTCTGCGCAACGTCGTGATTGAACGCCTCTGGCCTGAAGGGATCATCAGCATTTACAAAAATGTGCCCGAAGGCTACTCAACCGTCTGCGACATAACGGTCCATGACTCGCCGTTGGGCAACTACGTCGGCTCTGCCGGACGCGCATCAATCCGCCTCGCAGTCAACGACGAAGCTCCGCGCGACTACTTCCTCGACACGGGCGGCAACATGCGCGACATCGAGGTGGTCCAGCCCAAGTCCAACATGCTCTCCGCAACCAGCGCCGTTGAAATCGACTCCATTACCGGCTACTATATCCAGCGGCGTTGCCGCGTCAGCTTCGGCAACCGCATGCGTTTCAGTAACGTGGTCTACTGCGACACACTCCACACCGACGAATTCTCGGTCAACCCCCTGCAGCTTTTCGACCAGGACTTCGTCATCGACATGCGAGGACGCAGGCTGATGATACATAAAACCCGGCAGTTATGACCTACATGCTCTGTGCCGGCGAGGCTTCCGGTGACCTACACGCATCAGAACTTATCAGCGCGCTCCGAATTCAGGACCCCGAGGCGCGCTTCGTATTCCTCGGCGGCGACTTGATGGCCCGCGCCGCAGGATGCAACCCGGCAATTCACTATCGCGACATGGCCTACATGGGCTTCGTCGACGTTGCCCGCCATTTGGGCGACGTTACCCGCAATCTGCGCGTAGCCTCCACTCTGCTCGAACGCACGGGCCCCGACGCCCTCATTCTGATTGACTACCCCTCGTTCAATCTGCGCCTTGCAGCCGAGGCCCGGCGCCTCGACATTCCGACCTACTACTATATCTCGCCCAAAGTATGGGCATGGAAAGAATTCCGCACGGCAAAGATCACGGAACTCTGCCGCATGGTCTTCGGCATCTTCCCCTTCGAACCCGAATTCTACCGCCGTCATGGCTATGAACGCTGCATCTACGTCGGCAATCCATCAGTCGAAGAGATTGACCGGCGCCTCGCCGACGCCCCGGATTCGGACGAATTCAAACGCGCCCACGGCCTTTCCCCGAAGCCGATAATAGCAATCGTTCCGGGCAGCCGCATAGGCGAAATCAGCCGCAACATGCCGATTATGCTTGAGGCCGCACGTGTGCTTCGTTCAAAATATCAGGCCGTTATCGCCGGAGCTCCGGGCGTGGCCACGGAAACATACCGTTCGGCCGACGTCCCGGTGATTTTCGACGCCACGACCGAACTGATGCACGCCGCAACCGCAGCAATCGTCACCTCGGGGACCGCCTCGCTCGAGGCCGCCCTCGCCGCCGTGCCGCAGGTAGTGTGCTATCGCCACACCGGCTCGCGGGCCCTCTATGCCGTCATGTCGCGTGTGCTGAAAATTCCCTACGTCAGCCTCCCCAACCTCGTTGCCCGCCAAGAGGTTGTCCCCGAACTGCTGCTCCATAAATGCACGCCGCTCGAAGTGTTGCGCAACCTGATTAACGTGCTCCCGGGCCATCGCGGCCACGAAGCCCAGCTCGCAGGCTATCGCCTGATTCGCGAAAAACTCGGCACGACCCACGCCGCGGCAACCGCCGCGCGCCTGCTCCTCGCCGACCTCAAAGCCTGAGACCTCATATCGGGAACCAGATGAACACGGCGACGTCCCACAAGGCGTGCGACACCACCAACGGCGTCATCCGGTCAGGAAAAAGCCGATAAAACAATCCCCAAACAACGCCGGCAACCGCAGCGGCCATCACGAGCATGAAATTGCATGACCCGACATGGACCAACGCATAGAACAGCGTCGCAACAACGAAGCCGCCGTCGGCCGACAATCGCTCCGACAGAGTGTGCTGAACGTATCCGCGCCAAAAAATTTCCTCGGCCGGACCGATAAGAAAAAACATCAGCGCCGTCAGCAGCCAGGGCGACTCGCCGCCCTTCATCCCATAAATCATGTCAACCTGCGGGCGAGCGAAGTCAAACATCAGGACCGAAAGCTTGTCGCCAACCCAAAACACACCCCATAGCGCCGCGGCCATACCTACACCGAGGAGAATATCTCCAACGTTGAAACGCAGGCACTTCAGCAACCGGGGGCGAAAATTCAGCGCAAGAACCGAAAGGACTCCGGCCGATGCCGTCATCATCCACCAAAAATTAACATAGGGAGCCGTCAGCGGCATGAACATGACGCTCCAAAGAATCAGCGTAAGAACCAGAGCAAAAACCGGACGCTTCAACTCACACCACCCCCGCAATGACAAACGATAACGCAAGCAACAGACTGAACTGAAGCTGCAACTTGGCCGTCAGCTCATCGAGACCCGCAATGGCCGTGGTCTCGCCGTCGGACCGGCTCATCAGCATGCAGCGTACATGCGACAACCCCTGAGGCAGACAAAGCAGAATCAGCAGGCTCCAAACCGGAAGCAGACCCAGAGCAACACACGCGCCCACAAAAGCGAACGCCCCGGCAATCCAGAAAGCATAAAGCCCCGCCGAAGCCTTGCGGCCAAGTTTCATCGCCAGGGTAACGATGCCCGCGCGGCGGTCGGTGCTTATGTCGCGGGTATTGTTGACATGAAGAATCGCAACCGTAATCATGCCGACAGGCACGGCAATCAGAAACACGCGGGAATCAACGTGGCCGGAGGCAACAAACGACGTGCCCCACATCGGCAGCCAGGCATAGGCAACGGCAATAACGACGTCGCCCAGCGCACGGTATTTCAACATAGGATAAAGCAACGTGCAAAGCAATCCGCCAATGCCGACCCATAACAACTCAATGCCGGTGCGCATCATCAACCCACATCCGGCCACCGTCGCAACGACAAGCAACCCGATAGCGAGGCGCAACATCTGCGCCGGGCGGAAAACGCCGTCAATCAGCGTTCTGACGCAATATGCACCCTCAGCGTCGACGCCGCGGCGATAGTCAAACCAGTCGCTCCACACATTGCCTGCGGCATGAAACAACACAATATTGACAACCGCCCAGATCCCGTTGACCCAATTCACCTCAACTCCCGTTGAAAACAGATAAGCCAACGCCACAACCACGGGCATCACCGACGCCGGAAACGACCACGGCCGCGTGGCAACTACCCAGCCCTTCAATCCGGGGCCACGGCGCGAAACATTCAATTCTTCTTTACTCATTGCATATTCACATGTTAATGGTTATGTTCAAATTCAGCAGCAAAGTTACAAAAAAATCGCGAATTTTTCTTAACTTTGTCGCTATGGAACGGAAAACTTTCGGGCAAAAGCCCTTCACCTTTGACCGCGTCGTCAGGATGCTCCTTGCCGCAGTGGTTTTCAGCGCAATAATATGGCTCATCTACATTCTGCGCGACGTCCTGCTACCTTTCGGCGTCGCCGTCGTGATTGCCTACCTGCTGGAACCCCTCGTGCAATTCAATCGCCGCCTGCTTCACCTGAAAGGGCGCGTGATAGCCGTATTCGTCACCTTTTTCGGCGTTCTCTTCGCCCTGGTGATGCTGATTTGGGCATTCCTCCCCTCCATAATCACCGAGATGCACCAGGTCTCGACCCTCGTGTCGCAATATGCCTCGTCTGACCAGACCGTCCCCTTTATCCCCCAGAGCGTCCACCGCTTCCTCAAAGAAAACATTGACTTCGCCCGCATGTCATCGCTCCTCTCGGGCGCCGACTGGGTCAGCATCGGCTCCGGAATGCTCAGCATTCTAAGCAGCGGCATCAGCTTCCTCATCAGCGTCTTCAACTGGCTCCTCGTTGTGCTCTACGTGGTCTTCATAATGCTTGACTACGACCGCCTTGCGCGCGGATTTCACGCAATGGTCCCCCCGATCTGGCGCAAACAGGCCTTTGCTCTGGGCCGCGACCTTCAAAAGTCAATGAACCACTATTTCCGCGGTCAGGCGCTCGTGGCCTTCTGCGTCGGCATCCTTTTCAGCATCGGCTTCCTGATTATGGGACTCCCTCTCGCCGTCATTCTCGGCCTCTTCATAGGTCTGCTCAACATGGTCCCCTACCTGCAGCTCGCCTCAATACCCGTGACGGCCCTGCTCTGCCTGATTTATAGTGCCCAGGGCACCGACGGCTTCTGGATAATCTTCGGCGAGGCCATGGCCGTCTACTGCATTGTTCAGGCAATCCAGGACCTCTTCCTGACCCCCAAAATCATGGGCAAGGCAATGGGACTTAATCCGGCAATCATACTCCTCTCCCTCAGCATCTGGGGCTCGCTCCTCGGCCTGCTCGGAATGATCATCGCCCTGCCGATGACAACCCTGCTCCTCAGCTACTACGAACGTTACGTCATCAGCGGCTCCGACCGCCGCAAACTCAACTCCCTCATCGACCAAACCTGACAACTTGCATAATAACCAAAAACTCTCTATCTTTGCACCATGAAGCTGATAGAACTGAACCTCGATAAGATTATCGCACTTTGTAAAAAATACAAAGTTGAAAAACTATGGGCATTCGGCTCTATATTAACCCCACGTTTCTCAGAAAAGAGCGATGTTGACCTGCTTGTCGTGTTTGACCGCTCGAAAATTGCCCTCCTCGACATGGCCGACATATTCTTTGACTTCATCCATGAACTCGAAACCCTGTTCGGGCGCAAAGTTGACCTCACCGACTACTCGGCTATACGCAACAAATACTTCAAAGAAGAAGTCGACGAAACAAAAAAACTCTTATGGAGCGCAGTATAAAGAAATCACTTGAGGACATACTCATGGCCATTGACAAAATCGATTCATTTTTTGAGTCAAGACCACGTCGGTTTGATGCGTATATGGCAGACACATGCTTACGCCGGGCCATTCAGATGAATATCTCAATCATTGGCGAAGCAACAAATCGCATTCTTAAATCCAACCCCGGAATCAATATTACTTCGGCCAAAAAGATAGTTGCCACACGCAACTACGTCATCCACGGCTACGACAGTCTGAGCCACGACATCATATGGGGCATTGTCATAAACCACCTGCCATTACTCCGCGAAAACGTCAAACATCTTTTGGACGAGTAAACAAGGAGTAATAATTGTGTGTTAAAATCAGTCGAGGAGTGGCTTCACAGTCACTCCTCGTCAAATAATAAACCAATCATTATCACATTTCATTCACACGATGTAAAAGCTCTGTTCTCGCTTGTTACATCGATAGAACAACGTCGCCCGCAAAAAAGTTCACGGCCGACGCATTTTTTATTTGAGGAGGTTTTCGCGGGTCCGGGTGACGCCGTGGCGGCAGGCCCGGGCCGGGCGTCCGACAAGGAGAATCTTGACGTCGGGCAAAATTCACGCGTGGGCGCCGCGAAGTCCGATACGTCGCAGACGCTGCGTAAGTTTCATCTCAGCGCACGCTGACTTTGCGACCGTTGTTGATGTAGATGCCGGGAGCTGAGGGGGCGCCGTTCAGACGGCGGCCGCGGAGGTCATACCAGAGATGTCCGCCCTCGGGCATCTTAACCTCGTCGATAGCTCCGCTGCCGCTGACTTTGATGTCGGCCTCGACAGCCGCTTCATTATCGACCAGCTTCAGCAGATAATCGCCCGCTTCGGCAATCTGCAGGTCGGCGATGCCGTAAGTGTAGATCCACATGACCGCTTCCTCGTCATACGTAAAGTCAATCACGTCGGTGACGGCAATCGGCGCGGTGAGATTTGAGGGCCTGAACATCTGCAGTTCAAAGGCTCCGCCGGTCACGGTCGAGAGAGTGAAGAGCCCTTCGGGAAGGGTTATGGAGTACCAAAGCGCATCCTCCTCGAAGTTGACGGGGCGGTCAAACGTATATTTTGCCTCCGGGCCGTTGAAGGGGATAACGATGGGCACTGTCGGCTCCTCGCCGGCAATGGCGTCGCGCACGTTAAGTTTCACCTCAACGCCTTCGGTGGCGGACATGGTGCGCACCTTCACCAGGTAGCGGGTGCTCTCGGTCGTGTCTATAACCCGCGGGGAGAAGATATGGGCGTCATAGTCGGGACGCAGTTGCGTCAGGGCGTTGTCGGGATCGGCCGGGTCATAGATGCGCACAAAGCTATAGTCCTGGCGGTTTTCGGTAATGGTGAAGACCAGGTTGGTCATGATTTCGAGCTTGCCGGAACGTGGAGCGGTGAAGGCGAACCAATAGGTGCCGACCGATGCCGGAACCGCGGCGACGCCGTCGGTGACATCAAACGGTGTCGACGGGGCCTCGCCCTGCTGCGCCCCGCTCTCGTCGAGGGTGAAGCTGACGGCATCACCGGTGAAGAACGTCAGCAGATAGCCGCGTCCGGCGGTGCAGGCAACGCGATAGCTTCCATCCTCCTCAATGACCTCACAGGCCTGGGTATAGGGGTCTGAGGGAATCGGCAGCATGCTGACGGCAGGCGCGGGAACGCCGGCACCGGGGGGTAATGATCAGCCAGCCGTCGACAACCGCCGTATACTGGAAATAGACGGCCGATGAGCCACCCCGGCCGTAATTCTCGCCAAGCGTTGCAATCACCGGATTCGAGGGCGATTCGCCCGCTGCCGGAGCGATGAAGTCGAGACTGAAGCTCAGGGGTACGTCGGCCTGCGCCACGCGCCAAACCACGGCATAATCGCGTCCGGCCTGTGCGTCGAACTCGATTGACTGACCGGTTGCGAGTGTGCTATATTGATTGTCGGCAAAATAAAGCGTTGCCGCGGTGGTTGCATCGAGATTGTCACCGATAACCGCTATTTTGATAATCTTGCGGTTGTCGGCGGGGACGGTGAATGTGTAGTAATACAGTCCGGGGAAATCGCCGGTCGTATATGTTCCGGCATCGATTTTCAGTCCGGGAAAAATACCCGTTGGTTCGTCGGGGAAACTGACGGTGAAACGGGTGTCGGCATCGGCGTCCTCCGTGCGGGTGACAACCATGTAATAGTCGGTATAGGCCGGAGAGACCGACATGCGGATATGTATGGCGTCGGCCGACTCCTCGCTGAAGCTCGTGAAGCTCAGGCCCGCTTTTGCAGTGCCGCGAAACGGAGCGTCGCCCTGAAGAATCATGTAGGCGTCATGGCCCGGATTGGCCACCTTATAATATCTTATAATATTATGTGCCTGTTGCGGCGGGAACAATGCCGGGGGCATCCTCGCCGACTGAGTAGGGAAAGTCGGGCGACTCTCCCGTTACCGGATGAACGACCTCGAAGCTGCAGAGATAGCTTGCCGAAGCCGTGGCCATGAAATAATATGTCTTGCCGGCTTCGACATCAATCATCGCGCGATAACCGCCACCGCTCTGATATTCGGTCTTGACATCCGCGAGTTTCTCCTTGTCGATGCCGCCTTTGAGGTTAACCAATGAGTTGAACATCATTGTCAGCACGCCGTCGCCGTCGGCGGTATAGACAAGATATGAGGGTTCACTGAGAGTTACCGGGACGTAGCTCATGCGCTCTATGGGCCTGATTGCGGTCTCTCAGGAGCCTCCGTCGGGCCAGGGGCAATCGTAGGCGTCGAAAGTGAACGACGAGGCCTCCGACGTCCATCCCTTATTGACCGAAACGGTATATTCCACTCCGCCCCTCACCTGGATGTAGAGAGTGGAGCGGAACGATTCGCCGTAACACTCTTTGGCCGGGGCAACGTTAGATGTATAGAGGCTGATGTTGGTCATGTCGCCGAAGGTCATGACTCCGTCGGCTGCGGGGGTGTAGGTATAGTCTACCGTTAACGACTCGGCAAAGTCAACATTGACCTTGCCGGGCACGAGAGGCTGCGATGCGGCGGCAGCCTGAAGAGCGGCGACCGGGAGCAGCAGCGCGAAGATCTTTTTCATCGAGATTTCAGAACATGTAAGCAACTCTGACGTTCCATCCCTCCCAACGGGCCGAAAAGTCATCGAGCTGACGGGTCTTCAGGGAGTAGGTCATGCCCCAGGTATATCCGGCGGTAATCTGCCAGCTTTTCAATATCTCGAAGCCGAGTCCGCAGCTCAGGGCTACGTCGCCTCCCGAGAACTTGAACGCCGACTCTCCGTTGGCGCGGTGACGGCTGTGGCCGAGCTGGATGTCGAATTCCGGACCGCCGTAGACTATCGGAGCGATATAATCCTCTAAGCCCCGGAGTTTGGTCCACTTGAAGCGCAGGTGAAAGGGAATGTGGAGATTATGAATCATCACGTGTTCGCGTCCGAAACCCTGATAGCCGGTAATCGGATTTGCCTGCCATATCGGCTTTTCGCCGAGATTCACGAACGCGCCGGTCATTGAATATCCGATGCCGAAGTCAAGGCCGATACCGAAGCTCGTGAACATAAACTCGCAGAGAAGGTCGGCCGACGGCCCGGCGGCCATATCAACCGTGATGAGGTCCTGTTTGAACTTCATCGTAGAGAAGTTCGCGCCGAGCTGAGCACCATAGCGGAACTGCGCGGCGGCAGGCAGCGCGGCGATAAATGCGGTGAGGAGTATAATAACTTTACGCATAGTAATAACTAAGCAGGAACGCTCTGTAGAGTGTCCGCCCGCACGATCAGAACCTTGCGACCCGCGGACGCTCCACGGAGCGCCCCTGCTTTAAGAGGATCAATTACTTGTTGCAGCAGCAGGGACGCTTGGTCTTCTTGCCCCAGCCGTAGGTTGCGGCAGCGCCGAGCTCTTCTTCGATACGGAGGAGCTGGTTGTACTTGGCCATGCGGTCAGAACGCGAAGCCGAACCGGTCTTGATCTGGCCGGCGTTGGTGGCAACTGCGATGTCAGCGATGGTAGCGTCTTCGGTTTCGCCTGAACGGTGGGAAATCACTGCGGTGTAGCCGTTGCGTTGTGCGAGTTCAACGGCGCGGAGGGTTTCGGTCAGAGAGCCGATCTGGTTAACCTTCACGAGTATAGAGTTTGCGCAACCCTCGTTGATGCCGCGCTGCAGATACTTGACGTTGGTAACGAACAGGTCGTCGCCGACGAGCTGACAACGATTGCCGATGAGCTTGGTGAGTTCGGCCCAGCCTTCCCAGTCGTTTTCGGCCATGCCGTCTTCGATGGAGTCGATGGGGAACTTGGTGATGAGTTCTTCGAGATAAGCGGCCTGCTCCTTCGAGGTGCGCTTAACGCCGTTGGGCTCCTTGACGGTGCCGTCCTTAAGCTGGTGGTAGTCATAAACGCCGTCGACATAGAATTCGGACGATGCGCAGTCGAGACCGATGGTGACATCCTTACCGGGAACATAGCCGGCTTTCTCGATAGCCTGCATGATAACGTTGAGGGCATCTTCGGTGCCGTCGAGAGCGGGAGCGAAGCCGCCTTCGTCACCGACTGCGGTGCTCAGGCCGCGGGCATGAAGAACTTTCTTCAGGTTGTGGAACACTTCGGCGCCCATGCGGATGCCTTCGTGGAAGCTGGTTGCGCCGATGGGGCGAATCATGAACTCCTGAAAGCAGATCGGGGCGTCGGAGTGAGCGCCGCCGTTGATTATGTTCATCATCGGAACGGGAAGAGCGTAGCTATTGCAGCCGCCGATGTACTTATAGAGGGGCACGTCGAGATATTCGGCTGCGGCTTTGGCAACTGCGAGGCTGACGCCGAGAATTGCGTTGGCGCCGAGATTCGACTTGGTTTCGGTGCCGTCGAGGGCAAGCATCTTCTCGTCGATGGCAATCTGGTCGAGAGCGCTCATGCCCTTGAGGGCTTCGGCGATGGGGCCGTTAACGTTGGCAACAGCCTTGAGGACGCCCTTGCCCATGTAGCGGCTCTTGTCGCCGTCGCGGAGCTCGAGTGCTTCGTTCTCGCCGGTGCTGGCGCCCGAAGGAACGGATGCGCGACCGCGCACACCGCTTTCGAGGATTACGTCTACTTCAACTGTAGGGTTGCCGCGGCTGTCGAGGACCTCGCGACCGATGATCTTTTCAATTTTCATTGTTAGAATGAGGTTATGGGTTTTAGTAGTAAGAATATTTTATCGCGCAAAATTAGCAATTTTCCCGCACTTTGCAAAGCATTTTGAAATCTTTAATAAAAAAAGGCGCAACCCGCAATGGATTGCGCCCAAATTACTAATTCCTAATTACTAATTATTTAACCAGGACTTTCTTGCCGTTGATGATGTTGATGCCCTTGACGGGAGCGCTCAGGTGCTGGCCGCGAAGGTTATAGATAACCGTCGAGCCGTTCTCGTCGAAGCGGATTTCATTGATGGAACCGGCCTCGCCATAGATGGTAACCTTAGCGAAGCGAATCTGCCCGGCCTTAGACTCGCCGTCGGTGCCCATAGTAGCGTAGTTGCCAACGGTGAAAGTCACGTTATTCGCATTGCCTTCCCAGATGATTTCGGTGTCGCCGGCTGCCTGAGCGGGGTTCAGAGATCCGGTGCTGGGGGTAAACGTGGTGTAGCGGTAAGCTGCGTCAGAAGCGAGAGTGAAGACAATCTTGCTCATATTGCCGCCGGCAACGGTCAGAGTGCCCTTAGCGTAGAGGCGGATTGCATCGGTCTTTTCGTGATAGGCGGGCGCGGTCGTGCCGTCGTTCTTTGCGAGAGTAACGGTGAAACCGTCTTTGGTTGCGGTCGCTCCGTCGCCACCTGCGCCGAAGTCAGAGGCAACAATAGTGATGCCGTCGCCGGGTTCAACTACCGGAGGTTCGGGGGTGTCGCCGGTTTCCGTGCCGCCCTCGATGGTGATGGGGAAGAGCTGCTTGGTTTCGTCATAAACTGCACCGATACCGGTGATGGTGGTGCCTTCGAGTCCCTTGATGCCTTCGATGTTGAAGCGGTTGAAGATCTGCAGGGTGGTGGTGCCATCGGTAACGTTCCACGTATCGCCGTCAGCAACGATGCTTACATTCTTAACCGTCACATACTGAGCAAGCTGAACCTTATCGAGAGAGGTCTCAGCGGGAGTAACTGCAGTGCCCTCGGTTGCGTCGCCGAAGCTATCTGCTTTGGGAGACATCTGAGGCATGTTCATATAGTAGCCGAACTTGCCGATAATGCCGGTCAGCCGGTCGCCGTTTTTGTAGGTCTTGTCGAGCTTGCCGTAAACTTCGAGATTGGAAGTGCCGTCTGTGATGAAAAGGTAGCTGCCGCTTTGGTAAACCACAGTAACGGCGCCGAGAATCTTGTAGAAATTGTTCTCGTCCTGCTCCTCGATAAACGAAGTCAGAGTAGCGGTTTCCTTAACCTCGACTTCGGGCAGGCCGCCGGTAACTTCATACTTGCTGACATTCTTCAGACCGTGAATGCCGAAATACTTCTCAAGAGTACCATAGAGGTTAACTTCCTTACCGAGCATACCGGCATTATCCTTAAGGTTAAGAGCCGTGCGCACATCGCCTGCAGGAAGCTGTACGGCAACCATCTTGGTCACGTCTGTTTCTCCTGCAGCATCAGCGATAGCGAGATTTGAAGCAGAAGCGCTTGCGCCGGTCTCTGCAGTGAAAGCGGCCGTGGTCGTACCATTGAAAGAACCAACAACATAACCCTTGACCCAAGCGTTTGCGCCGCTCAGCGAAGCAACATCCAGTGCGAGCACCTCAGCGACGGTGTACTGCTGAACCTCAGGATCGGGAGTAGGGTCGGGGTCGGGAGTAGTTCCGTCGGTGTTGATGGTGAAAGTCTGGAAACGAACGTTTTGGCCGGTAGTATTGCTAAAGGTAACAACGTTGGTGCCATCGCAAGTGAAAGTCACTGCGTCAACATTGGTTCCGGTGCAGCTGACACCGGTGATTTTCATGTCAGCCGGGCCGGTAATGGTCATGTCATTGTTTTTGTAGACTCTGATGTTCGACTTACCGTTTGCATTGGTAGACAATGGATAGTAATAAGCCGGAGCGGTAGAACCTGAACCCTGAGAGAAAGTGAAAGAGAAATCACCGATTTTAAGGCTTTCAAGGGGCTGAACGTGTTTCGCCTCACCAGGGTCGCTATCACTATTGGTGCCGGCAGGACGTTCCGAAGTTTCCGTACCTACCAAATCAGTAGCGGTAGTAGCATCAAGCTCATAAGAAGCAGCGCTTGCCGACATGGTAAAAGCAGCCACTGCGAGAGCGAGTAAAGTTTTTTTCATAAACTTTGAATTTTTATTGGTAAAATAAAATAGTGAATAATTTTGCTACAAATATACGAAACCTGTTGGTTGAATTAAGGTAGGTTCTATTAATTGGTTTATCAGCGCGTAATGCAGAACCCCAAAAGC
>CAZKOF010000031.1:0-23104 GCA_964554335.1 uncultured Bacteroides sp.
CCCGCGACCCCGACCTTGGCAAGGTCGTGCTCTACCAACTGAGCTATTTTCGCATGATAGTTGTTTCGTTTTGCGATTGCAAAGTTAGGCACTTTTCTCGAACTGAACAAATATTTTTCAGTTATTTTTCAGAAAATTTCATAACCTCTTTGAAATCAGGATGTAAATACTGACCTTTATGTTTCGTGAAGCGCCAGTATGCAACCGCATGACTGCGGCAACCGTGGTAACATCGCAGACAGAACGTGCAGTTTTCGCCCCACTGCGGACGACGGTTGACCATCGTGATATTGCCGTTCGGGCAGTTGCGCGCACAAAGGCCGCAACCGCTGCAGGCGTCGGAAGTGTGGAACTTCGTGGCCTTCATCAGCCGCGAAAAGAACCAGGGATAGACAACCCTGCTCAGAAATCCCGGACACGGGCCGAGAGTGAGGTCCACGGTTTGCTGGCGGGCTAGTATACAGGCCGCTATGGTCTCGACCCTGGAGCGCGCGGCATCGAGCTTCTTGCGCTCGCGCTCTTTAGGGTCTACGTTCATGAATGGCATGCAAACATAGCTCAGCGGCATAATCACCGAGTAGATGCCGCCGACAATGCCGCCGCGCTCGCGCACCAGACGGCGCCACTGGCGGTCAATATGGCCCGTCTCGCTGCCGCACGTGCAGACCATATGGACCATCTCGCCGTTGAAATCAGTGTGTTCCAGAGCTTTTATAACAATTGGAGGCACGCCCCAGGCATAGACCGGGAATACCCACACATGATCATTGAAGTCACCGGGCAGCAGCTCGGAGAGCATACGGGCAACGGCAGCCGAATTGCCCAGACCGGAAAAGCAACGCAGGTTCTTCATCGGCGTATCGTCACCTGGGTTGCGCCGAGCTTTGGTGTTCGATTAGTGCGTCATGGGCACTCACCTCTATGGGCCGTCCTTGTTTATCCGATCTGATTACGGTCTCACCAAATTTAGCTTTACGTTCAAGCATTTTTTGTATCATATAATTAACCAAAAGTCAACATGTGGCGCAAAGGTACATAAAAAATCGCGATTTTATGTACTTTTGCATTCGCGATGATTGAAAATGTCTTAGCAATGTCAAATTAAAAAACGCAATATGAAAATAAAAGTAATTTCATTGGTTCTATTATTGGTTTTATTATTCCCGATTATGGCAAAATCATAAGTAAAAATCAAGCTGACCGCCGGACGCGAGGCGGGAGGTGATGCGGGCGAAGAGGTCGGTGAGATGGGCGCCATCGACAAAGGCGTGGCTGACGTAGATTGAGTAGGGGAGGACAAGTCGCGAGCCGACACGTTCGGTAATGCGGCCGATGACGCTGAGGGGATGCGTGCAGGTGCGGCCTGAGGATTGGGCGGTGAAAGTCATTCCCGTGAAGTACATTTTCGGCACGGCACTGAGGTGGATGACTCCGTAATCCTCTTCGGCAAACATACGTTCTTCAACGGCATAGGGACTGTCGTCGGGTTTGATGCCGCGAATAATGCGGGTCGCTTCATCGGCAAAATCCACGAAATCGACGATATAAGGAATACGCACCGTCACGAACGGGCGCCCTGCGGCGGCAATGGGTGTGATTACGTCGAGGCTATCATAGAGAGCCACGCGCCCGTCAGGCTGAAGGCGGTAGCGCAGCGCCTCGACTTCGTTGGCAGCACAGAGAACTGCGTGAAGGTAGCGGAGAAAAAACGATTCGCCGCGCTCACGACTCTCTTTGAATGCGCGCGTGCATTCGAGTTCGGTTGTTACCGAATACCATGGGTTCATAAAATCCGCGAAGAAGCGAAACACATCGCGTCGCTCCCAGACAGACAGGTCGACATAAGTTTTCATAACAATATAACAACAGAAATCAGGGAAGTTTTCGCCAACGGGCAAGAAGATTTTCAAAGTCGTCGGGCAGCGGGGCGGAAAAGAACATCTCCTCGCCGGTTTTGGGGTGGACAAAGCCGAGCGTGCGCGCATGAAGAGCCTGGCGGGGACATGCTTCGAAACAACCGTCAACGAAGCGCCGGTAGGTTGCGCTCGACACTCCGCGGAGCACCTTGTCGCCGCCATAGCGGGCGTCGGCAAAAAGCGGATGGCCAAGATGACGCATATGGACGCGTATCTGATGCGTGCGTCCGGTTTCGAGCACGCAACGGACCAGGGCCACATGGGTCAGCGGCTCGATGACCTCATAATGGGTCACGGCATGTTTGGCATTGGGGTCATCATCGGGGAGCACGGCCATCTGCAGGCGATCTTTGGGATTGCGGCCAATCATGGTGTCGACCGTTCCGCTCGCCGGCGAGGGAATACCCCATACCAGGGCATAATACTCGCGCTTGGTCGTTTTTGCAAAGAACTGCGCTCCGAGACGGGTCTTGGCCTCGGGAGTTTTTGCAACCACAAGAAGCCCGGAGGTATCTTTGTCAATGCGGTGAACAAGACCGAGACGCGGGTCGCTGACGTCATAGTCGGGATTGTCTTTGAAATGCCAGGCAAGGGCGTTGACGAGAGTCCCTGAATAGTTTCCGTGGCCGGGATGCACAACGAGACCCGCGGGTTTGTTGACAACCAGTACCGTATCGTCCTCATATACGATGTCGAGAGGAATATCTTCAGCGATGATTTCATACTCGTAACGCGGACGGTCCATAACAATCTGCACTACGTCGAGCGGTTTGACTCGGTAGTTCGATTTTACGGGACGTCCGTTTACGAGAATACACTGAGCGTCGGCGGCCTGCTGAATGCGTGAGCGCGAGGCATGCTGCATTCTGTCGACAAGGAATTTATCTACCCGCAGGAGCTCCTGGCCCTTGTCGGCCACAAAGCGGAAGTGCTCATAGAGTTCGCGTCCGTCAACGAAACGCAACTCGTCGGCCTGCTCGATTTCGCCGTCGGTCTCAGTCAACAGACCATTCATCCTCGCTCAGTGCTATAATCGAATCGTTATCAGACATATATCCTTCGCCAACCTCAATAACGATTGTTGAGTCGAGAGGCAGTTTGGTGCCGGCGCGAAGGGTAATGCCCATGCTCTTGACGGCGAGCACGAGATTGCGATATTCTGACGGGACGTAAACTTCGCGTATATCTTTGAAGCCGAGAGATTCGAGAGTTGCGCGGGCCTGACGCACGGAGGTTCCGACCAGTTCTGGCAACGAAATCTGACGTTGACTGAAAGCATTGATTGTCAAATACACGTCGCGACCGGGCTTGACACGATTGCCGGCCGGAGGCACCTGCTCGACCACGGAGCCGCGCGGGACTGCGCTATCATAGACCGAGTCAACGACCTGAACCTTCAAGTCAACGGCGCCGAGAAGCCTCTCGGCCTCGGGAATGGAGAGTCGGCGCACGTCGGGAACAACCTGCACCTTGCCGTGGTCGGTCCAGACATTGAGACCGATCATCGCCAACATGACAAGAAGCACGGCCACGACGGCCATGAGCAGCAGATTGAATATGATGGGATGTTTTTTTATCATGATAAAAAAGGCGGGAGGCCGTTGACTGCGGACCTCCCGTTGATGCCTTACTTACGGATGCCAAGCTCTTTCTGAGCAATAATGGCACGGTAGCGGTTAATGTCCTTGCGAATCAGGTAATCCAACAAGCGACGACGCTTACCAACCAATTGCTTCAGAGCGCGTGCCGTAGCATAATCTTTGTGATTTGACTTCAGATGTTCAGTCAAATGAGCAATACGGACCGAGAACAATGCTATCTGAGCCTCGGGGGACCCGGTATCAGTCTTACCCTTACCGTATTTCTCAAAGATTTCAACTTTTTCGTCAGAATTAAGGTGCATTCTTTGAAATTTTGGTGGTTAATAAATATGTGAATTTGCTATTATAGCGGCGCAAAGGTACGCATAATTTCCGAACTTTCAAAATTTTTCGTAACTTTGCGGTGTTATGAAAGCGAAATATACTATATTTACAATATTAGCGATATTGCTCGCCGCTCCCGCAGCCGAGGCGGCCAAGAAGCGCCGCGCATCAAAACCGAAAGTCACCCTCGAGGAGTTGATGACACGGGCAACCGACGCATTCTATAAATATGACGTCGCAGCGGTCCGCGAGAACATAAAAGCCATGCGTGCCGACAAAAAACATGACGCAGCCGCCGTTGACTCTCTTGAGGCGCGTGTCAACCGCATGGAGGAGATGATTCAGCGGGTGGAAGACATCGCCGTCATAGACTCAATCATTGTTCCGAAGGCTGATTTCTTTGAATATTACCGACTGTCGCCAACGTCGGGCACCCTGTTGCCGGCATCGGAGCTCGGTAATGAGTTCAGCCATGCCGAAGCAACGTCGGTCTACGTGCCTGAAGACGGTACGTTCATGATCTGGGGCGACACCACCGGACTGGTTGAGGCCAACCGGCTGACCGACGGAAGCTGGGAGGCGCCGACAGAGCTCGGCGCGATTCTCAATGCCGGCGGCACGGCTAACTATCCCTTCCTGATGCCCGACGGCACAACGCTCTATTATGCCACCGACGGCGACGACTCGCTCGGAGGGCTCGACCTCTATATTTCAATGCGCAACCGCGACGGCTTTGCTCTGCCGCAAAACATGGGCATGCCCTATAATTCGCCGTTTGATGACTATATGCTCGCAATCGATGAATTCACCGGGGCCGGATGGTTCGCATCTGACCGCAATCAGCTGGGCGACTCGGTGACGGTCTATGTGTTCGTCCCCTCCGAGGCGCGGGTAAACCTCAACGTTGACTCCCCCGACCTTGCCGAGCGCGCCCGCATCGCATCGCTGACCTCGCCGCTGACCGCCACCCACTCAGACCTGCTCAAGCGCATACGCAAAATCTCGCGCCGCACAGAGCATATAGACGTCACTCCCGACTTCGTCTTCGCCCTTCCCGACGGCAGGATTTATACCCGCTGGAGCGATTTCACTTCGTCCGAAGCACGCCGTCTTATGGAAAACTACGTCGACGCGCTTGCCGAAACCGACGAAGACGAAAACCGCCTCCTCGAATTGCGCCGCACCTACCGCCCCGGCGACCCGAAGAAAGACTCCCGTATTCTCTCCTTTGAAAACAAGCTGCTGAAGTCGCGCGAGAACCTGCTGAAACTCTCCAATATGGTAATTAAGGCTGAATTGAAAAAATAATTGCATTAATGACAGATATCATACTCAACCTCGACGAGCAACTGCTCCTATGGTGCAACGGACTCCATACCCCCCGGCTCGACTCGGTGATGATGACCATTACCGGGAAGTGGATATGGATTCCGCTCTACGCCCTGCTTGTCGGGTTGTTGTTCCGGCGCTGCGGCTGGCGACGGACCCTGATTTTGCTCGTCGGAGTTGCCCTGCTGATTACCCTTGCCGACCAGATTTGCGCAACGTGGATTCGCCCGGCAGTCGCACGCATGCGCCCCTGCGACCCCGACAATCCACTGTCGGCCCTGGTGCATACGGTCAACGGCTACGCTCCGGGGTCATATAGCTTCCCGTCGTGTCACGCCGCCAATACTTTTGCGCTGGCAATGTATCTCAGCCTGGCCATGCGCAATCGAGGCATCACGTTGTTCATGTTCGTCTGGGCCTCGGTCGTCAGCTATTCACGCCTTTACCTGGGAGTTCATCATCCCGGCGACATTCTCATCGGCGCCCTCATCGGCATAGCGCTGGCAATGATAGTCTACTGGTTGACAACCAAAGTGCGCTTCGGCCGCCGCGCCATGACCGCAGGCCTTCTGTTTCTGACGCTCGGTGCCGAGGCTCAAAGATTTGAATGGGGAGGAGAATTTGCAACGATTTTCGACAACCGCGAGGGCGATGCGCGCCACACTCCCGCTCAAACCTACTTCCTGACACGCCTCGCCCCCGAAATCGGACTCAGTTTCAAAGGGCGCACCCACCGCGTCATGGCCGGAGTTGTCTATACCCAGCCCATCGGATGCGAATGGGACGGCCATCGCCTCTCGCCCACCCTCTACTACCGCTACGACGGCAAACACCTGAAAGGCTCGATGGGCATGTTTCCACGCACTCAGTTGATTGCCCGTCTGCCCGAATATCTTGTCAGCGACTCCACGCGCTATTTTCAACACAACTTACGGGGCGCTCTGCTCCAATACGTTGACTGCCGGGGCTACTTCGAGCTCCTCTGCGACTGGCGCGGGATGCAGACAACCAAACGCCGCGAGGCCTTTGCCGTAATTGCCCAGGGAGCATGGACCCCACGTAAAAAGATCATCAGATTGGGAGGAACGGCAATGCTCAATCATCTCGCCAAAGTCAAGAACGCCCCGGCCGACCAATATGTCGTTGACAATCTGATTGCCAACCCGTGGGTAGGGCTCGACTTTAGCCGCCCTCTGCGTTGTTGGCGCCACTGGCACACCCTTTCGCTCCGAGCCGGAGTCCTCAGCTCACTGACCCGCGACCGCATGGACGGAAAATGGCGCTCGGCCATCGGCCTACGCGCCGAACTCGACGCAACGTTCTGGCGTCTGACCATGCGCAACGTGGCGTGGGTCGGCAACCGCCCGCTCTTTCCTCTCTATGCCAAATTCGGCCCGCAATTAAACGAAGGCGAATCCTACTATTCGTCGAAATGGTATAACCGCACGGAACTTTCCGCCCTGCTGGTCAGGTGGAAACATACCGTAGACCTCCATGCCGAACTCGACTTCCACCTCGCCGACCAAAACGACTTCATGTTTTATCAACGCCTAATCCTAACCGTTAGAATATGACCGATTTACACCAACTGCTGATTGAGCGCCGCTCAATTCGCAAATATAAAGACGGAGCCCTCGACCCCGAGGTAGTCAAAACAATCATCGAAGCCGGACTGCTCTCGCCCACCGGCAAGAACTCCCGCGCCTGGCATTTCATTGCCGTTGAAGACAAGACCCTGCTCGAGCAGCTGAGCCAATGCAAAGCCACGGGTGCGCTCCCCGTCGGCCGCTCGGCGCTGACAATCTGCGTGGCCGTTGACGTGACCGCATCCGAAACCTGGGTCGAAGACGCCTCCATCGCCGCCGCCTACATGATGCTTCAGGCCCGCGACCTCGGCGTCGGCTCATGCTGGATTGAGGTCAACGGTCGCCTCTCAGCCGACGGCACTCCGGCCGAAGACATTGTCAGCGAACTCCTCGGCCTGCCCGAGCAGGTTCAACCTCTATGCCTGATTTCCATGGGCATTCCCGACGAGGAGCGCCAGCCGCAAAACACCGAAAAACTCCTTTGGGACCACGTTCACTGCGATTCCTTCCGCAGTCCGACATGCTAAGGGTCAGCTTTATCGGCTCCGGCAACGTCGCGACACGCTTTGCGGCCCGGCTCCGTGAGCTCGGCGCCGAAATCGTGCAGATTTGCTCCCGCTCGAAAACTCCCGCCAGCGAACTCAACCCCGACCTGGCCGACGTAGTGATTGTTGCCGTCAGCGACGATGCCATTGCTCAGATTGTCAACGAAATTCCCTCGGCCGGCTCGGCATTGTGGCTCCACACCGCAGGTTCTGTCGGGATTGACGTATTCGACCCGGAGAAATTTCCTCGCCGCGGCGTGCTCTATCCGTTGCAGACAATGCTCAAAAACCGTCCTGCCGACTGGCGGAGCGTGCCTCTGCTCGTTGAGGGCGACCCACAGGCCGGCGAGATTGCCCGGTCAATGTCGCCGCTCGTCGCCGAGGTGTCGTCGGCCGACCGCCGCCGCCTCCACGCCGCCGCCGTCATCGGCTGCAACATGGTCATGTATCTCTGGAGCCTGTCCGAAAGAATATGCAACGAGGCGGGTCTCGACTTCAACATGCTCCGGCCCCTCTTCGGCCTCACGGGCACCCGCGTCATGGAAATGTCGCCCTCAGATGCAATGACCGGCCCCGCAAAACGCGGCGACATCCAAACTATACAAAAACACATCGACGCCCTCCCCGCCGACATTGCCGACACCTACGCCCACCTCTCCGCCAAAATGCTCTCCCACTTCCACCCCACACTCCCCACACTCCCCACTCCCCACTCCCCACTGCCCACTGCCCACTAAAAAAATGATTCCCTACGACCTCACTCGCCTGCGCGCTTTCGTCTTCGACGTCGACGGCGTGCTCTCGCCCAATATGGTACCAATCGACGCCGACGGCGCACCGGCACGCATGGCCAATGTCAAAGACGGCTACGCCCTGCACCTCGCCGTCAAGCTCGGATATAAAATCGCAATCATCACCGGCGGCGACACCCTGGCCGTGCACCGCCGCTACTCGCTCCTCGGAATCAAAGACATCTACCTCGGCGCCGGAGAGAAACTCCCCGTGCTGACCGAATGGATGGCCGCCAACGGCCTGAGCCCCGAAGAGGTTGCCTACTGCGGCGACGATGTCCCCGACCTGCTCTGTATGCGCCACTGCGCGCTGAGCATCGCCCCGGCCGACGCCTCGCCTGACGCCAAAGACGCCGCAAAATACGTAACCGCCATTGCCGGAGGCCACGGAGTCGCCCGCGAACTCATAGAGCAGACCCTCCGCGCCCAAGACCAGTGGCCTGACAACGACGAAGCATATGGTTGGTAAACGCTACATCCTCGCCTCAGGATCGCCGCGACGCCGAGAGCTGCTGGCAATGCTCGACCTCGACTTCAGGGTCGACACCTCGCGCCCGGTCGACGAAATCATCCCCGACGGACTCCCCGCCGAAGAGGTTCCCGCCTACCTCTCGCGCCTGAAAGCCGCACCCTATCTCGCCGACCTGGCCGACGACGAAGTGCTCATCACGGCCGACACCGTGGTGATTCTCAACGGCCGCGTCATCGGCAAACCCCGCGACGCCGCCGACGCCAGACACATTCTCGCCGACCTCGCCGGACAGACCCACAAGGTCATCACCGGAGTGACCATAGGTCGCCCCGGCTCGCCGTTGCAAACCTTCTCCGAAACCACCGAGGTTGACTTCGACCCCCTGACCCCCGACGAAATCGCCTATTACGTCGAGCGCTACCGTCCCCTCGACAAAGCCGGAGCCTACGGCATCCAGGAGTGGATCGGCGCCGCGGCCGTCAAAGGCATCCGCGGCAGCTTCTACAACGTCATGGGCCTCCCGATCCACCGCCTCTACCTCGCCCTGCATGCCCTCGACTGATTTCCGCCGCTTTCGCTTATCCACGCAATAAAATATTAGTTTTGCGTAACGGGATTTTTTTCGTATCTTTGCGTGCAATTTAAGACTCTAATTGTAACTTAACATCCCTTAAATTATGTCGTTTATTGCCGATAGAGTGAAGATGGACGGCCTGACATTCGATGACGTCCTGCTGATTCCCGCCTACTCCGAAGTTCTTCCCCGAGACGTCAATCTCGCAACGCGTTTTTCGCGCAACATCACCTTGAACGTTCCGCTGATTTCCGCGGCAATGGACACAGTAACCGAGGCCACACTGGCTATCGCCATAGCCCGCGAAGGAGGTATCGGCGTTATTCACAAAAACATGTCGGTTTCCGAGCAGGCGCGTCAGGTCCATGCCGTCAAGCGTGCCGAAAACGGCATGATTACCGACCCTGTGACCATCAAGCGCGGCTCAACGGTCGCCGACGCCCTGGCAATCATGGAAGAGTACCACATCGGCGGCATCCCCGTGGTTGCCGACGACCGCAAGCTCGTAGGCATCGTGACCAACCGCGACTTACGCTTCGAAACCGACCACTCGCGCCCCATCGACGAGGTCATGACCAAGACAAACCTGGTGACCACCTCTCAAAGCACCGATCTCGAGGAGGCCGCACGCATTCTGCAGAAGCACAAAATCGAGAAACTCCCGGTTGTTGACAACGATGGCCGCCTGCTCGGACTGGTAACATATAAAGATATTACTAAGGCCAAAGACAAACCCATGGCCTGCAAGGACAAGTATGGTCGTCTGCGCGTGGCCGCAGGCATCGGAGTGACCGCCGATAGCCTCGAGCGCGCAACCGCCCTGGTTGAGGCCGGAGTTGACGCCATTGTCATCGACACGGCCCACGGCCATAGCGCCGGAGTAGTGAACACTCTCCGTGCAGTAAAGGAAACATTCCCCGAAATCGACGTGGTTGTCGGCAATATCGCAACGGGCGATGCCGCCAAATACCTCGTTGATAACGGCGCCGACGGCGTGAAAGTCGGCATCGGCCCCGGCTCAATCTGCACTACCCGCGTGATTGCCGGCGTTGGCGTTCCGCAGCTTTCGGCCGTTTATGACGTGGCCAAAGCTCTGGAGGGCACGGGAGTTCCCCTGATTGCCGACGGCGGCATTCGCTATAGCGGCGACATCGTCAAAGCCCTGGCTGCCGGCGCATGGTCAGTGATGCTCGGCGGAATGCTCGCCGGCGTCGACGAAACCCCCGGCGACACCATTATATATAATGGCCGCAAATATAAAGCATACCGCGGCATGGGCTCGCTCGAAGCAATGGAAAAGGGCTCTAAAGACCGCTACTTCCAGGGCAATGTCAGCGACGCCAAGAAACTCGTGCCCGAAGGCATTGCCGCACGCGTGCCATATAAGGGGTCGCTCTATGAAGTCGTATACCAGAT
Source organism: uncultured Bacteroides sp. (assembly GCA_964554335.1). Taxonomy (GTDB): domain Bacteria; phylum Bacteroidota; class Bacteroidia; order Bacteroidales; family Muribaculaceae; genus UBA3263. The sequence continues at coordinate 10,555 of CAZKOF010000031.1, forward strand.
GCTCGGCGGCCTGCGCTCGGGCATGGGCTACTGCGGCGCCGCCGACATCGAAGCCCTGCATTCGGCAAAATTCACGCGCATCACCAACGCCGGCGTTGCCGAAAGCCACCCCCACGACGTCGCCATCACTTCCGAGGCACCAAACTACTCGGCGGCAACGAATTGAAAGTGAAAAATGAAAAATTAAAAGTTAAAACGGTTCATACCAGTTCTACTGCACACAATAGACAAATGAAACAACTCATTATTCCCGCACTAATCTTCCTCGGCGTGCTGACGCTCGCCGCCAAGTCTCCGAAAGACCCCGTGCTGCTTGAAGTGGACGGTCGCCCCGTGACTCTGAGCGAATTCGAGTATTTCTATCACAAAAACGACGGCAACGAAATCGAGAAAGAAACACCCGAACAGTACCTGCAGCGCTTTATTGACTACAAACTCAAAGTTGCACAGGCACGTGCCGAACAACGCGACACCACCGCCGACTACCGCAAGGACTATGCCAGCTTCCGCCGCGACCTGGCAATGCCTTACATGACCGACTCTGCGACCTACGAGCGCGAACTGCAAAAATCTTATGAGCACACCCTGACCCACCGCAAGGTCGACCACCTGATGCTCGCGCTCAACCAGCGCGCCCTGGCCGACTCCCTGCGTCAGGCACTCATTGACGGCGCCGACTTCGAGAGCATCGTCATGCAATATTCAATTGATCCCTCGAAATCCCAAAACCACGGTCACTACAACTGGATCGGCGCCGACCAGTTCCCCTACGAGTTCGAGGAGATTGTCTACGACACCCCGATAAATCAGATTTCGCCCATCGCGCAGACAACCTATGGCTACCACATTGTGCGCCCGACAGACTCCCGCCCCAACCGCGGCGAGGTCCACGCAGCCCACATCCTGATAAAAGTTGACGCCGGCACAGACTCCGCGGCAGCCAAGTCCCGCATCGACTCCATATATAACGCCATTGAAAACGGTGCCGCCTTCGAGGCCCTGGCCCGAACCCTGAGCGACTGTCCGTCGAAGAAAAAAGACGGCGATCTCGGCTTCTTCTCACGCGGACAGATGGTTCCCGAGTTTGAGAATGTTGCGTTCTCGATGGACAACAACGAGGTTTCAAAGCCTTTCCTGACCCGCTTCGGCTGGCACATCATCAAGAAATATGAAGAGCGTACAATCTCTGAATATCAGGCAAAACAGACAATCAAGGAGAACATGAAGCGTGACATCCGCAGCGTGCGTCCCCGCATTGCCCGAGCCGAACAACTCAAAAAGGAGTATAACGTCCACTTCGACGAAGCCGGACGCGCAAAACTCGTCAACGCCGCCGCTGAGGTCGGCTACGACTCCGCCCGCGTTGCTCTCTTGAACGATCCCAGTCCGCTCTTCTTTGTTGCCGATAGCACCGTGACCATCGCCGACTTCCTGAACGAAATCGTCCGCCTGCCCAACTTCGGAATTCCCGCCGATAATCTCAACGAGCGCCTCGATAGCCGCATGATCAACGCCATTATGGTCTACGAAGACCGTCAACTCTACAAGAAATATCCGGAATTCCGCCGCATGGTCGACGAATATGCCGAGGGCCTGATGCTCGTTGCCTCGCTCGAGGAGAACGTTTGGAACCGTCCGAGCCGGGATCCCGAAGGCCTCAAGGAGTTCTTTGAAGCCAACAAGCAGAACTACACTTTCGACTCCCCCCGCTGGAAAGGATATGTCATCTACGCCACCTCCGACTCCCTGTTGGGCGAAATCGAAACATACCTCCGTGATCACAAGCCGACCGCCGACCAACTCGGCGACAGCATCAAGGGCCGCCACCCCTCCGACGTGCGCATCGAACGCATCGTGCTCCCCAAGGGCGAGAACCAAATTGTTGACTACATCGCTTTCGACGGTCCCAAACCCGTCATAAAGGGCCGCTTCAAGTTCTTCACCACCTACATGCCACGCCTCATCGAGAGCGCGGAAGAGGTTGCCGACGTGCGTAACCGCGTCACCAACGACTGGACGGCGAAACTCGAGGAGTCTTTCGTTGAAGGACTGCGGGCCAAATATCCCGTAAAGGTCAACAAGAAAGTACTGAAAAAAGTCAAATGACCCTGAAACGACTGATAATCACAGGCGCCATCGCGGCAACAGTCGCGTTTGGCGCCTGCTCTCATAAAGAGAAGGAACTCGGCCACGGCGAAATCGCCCGCATCGGCGGCGAAGTGCTCACCGACGCCGACCTGCAGCGCGCAACCCCCGCCGGCATGTCCGAGGTCGACTCCGTAGCGTTCGTCGACGCCTATATCAACAACTGGGTGGCCGACCGTCTGATAAGCCACGAAGCCGCACGGCTGATTAAAGACACCGACGAGATTGACCGCCTGACCGATGAATACCGACGTGACCTGATTATGTGGGAATACCGGCGTATGGCCGTCAGCGCCGACCCCGAGCAGCAGCTGACCGACGCCGACATCCGCGACTACTACTCGGCCCACCCCTCGCAGATGACCCTCGACGCCCCGATGGTGCGCGGCATATATATAAAAATGGAGTCAGACGACCCGGAGCTAAAAACCGTGCGCCAGCTCTATGCCTCGGCCGAGAGCGACGACATTGACCGCCTCGAGAAAATCGGACTCAAAAGCGCGATTCACTATGACTACTTTCGCGACAAATGGCTCCCCGCCGAACAGATTTTGACCAAGATTCCCGCTGACCTCACCGCAGCCAATCTCCGCAAAGGCATGAAATTCGAAACCGAACGCGACGGGTTTACCTATCTGCTATCGGTCAGCGACCTGCTGGCCGCCGGCGAAACAATGCCGCTCGAAGCTGCCGAACCGCGCATCCGCGAGACTCTCGACGCCATTCGCCGGAGCACTCTCGACGCCAAACTCCTTGCCCGCCTGCGCTCCGAAGCCCTCAAATCCGGCACCCTGAAACTCCGCTAAAAGTGTGTTATAAAAAATGTTGCGCAAAAATTTGCGAGAGTCCGAGAATTTTCGTTACTTTGCACACTGTTTAGCGACCCCACAGTCCGGGAAAGTCGACGAGAGGTGATGCGCTCGCCGATGATATGAGCGAAGGATAGAGAGCCGCCAACAATTTCATGAGATAAGCAAAACAATAATATAACCAGTTAGAAGACAACACCGTATAGCCATGTCAAAGATGTGTCAAATCACGGGCAAAACTGCCATGACAGGTAACAACGTTTCGCACTCGAAGCGTCGCACCAAGCGTAAATTCAACGTGAACCTCTTCACCAAGAAGTTCTACTGGCCCGAACAGGAAATGTGGATTTCCCTGAACATTTCCGCAAAAGGTCTGCGCACCATCAACAAACTCGGCCTCAACGCCGCTCTCATGCAGGCCGCCGAGAAGGGATATCTGAATGAAAACGACATTAAATGCATTGGATTTTAAGTCATGGCAAAGAAAGCAAAAGGAAATCGCGTGCAGGTAATTTTGGAGTGCACCGAACACAAAGCCAGCGGCATGCCCGGCACTTCACGCTACATCACAACCAAGAACCGCAAGAACACAACCGAGCGTTTGGAACTGAAAAAGTACAACCCGATTCTCAAGCGTGTGACCGTTCACAAAGAAATTAAGTAATTCACCCTCATAAGATTTACAGGAAATGGCAAAGAAAACCGTGGCCTCACTTCAAAAGGGTGAAGGCCGTACTTATAGCAAAGTCATCAAAATGGAGCGCTCGCCCAAGACCGGCGCTTACATCTTCAAAGAGGAGATGGTTCCCAACGACGCTGTTAAAGCAGCTCTGAAATAAGTCGTCCTTTCATAAACCGCTGGGCAAATAAAGCCAAAATATGTTAAAAAGCATGATTTTTTAAGCAAAATCAAAAAAAATATTAAAAAATCTTTGCAGGTCCAAAAATTTGGTATAACTTTGCATCGGTTTTAGAACAAACACAAAATTTATATCACAAAGTTTCATAAATTAAATTCCACAAAAATGAAAAAGTACATCCTGATGCTCGCTGTAGCAGCCGCTACCACCCTCGTTGCTTGCGGCAACAAAGAAGCTAACAACGAAGAAGCCGCTGCTGCTGATTCCGTAGCTGTTGTTGAAGAAGTAGTTGAAGTTGTTGACAGCGTTGCTGCTGACACCACCAATTGCTGCGCTGCTGACACCACCGTTGTTGCCGACTAATTTTAGCGAGCAAACAGAGAACAGATAGCCGGTCTTGACCCGAGGTCAAGTCCGGTTATTCATTTTAACAAGATGACTGTCAAGGAACTGTCGAGCCACATTCGTTCGAGCCTGGCCGCAGTCGACGAGGCGCGGACCCTGGAGCGTATAATCTTCGAGGAGGTAATGCTGATGCGTCCGGTCGACATCGTTGTCAACCCCGACCGCGAAATCCCGCCGTTTATTCCCGCGCGCGTTGACCACATACTCGATCGCCTGATTGCCGGAGAACCGATCCAATATATTCTCGGCCACGCCCGCTTCTACGGGCTGGAACTCAGCGTTGGTCCCGGAGTACTCATTCCGCGACCCGAAACCGAGCAACTCGTCGACATAATCGTTGAGCGCTACGGCCGGCGCACAGACCTCAAAGTCATTGACATCGGCACCGGCTCAGGCGCAATTGCCATAGCGCTCGGCCGCGCGCTGAAATTTCCGCAGGTAACCGCCATCGACATATCGGCCGACACCCTCACCATTGCCCGACGCAACGCCGCAGCCTTCAACGTCGACATCAACTTTATCCGGGCCGACATCCTCTCCTCTACCCCCATGCCGCCCGGTGCAGATGACTGCTACGACATCGTTGTCAGCAATCCTCCCTATGTGCTCAACAGCGAACGGCAGGAAATCGAACCCAAAGTTATTAACCATGAACCCGCCGGCGCCCTATTCGTGCCCGACTCTGACCCCCTGCGCTTTTACAATGCAATCATGAACAAGTTCCGCGGACATGCCGGCTCATTCTACTTCGAAATCAACCCGTTGTGCGCCGCGCAATTCCGGGGAGCCGAAATAGTGATAGACAGCTTCGGAAAGAAACGCTTTGCAATCTATGACCCGGCCTGAACAACTGACCGCCGACGAAGCATACATGCGCCTGGTTGACCGCTGCTCAATGGCGGAAATATCTACCGGCGAAGCCCTCGAGAAACTGCGCGCTTTGGGAATCTCCGGCGGCGAAAGCCGTGATATTGTTCAGCGCCTCGTTAATCAACGTTTCATTGATGACGAACGCTTTGCGCGCGTCTACGTTCGCGACCGAGTCAACAATGCCCGCTGGGGAGTCAACAAAATCCGCGCCGCAATGCGCCTCAAAGGCCTCGACACGCAGACAATAGACGCGGCAATCAACGAAGAGCTTGACGAGGATACCTATTTCAGCAACCTCGCCGCAGCCCTCCACTCAAAGGGACGGAACATGTCGACGCCGCTGAGCCGCGACGACTACGGTCGCCTTGCCCGCTTCGCCATCAGCCGCGGATACGAGCCCTCGCTCGTGCGCGACATGCTCGGCGACGAAGACTACTGGCGCAATGAAAAATAACGATGAACCTGCTGATTGAAAGCCTGCTGGCAGTTCTATATCCTCCCCTGTGCCCCTGCTGCGAAGCGGTGATGACCCACGGCGAGGGTCCCATGTGTCTGAGCTGTAGGATAAAATTACCGTTGACACATTTCGAAAAGAACCCCACCCGGAACGAAATGACCGACAAGCTCGCCGGACTCGTCGGCATAGAACGCGCCGCCGCATACTTCTACTATCGCCGCGACTCTCCTCAGGCAGCGCTGATTCACGAAATGAAATATCGCGGACGCCCGAAAATCGGGCAGGAACTTGCCCGGGAGTATGCCCGCATTCTGCAACAGGAACACTTCTTCGACGGCATTGACGCATTGATTCCCGTGCCGTTACATTTCCTGCGCCACTGCCGTCGCGGTTTCAACCAAAGCGCGGCCATTGCCGCAGGCATTCGCGACATAACATCGCTACCCATTGTCAGCGCGCTGAAAGCCTCAGCCCACGCATCTCAAACCCGACGCTCGGCAACAGGACGCGAAATCGCCGCGAAAGGAATCTACAGAGCGTCGACCAAGTCTCTGGAGGGATTGAACCACGTTCTGCTTGTCGACGACATCTGCACGACGGGCGCCACGCTCCATAGTTGTGCATCGGCAATCCGCGCCGCTGAACCCTCGTTGAAGATATCGGCGGTAACACTTGCCTCCACCTCGCTTTTAAGTTAAAAAAATAATACAATACCGTTACGGGAAAAACTTGTTAGAGTAATATTTTGTAACTTTGCTCTACTAAAAAAGAACCGAGTCCTTGAGCACAGTCTCAGATCAAAATATTACTCGAAAAGCCTTGCTGGCGTCGAACGACGCCCACTTGGTTACGCTGCTGCCCACGCTTCTCGCCCCGACGGGCTATGAGGTAACGACGGTCGCCGGAGGAAAATATAGCAAGGCGGATGCCAATGACTACGACATCCTGATTATCGACGGCGATCCCCAGCTTAGCTTTGGCGAAGGGCTTCCGGCAGTTGTTTCCGTAGCTCCTGTCGACGCCATAGGAACCTACGACAAGAGCGTTGACATCGTTATCAACAAACCGCTGATGGACAAGGTCTTCATGGCTAAAATCAGGGCCGTCCCGCGCCGCTATGGAGTCGAGTTATGAACCCGCCGCTACCGACATCCTTTCAGACTGAACTGATTGAAGCCGGCTGCGACGAAGCCGGTCGCGGTTGTTTGGCCGGGCCTGTATTTGCCGCGGCTGTCATCCTACCCCCCGGCTACTCCCACCCCCTGCTGCGCGACTCCAAAGTCCTCAGCGAACATCAGCGTGAGGAGATGCGCACGCTGATTGAACACGACGCCGTGGCCTGGGCCGTAGCCTCATGCTCCGCCCGCGAAATCGACGAAATCAACATTCTGCGAGCCAGCATCCTGGCAATGCACCGCGCCCTCGACTCTCTGAAAGTCACCCCGGAGCTCATCGTTGTTGACGGCAACCGCTTCATCCCCTGGAGGCTCGGGGTACCATACACAACAGTGGTCAAAGGCGACGCAAAGTTCGCCAACATCGCCGCCGCAAGCATCCTGGCAAAGACCTATCGTGACCGCTGGATTTCAGACGCTGCAAAAGAATATCCCGCCTACGGATGGGAAAAGAACAAAGCTTACCCAACGGCGGCACACAGAGCCGCAATCGCCTCCGCAGGCCCCTCGCCACTGCATCGGCTGACCTTCCGCCTGCTGCCCAAATCCCGGGCGACACCGACACCGATTTCGGAATAAAGTTTGGCAGTTTCGGGAATTTGGCGTAAATTTGCGGATATTCAAATTAAAACCAATTACATAACCGCATTATGGAAATTTCCCATATCGAACACATCGGCATCGCCGTCCCCTCGCTTAACGAGGCAATTCCGTTCTACGAAGACATGCTCGGAATCAAGTGTTTCGCCATTGAAGAAGTAGCTGACCAAAAAGTGCGCACCGCATTTTTCCGCATCGGACAGACCAAAATCGAACTGCTCGAAGGCAGGTCTGACGATAGCGCCATCTCAAAATTCATTGCCAACAACGGAGGCCGCGGAGGCATTCAGCACATTGCCTTGAACATCACCGACGGCGTTGCCAACGCTCTCGGCGAACTCGAAGGAAAGGGCGTACGCCTCATCGACAAAGCTCCCCGCAAGGGTGCAGAAAGCCTCAACATCGCTTTTCTCCACCCCAAGAGCACCTGTGGCACACTGATTGAACTCTGCGAACAACCCAAATAACCCATAAACTAATAACCCATTAACCAATTAAACTCGGGGCGCAGCTCCGAATAAGATATGAGCACCCAACTCGAAAAAGTGCAGGAACTCATCAAACTGCGCGAAGAAGCCCACCTCGGTGGCGGCCAAAAGGCCATTGACAAACAACACGAACGCGGCAAGTTCACCGCCCGCGAACGCATTGACCAACTCCTCGACGAAGGTTCGTTCGAAGAATTCGACACATTCGTGCGCCACCGTTGCACGAACTTCGGCCAGGAGAAGAAATCATTTGCCGGCGACGGCGTCGTTACCGGTTGTGGCACAATAGGCGGTCGTCTGGTCTACGTGTTCGCTCAGGACTTCACGGTTTTCGGCGGTTCGCTATCAGAAACCATGGCACTGAAAATATGTAAGGTAATGGACATGGCAATGCGCATGGGCGCTCCCGTCATCGGCCTCAACGACTCCGGCGGCGCGCGCATCCAGGAGGGCATCAACGCCCTGGCAGGCTACGCTGAAATTTTCCAACGCAACATCCTGGCCTCAGGCGTAATCCCGCAGATTTCGGCAATTCTCGGTCCCTGTGCCGGCGGCGCCGTCTACTCGCCCGCCCTCACCGACTTCACCATCATGGCCAAAGGCATCAGCTACATGTTCCTCACCGGCCCGAAGGTGGTCAAGACAGTAACCGGCGAAGACGTTACCCAGGAAGCCCTCGGCGGCGCAACTGTCCACTCGACCAAGAGCGGCGTATGTCACTTCGCTGCTGAAAACGGCGAGGAAGCAATAGCCATCATCAAGCAGCTCCTCAGCTACATTCCCCAAAACAATCTCGAAGAGACCCCGGCAGTTGCCTGCACCGACCCCGCCGACCGTATCGAACCCGCGCTCAACGAAGCCATTCCCGAATCCGCCAACAAGGCCTACGACATGTACTCCATCATCGGCGCCCTTGTCGACAACGGCGAATTCCTCGAAATCCAGCGCAACTACGCCCGCAACATCATCATCGGCTTTGCCCGCTTCAATGGCCGCTCGGTCGGCATCGTGGCCAACCAGCCGAAATATCTCGCCGGCGTACTCGACAGCAATGCCTCGCGCAAGGCCGCACGCTTCGTGCGCTTCTGCGACGCTTTCAATATCCCCATCGTTTCGCTCGTTGACGTTCCCGGTTTCCTGCCCGGCACCGGTCAGGAATATAATGGCGTCATCCTCCACGGCGCCAAGCTCCTTTACGCCTACGGCGAAGCTACCGTGCCGAAAGTAACCATCACGTTGCGCAAGAGCTATGGCGGCTCACACATCGTCATGAGCTGCAAGCAACTCCGCGGCGACATCAACTACGCATGGCCCTCGGCTGAAATCGCAGTTATGGGCGGCGCCGGCGCCGTTGAGGTCCTCTACGCTAAAGAAGCAAAAGCCGCCGAAGACCCCAAAGCCGTGCTCGCCGAGAAAGAAGAGGAATACAACAAGCTCTTCTGCAACCCCTACAACGCCGCCAAGTACGGCTACATCGACGACGTCATCGAACCCTCGACGACCCGATTCCGCATTATCCGCGCCCTGGAGACCCTGGCCACCAAGCGCGTACAGAACCCTGCCAAAAAGCACGGCAACATTCCCCTCTGATGTCGGCAATGAAACATCTCGGAAAAATCCTCATGCTCACACTCCTGAGCGTCATGGTTGCCCCCGCAGCCATGGCCCAGGGCCGCAAGAGCCTTCGCATCAACGAGGTGATGGTCGTCAACAACAACTCAATGGTCGACGACTATGGCCGTCATAGCGCCTGGATTGAACTCCACAACCCGACGGCCGCACCCGTCAACATCAGCTCGATTTATCTGACCGACGACCCCTCGAACCCGACGAAATACTACGTTCCCGGCGGCGACTATGCAACCAAGATCGGCAAGGGCCAGCAGGTTATCTTCTGGGCCGACGGCCACGACACCGACGGAACCTTCCATCTGAACTTCACCCTCACCCCCGGAGTTGACAACTTCATCGCAATCTACGACGCCGACGGCATCAACCTGATAGACTCCGTAACGGTTCCGGTCTCGCTTGCCGCCGACTGCAGCTACGCACGAAGCCCCGACGGCGCCGACCGGTGGCAGATTCGCGACAATTCCGATGAGACCCTCGCCGTAACCCCCGGCGGGCTCAACGTCATCAAAGGTCCCAACAGTAAAATCGAAATGTTTGACAAAATGGACTCCAACGGATTCGCAATGGCCGGAATGGCCATGAGCATAGTTTTCAGCGCCCTGCTCGTGCTCTGCATCTGCTTCATGCTGATCCGCAACCTGAGCGCTCGCAAATCACAGGCCGCCAAAGAGCCGAAACAAGCTGCCGCGACGCTCACTCCCATGCCCGAGGCTGATGCCGACGGCGAGGTTGCCGCAGCAATAGCCATGGCCCTGAGCCAATATCTAAACGCCGGAGTCGGAAACTCCCGCCTGACTGTCAACCACAACCCCGCATCGGGTTGGTCGGCAAAAATCATGCGTCAATACCCAAACCGCTAAAACCCCAATCACACTCCAAAGCCCATCACCCACATCACATATGGAATACAACTATAAAATCAACGGCAAAGACTACAAAGTAACCATCGGAGCCGTTGCCGGCACGCAAGCAACTGTCAACGTCAACGGCATTGACTACACTGTTGAACTCCCCGCCGGCAGCACTACCCTCGCAGCTCCGACAACCGCAGCCCCCGCTGCAGCAACATCGGCCACGGCCCCCGTAGCCGCAGCTCCAACCGCTGCAGGTGCAGGCGCCGTAACCGCCCCGCTACCCGGCACAGTGCTCTCAATCAACTGCAAGATCGGCGACATGGTCAAAGCCTCCGATGCCGTAATCATCCTCGAAGCCATGAAAATGGAAAACGCCATCAACGCCGGACGTGCCGGCCGCGTTGCCGACATCCGCGTCAAGCAGGGAGACTCCGTGCTCGAAGGTGACGTTCTGATAACCATCGGCTAAACCTAAGAAAATGGACTTCTCGGAATTCATTCTCGGAAACATCGCGCAGTTCTGGCACCTCACGGGCCTCTACAACGCCTCATGGCAGAACCTGCTGATGATTGCCATCGGCATCTTCTTCATCACCCTCGCCATCAAAAAGAACTTCGAGCCCATGCTGCTGGTGCCCATCGGCTTCGGCATGCTCATCGGCAACATCCCCTTCGACACGGCTGCCGGCCTCGAAATCGGCATCTATGAAGAGGGCTCGGTTCTCAATATCCTCTATAACGGCGTTTCTGCCGGCTGGTATCCCCCGCTGATTTTCCTCGGCATCGGCGCCATGACCGACTTCACCGCCCTGATCGCCAACCCGAAGCTGATGCTCGTGGGCGCTGCCGCCCAGTTCGGCATCTTCGGCGCCTACATGGTTGCCCTGCTGCTGGGCTTTGCCCCCGACCAGGCCGGCGCAATCGCCATAATCGGCGGCGCCGACGGCCCGACGGCAATCTTCCTGTCGTCGAAACTCGCCCCCAACCTCATGGGCGCAATCGCCGTCAGCGCATATTCCTACATGGCTCTCGTTCCCGTCATTCAGCCGCCTATCATGCGCCTGCTCACAACCAAGAAAGAGCGCCTCATCCGCATGAAACCCGCCCGCAAGGTCTCGCAGAACGAAAAAATCATCTTCCCCATCATCGGCCTGCTGCTAACCTGTTTCGTGGTTCCAACCGCCCTGCCGCTGCTCGGCATGCTCTTCTTCGGCAACCTGCTGCGCGAATGCGGAGTGACCAACCGTTTGGCCAAGACCGCAAGCAACGCCCTGACCGACATCGTCACCATCCTCCTCGGCATGACCGTCGGCGCCTCGACCCAGGCATCGCAGTTCCTCACGGTTGAAACCGTCGGCATCTTCGCCCTCGGTTTCATGGCTTTCATCATCGCCAGCGCATCCGGCGTCATCTTCGTCAAAATTTTCAACCTCGTGCTCCCGCGCGACAAGAAAATCAACCCGCTTATCGGCAATGCCGGAGTAAGTGCCGTGCCCATGTCGGCCCGCATCTCCAACAACATCGGCCTCGAATACGACCCCGGCAACTACCTGCTCATGCACGCCATGGGCCCGAACGTTGCCGGCGTAATCGGCTCCGCCGTCGCCGCCGGTGTGCTCCTCGGCTTCCTCGCCTGATAGATAATACGCTCCCAAAACGCTACAGGAATATGCTTTTACCCCGCACAGTGAAGCATATTCCTGTACTTAATTTGCTCTTTTTAACGCGCGTTCGGGATAAGGGGTCAGAACAAAGTGAGAAAAACAACCTCCAAAGAAACAGTAAGCGGCAATTCTAATCAACTGTCCCTCTTTTGATTATTTTCGTCGAACTCACGTTAAATTATAGCGGTCAATTCAGATATGGTGCACAATGATTTTCAAAGGGCATTATGAAATATATAATGGTGATAATGAATAAACCTATCATCAATAATGATGTAATCCCACCGATAAGAAGCGGCAGCCACCATTTCTTATGTTTGTCTATCTTCATTTTTGCGCTAATCATAGCACAAATTCCGAATATTGCTATCGCTAAAATTGGTAGGGTATCCACATTCATAATATCTTACTTATAGTCCTTCATTCTCACTTCCAACGTATCTTCATCTACTATAAAATATATTTTGTTTGATGAAGAACCTGCTCCAACCGCTCGGTTATAACCTCATTTTCTTCGCAGGTATAAATAATATATTATACCTGTTGGTTGAATTAAATTAATGCGTATTTCACTTGACCGATTTGACGATG
>CAZKOF010000032.1:0-22000 GCA_964554335.1 uncultured Bacteroides sp.
AAAGTTCGCAATCAAAAACACCTTATAAAAGTCGGCTTTGTTCGGATGGTTACAAAAAAGCTTGCGACGACATTATCTTTGGCATCATCTTTCAGGTTCCCGACCGAGCTGAGCGCTGAGCAGTGCACATCAGACGAAGTCGCTGAATTCCACGCCTCTTTACTGCCGGACGGTTGTCGCATTGTTGACCTGACGGCAGGTCTCGGAATAGATGTTTTTCACTTTGCAGGAACGGCGGAAAGAGTGTTGGCTCTCGAACTTGAACCCGCAGTTGCCGCTGCATTGGAACCGAATGCCACCGCTCTCGGCATTGATAATCTCACGGCTCTCTGCTGCGATTCTGCAGAATGGCTGCGCAGCTGCAGCTCGCATTTCGATGTGGCATTCATTGACCCTGCCCGCAGGGCTGCCGACGGATCCCGGCTATATGCGCTGAGTCAGTGTCGACCAAACGTTATCGAGTTGCTTGCCGACATTGAGCGCGTAGCCCCACGCCTGCTGATTAAAGCCTCTCCGATGCTTGACGTCACGGGAGTGCTCGGTGAGCTCCGTGATATTGCCGCAATCTATTCTGTAGGTACCCGAAGTGAGTGCAAGGAGTTGCTGATAGACATACGTTTCGGACATGTCGGCCGGGCTAAGGTCTTTGCCGTAACGGTCGGGGAGCCGATTCTTGAATGTCTGCCTTCGGAACCCGTTTATGCTCAGGAACTGAATATCGGAGATGTCGTTGGCGAGCCGTGGCCTGCCGTGATGAAGTTGCGACCATCAGGACTCATGGCACTTGAACAACTGCACCCCTCTACCCACCTCTTCCGCAATCCGCCGGAAAGTTTTCCCGGCGACCGATACAAGATAGAGCGCATCGAGGACTTTTCGTCATCAACGCTTCGCCGGTTGGCCCGTGAGGGGGTCGAGGCTTCAGTTGCCGCGCGAAATTTTCCGCTCGGTGCCGACCAGCTCCGCAAGCGGATCAAGGCGCGTGAAAACTCCGGATACAGGCTTCTTGCAACCACTTTGGCGCCCTCCCGTCAGCTGCTTCTTTTCATGACGAAAATCTTGTAGATCTCGGGTAAAATGTGTAATTTTGCAGTGAAATGATAAGTCCCAAATACATAATTCTCTTGTTTCTCGGCTGCATGGCTCTGGTTTGGGCCTGTCGCCCGACAACCACCCCCGACAATGCCGCGGATGAAATCACCGAAGCCCTTGAAAAGAATAATCTCGATGAAGCGCGGAGCAAGACTGACGCGTTTTTTGCGCATGGGGTGAAACTTGACACGGTAGCCGTGCCTCGCCTCTGCATGCTCTCCATAACTCTCGCGAAACTTAGCGAGAGTGCAACGCCTGGCGACGATTACACCGCGCAGGCCCTTAACTGCTATAGAACGGCCCTGAGGCGCGACTCGGTAACAGCCCTGACGTTCTATCAGGCGCTCGGCAGTGATGATTTTAAATATTATAATCTTCTTCAGCAACTCGAAGGACGCGTTGACGCACGCAGCGCCGGCATCCGCTCCAGAGAGGAAGGCGGAGATTTCTTAAACGATTCTACAGACCGTGGCTAACGATTGGCAAAGCGTATTGTCGTCGCTGCTCAGCGGCGGAGAGCTTCCGGAGGGGAATGATGTCGAGGCCTCAGAGGTTTCGACGGACTCAAAGCGTCGCCAAAAGTTGGTTGTCGGCATAGAAAAAAAAGGTCGCGGCGGTAAGACCGCGACCATAATCAGCGGGTTCGATGCCGATGACGATATCGAAGCCGTGGCCGCGCACCTGAAGAGCAAGCTCGGAACCGGCGGGTCGGCCCGCGGAGGCGAAATTCTCATTCAAGGAGACCGACGTACAGACGCCGCACGGTTGCTGCGCGGTCTCGGCTACATTTTATAAGGAGAGAGGATGCCGTCACTTCAGGTTTATAGAGCATCTGCGGGTTCGGGTAAGACATATCAGCTTGCCCTGAAGTATATCACGCTGCTATTAGGCCGTTATAAGAACGGACGCCTCGACCTCTTCAAAGGAAATGACCTCAGACGTCACAGAGAAATTCTGGCGATAACGTTTACCAACAAAGCCACTCAGGAGATGCGGCGCCGAATTGTCAAGGAGCTTGCGCTGCTTGCCGACCCCGACTCACAGTGTGACTACCGGCGGGACCTGCACCTTATGGTTAATCCTGATGATACTGAATTAAACGACACTGAAACTGATAGAAAGATCAGCCTTGCTGCAGTCCGGGCGCTCGATTCCATGTTGTTCGACTTCGGAGGAATGCAGGTCAGCACGATTGATGCTTTCTTTCAGCGGGTTCTGCGTTCGTTTGCCTATGAGGCTGATTTAGCGGGCAATTATGAACTCATGCTTGAGAATGACCGCATGACCGATATGGCAATTAACGATATGCTTGCTCATGCCTGCGGAATGAAGGGCGTGATTGTGCCGCGCGGACTCAATAGCGGTTATTTGCGCCAGCAGGTAAAGTCATTGATTGAATCTCAGGCAATCAACGGAAACGAATATAAGGTTTTCAGTCCCGATAGCAAATTGCGGGGCGACATGATTCAATTCGTCAAACACCTGTCGGACGAAGATTACCTGAAGAAAAAAGAGGATATCGACAAGTTCTTAGTCCGCCCAAATGCCCTGGCAAATCTGGTTGACGCAATCAAGCGTCGCCGCACGGCCTTGTTGTCCGAACTCGCTTCGCGCTCCGTTGTCGTGGAGCAGGCTGAGGCTTATGAAAAAATGAGTTCCAATGCGAAGTCATTCATATCAAAAACTGCAACGGGCGACATAGAAGGGCTTTCTGCCATATACCTCGAGCACATTCTTGTTGCCGGCAATTATCTGAAGTTCCTGAATAAGAATAAATTTTCCCCTGAAATCATAGCAGATTTCGAACAGAGAATGGATGAGCTGGCCACTACCCTGCGCAATATTCTCAGCTTCGACGCAATTATTGCAAACACACGCTTTTTAGGTCTGTTCCGAGATATTCTGATGGTGCGCAACGACCTTAAAGCACATCTGAATACTATTCTGCTGTCTGACACGAACGAACTGCTTCACAAGATTATCGACGACAGCGACACGCCGTTCATCTATGAACGTATCGGCAGGCAGTTACATCATTTCCTGATTGATGAATTTCAGGACACTTCGCGAATGCAATGGCGTAATCTCCTGCCTCTGTTGACAGACAGTCTCGGCTCTGGCAACGATAGCTTGATAATCGGCGACGTCAAGCAGTGTATTTACCGCTTTCGTAACTCGTCACCCGAACTCCTGGCCAACGACATTGACCGTACACCTCAAATCAGTTCATATATTGAACACTGCAGCCTGGAGGACAACTGGCGCAGTGCGCCGGCCATTGTTGATTTCAATAACAGGCTCTTTGAATTGGTAGGATGTATAGCTCCCGTAGCCGTTCCAAAGGCCGACGCTTATAAATCGGTTAGACAAAATGCACGGCGCACCGAGATTGAAGGATACGTTGACATCGACGTTGTCTTGAAGTCTGAAATGGAGCGTGCCTATGGGCGCATGATTGAGAATATCAACAGAGAACTCTCGTCAGGCTATACTCCCGGAGATATTGTCGTTCTCGTTAGGACCAACAATGATGCCCACACATGTGTGGAGGTGCTGCTCGAAGCTGAACGCGACGGCCGTCTGCCTGCGGGAACGATGGTTGTCAGTGATGAGGCTCTGTATGTTTCGTCGGCGCAGTCGGTGAAATGGATTGTCAGCCGCCTGCATGAGCTCAACGGGATGACAACTCGGAACTCACCACGCCTCAACAACCGCGGTCTGCGAACGGCCACGGCAGAGGATATTGACTGGCTGCAGGAGCATCTTCTTGAATCGAAGGCGGCGACGAAAGGTGCACCTGCGCTTGAGCAGGTTATTGCTGACTTCAATGCCCACAGAGCTGACGGAAATCAAAGTGGAGCCAAACGTCTGATTGATAGTCCGGGACAGACCCTCACAGAGCTCGTTGAGCAACTTATACGCACGCTGCCTGACCAATCACTTGCCCGAGGCGAGGTGCAATATCTTTGCGCTTTCCAGGACTTGGTGCTTGACTATTGCAGACGCAAGTCCCCTACCCTGCAAGGATTTCTGAAACTTTGGGACGAAGAATTGTCGGTCAAGGCGGCAGTCGGTCTTGCCGAAGGGGTCAATGCAATTCGTGTCATGACGATACATAAGTCCAAAGGACTGGAGTTTAACTGCGTGCATATTCCTTTGGTCAAGAAATATCTTGATGAGGATGCAAACAGTCACTGGTATGACGTATATGACTTCCTGAACAGTCAGAATCTCGGAGTGGAAATTCCCCGCTATTTCCCTCTGACGCCCGGAGGCCGGAGCTCGTCACTGAAATATACGGTATTCGCGCCGTTGCTACGCCAGCTGAAAGATGACCAGACAATAGATGAGATAAACACGCTATATGTTGCTTTCACACGTGCATGTCAGGAGTTGATTGTAAGCATTATTGACCTGCGCGGAGAAACCGACCGCAAGAAGAACGCGCCTATGCCGTCAAATCATCCATCGGGCCTGCTATATCCATTGCTCGCGCAAATGACCGGAAATAAGGACGCTCCCTGGACCTTTGGAGAGCCAACTCGCAAGTATGTGAAAACGGCCCGTTCCGATGCGGAATCCGAGCAGCTCGGGAGCCATTTGATAGAAGCGTATGTTACCCGACGCCGTCCTGAAATGTGGTCACGTACAAAGGCTGCGTCAGTAAGCGACTCAGGAGAGAAAATTTAATCCTTGCAATAATTATTTTAATTCAATTTTCACACCATGGAAATTCATCCTCTTTTCTGGATTGTTCCGATTGCCTCAGTGCTCGCCCTGGTCTTCGCGTGGTATTTCTACGTGCAGATGAAAAAGGAGAGCGAAGGCACTCCGACAATGGAGAAAATCGCCTCTCACGTCCGGCAAGGCGCAATGTCTTATTTAAAGCAACAGTATAAGATTGTTGCGATAGTCTTTGTCTGCCTGGTCATTATCTTCGCAATCATGGCCTATGGTTTCGGCCTGCAGAATCGTTGGGTTCCCGTTGCTTTCCTGACCGGCGGCTTTTTCAGCGGACTCAGTGGCTTCCTCGGCATGAAGACCGCTACTTATGCTTCAGCACGAACCGCCAATGCCGCACGCCGCACTCTTAACGGCGGATTGCGCGTGGCTTTCCGCTCCGGAGCGGTCATGGGCCTGGTTGTTGTCGGTCTCGGACTGCTCGACATTTCGTTTTGGTATCTTCTTTTAGACTGGCTCGTCGACGACCCCGGCACTCATAAACTCACGATGATTACAACGACTATGCTGACTTTCGGCATGGGCGCCTCCACCCAGGCCCTGTTCGCCCGTGTAGGCGGCGGAATCTATACCAAAGCTGCCGACGTCGGCGCTGACCTCGTCGGCAAGGTGGAAGCCGGTATTCCTGAAGATGATCCCCGCAATCCGGCAACGATTGCCGACAACGTCGGTGATAACGTCGGCGATGTGGCCGGCATGGGTGCTGACCTTTATGAGAGCTACTGCGGATCGATTCTCGCCACCGCCGCTCTTGGCGCTGCAGCCGCAACATGTGTTGAAACACAAGTCAGGGCAGTAATGGCTCCGATGCTTATTGCAGCCGTTGGTATTCTGCTCTCTATTATCGGTATCTTCACCGTACGCACACGCGAGAATGCGACCATAAAACAGTTGCTCAACTCGCTGAACGTTGGCACCAACGTCAGCTCTCTGTTAGTTGTCGGCGCAACATTCCTGATTATGTGGAGCCTCGGGATGCCCAACTGGGTCAACATCTCTCTGGCAGTTGTGGTAGGTCTTATCGTCGGTATAGTGATTGGCCGCTCGACCGAATATTACACCTCACAGTCGTATAAACCCACCAAGAAGCTCGCCGAAAGCGGCACAACCGGCCCTGCAACCGTAATCATATCCGGCGTCGGCCTCGGAATGATTTCAACCGCCGTACCTGTTATCGCGGTAGGTGCCGGCATAATTCTCAGCTACTGGCTTGCCAGCGGCTTCGACATGTCCAACGTGTCGTGGGGTCTGTACGGTATCGGCATCGCTGCAGTCGGCATGCTCTCGACTCTCGGCATCACTCTTGCAACCGACGCCTACGGCCCTATTGCCGACAATGCCGGCGGAAACGCTGAAATGAGCGGTCTCGGCGAAGAGGTGCGCAAACGCACTGATGCTCTTGATTCTCTCGGTAACACTACTGCAGCCACAGGCAAAGGATTTGCAATCGGCTCGGCAGCTCTCACCGGTCTGGCTCTGCTCGCCTCATATATCGAGGAAATTCGCATTGGTCTCGACCGTATCGGTCAGACCACAATTCAGCTCGGCACAGGCCCGAACCTCATTGATGTGCCCCTCGAATCGGCTACATTCTCTGACTTCATGACTTATTACGACGTTACGCTGATGAATCCTCTGGTTCTCGCCGGCATGTTTATCGGTGCGATGATGGCATTCGTATTCTGTGGCCTGACAATGAATGCAGTCGGTCGTGCCGCCTCCAACATGGTTGAGGAAGTGCGCCGTCAGTTCCGCACAATCAAAGGCATTCTCACCGGCGAGGCCGAGCCCGACTATGCACGTTGCGTAGAGATCTCCACCAAGGGCGCACAAAAGGAGATGGTGTTCCCGTCGCTGCTCGCAATCGCAGTGCCCATCATTGTCGGTCTCCTATTCGGTGTTCCCGGTGTCATCGGTCTGCTTTGCGGCGGACTCAGCGCCGGCTTTGTGCTCGCCGTGTTCATGAGCAACGCAGGCGGTGCCTGGGACAATGCCAAGAAATATATCGAAGAGGGAAATCTCGGCGGTAAAGGCTCTGAGGTCCATAAAGCTACAGTTGTCGGCGACACTGTCGGCGATCCCTTTAAGGACACTTCCGGCCCCTCGCTCAATATCCTTATCAAACTCATGAGCATGGTTGCCATTGTAATGGCAGGCCTGAGCGTAACCTGGAGTCTTCTCTGATGAGCACATCCGTAAAATACATCCTGACATGGGCAGTCAGCGCCTTGGCGCTGGCTGCATTGTCGGGTTGTTTTACCGGCATCGAAAAAACCCCTGTGATCAAAGATACCTCCTCCTCAAAATCTAAATCAGCCCCTACGCAGGAGCAGACACTTCTCAGCTCAGTCGTTGCTCAGTCCCCTGCAGAGTGGGTTCCCGGCAAGCCGTTTATCGTTGCGTACGGGCGATTGACATTCGCGTATGCGCCCACTTCAGAGGCAGCAGCTCTTAACGCAGGCGACACTTTGCGTTTCGCCTCGCTTCAACCTAATGTGCGCCTCGCGGGTGATTCAATCACCGAAGTATATCTTACAACCCCATCGGGTAAGCTGATTCATACGGTAGTTGAATCTCCGATATCAGCCATTTCACATAATTCGTTGCCTCTCCCCTTTCTTGTTGATATAGACCTTGTTGACGCCGTACGCAATCAACTCAAAGGAAAGACGGTTTGGACTCTTCGTCCCGGTCGCGACGGGCGGAAATATCAGCGCACGCGGATTGCCGACGTATTGTGCGGTAACGCGGATTGTCCTTTGCGCGTAGTTACTGAAACCGATACGCTGCGCATGGTGTTGTCGAGCCGCAGCAGTTCGGCTCGTACATTCGACAACCTTTTCTCGCTGAGCGACCCTCGGAAGCGTTATCCACAGATTTCTGACCCTACTTGGGATAATATCTGTCGGGGCAAGATTGCCGTCGACATGACCCGCGAGGAGTGTCGTCTCGCCTTAGGGGCGCCCGCGTCTGTCGAGCGTACTGCAGCTTATGCCGGAATCATTGAACGCTGGACCTATGAGGATGGCAAATTTCTGATCTTTACGGATGGTCTTCTGACCAACTTCCGCCGATAACTGCTTAACCGGTCATAGGATCGGGGATAGAAGTCTGAGAAGCGACTCCGCTATTTTTTGACGCAAAGGACGCTTTTTCCAGGCAACACCGTGGATGCGGGTAGATTCTGCCTTATCGCTGAGAAATACCTTTTGCAGGCGACTGTTAACCTCCGGAGAATATATAATGAGATTGCCCTCGAAGTTATGCTCAAACGAGCGAAAATCAAAGTTCGCCGAGCCTACGGTAGAGAGGTCGTCGTCGATAATTATGAGTTTGCTATGGAGCATTCCCGACTCGAACAGGTAAAATTTCACGCCGGATTTCAGCAACTCTGTGAAGTAGCTACGTGAGGCAAGTCCAAGCAGCAGGGAGTCGCTTCGGCGCGGCATCATTATACGGACGTCAACTCCCGATAGCGCTGCATTTTGCAATGCCTTGATGAGATATTCCGGCGGAAGAAAATATGGGGTTTGAATCCATATGCGGCGAGATGCGGAGGAAATGGCCTGCAGGAAAAACTGGGACATGGAGTTCCATTGGCTCATGGGTCCGCCGGTTATGAGCTGTGCGCCCACGTTACCTGCCGGTGTCGGTACCGGAAAATCGTCGAGCAACTCGCGGCCCATGAAGTTCCAATCACGGGCAAAGGAGTAATGGAGAGCGGCAACTGCAGGACCGGAAACGCGCAAATGGCAATCGCGCCACAATTCGAACTTCTTTCCGCCGTCGATATAACGGTCGGCAATGTTCATTCCGCCGATGTAGCCGACTCTACCATCGATAACAACCATTTTGCGGTGATTGCGCCAGTTAACTTTGGAGGCCAGCGGTATGAATGCCACTTTGAAGAAAGGAAAGGCTTCGACGCCGGCAGCACGAAGACGTTTGAAGAAAGTGCTATTGACATGGAAAGAGCCTACATGATCATAGATTACCCTCACTTTCACTCCTTTACGGACTTTTGCGATGAGTATATCGGCAATTTCCGAGCCGATTTGGTCGTCTTCGAAAATATAGTATTGGATGTTGATGTAGTTCGATGCGCTGCGGAGGTCCCTTTTGAGCGCATTGAATTTTGAGGCGCCGTCTGAAAAGATTTCAAGTGCGTTATTGGTGTAGACAGGACTGCCGGCAAGGGCGGTTGCCAGTTTCGCGAGTTTGGATGTGCGTTCATTGAGGCAGCGCGGGTGCGTCAACTTTCCGGACGGAAGTTGCACGGCCCGGCGCAAACGGCGTTTGTTGCGCCGCGAAATCATATGCTTGTTCTTTATGTTGCGGCCAAAAAAGAAATAGAGAACAAGCCCGACGGCCGGAAACAGAATGAGAACCGTAACCCAGGCCAAAGACTTGACCGGGTTACGGTTTTCACCGATAATGACGACTATGACGGTAATTATTGAGAGGACATACGTCAGCGATAGCGTAACGTAGAGCCAGGTCTGATGTATGTGCTCCCAAAAATCCATCAATATGCAAATATCGGATATTCGGCCATCATAGCGTTCACTTTAGAGCGAACGCCGGCGATGACATCGTGATTGTCAACGTTTGAGAGTACAGTGTCGATTAACTCAACAATGGTTTCCATCTTATCCTCCTTGACGCCACGGGTTGTGATTGCGGGGGTACCGAGACGGATACCGGAGGTCTGGAACGGAGAGCGGGAGTCGAACGGAACCATGTTTTTATTGGCTGTGATATCGGCTTCAACCAATGCTTTTTCGGCAACCTTGCCCGTCAGATCGGGGAATTTTGTGCGAAGGTCAATGAGAATGCAGTGGTTGTCGGTGCCACCGCTGATGAGTTTGTAGCCGCGGACAGAGAGGGCAGCTGCCATAGCTTTTGCATTCTTGCGCACCTGCTTGGCATACTCCTTGAAACTGTCGGTCAGAGCCTCGCCGAAAGCGACCGCCTTCGCTGCAATGACGTGTTCGAGCGGGCCACCCTGAGCTCCGGGAAATACGGCGCTGTTGAGCAGTGCCGACATCATCTTGACTTCACCTTTGGGAGTGGTTTTCCCCCAAAGGTTGGGGAAATCCTTGCCCATGAGAATCAGGCCGCCACGCGGGCCTCGCAATGTCTTGTGGGTCGTGGATGTGACGATATGGGCATATTTCACGGGATTATCAAGTTCGCCTGCGGCGATGAGACCGGCGGGATGAGCCATGTCGATCATCAATATTGCTCCGATTTCGTCAGCCAGACGGCGCATACGTGCGTAATCCCATTCGCGGCAGTAGGCAGACGCACCTCCAACAATCAGTTTCGGACGTTCGCGGCGGGCGACCTCCTCCATTTGGTCATAATCGATGAGACCGTCTTCTTCGCGGACGTTGTATTCCAGAGCCTTATACATCAGTCCGCTGAAATTGACGGGACTGCCGTGGCTGAGGTGACCGCCGTGGCTGAGGTTAAGACCGAGGAACTTGTCGCCGGGGTTCAAGCATGTCATGAAGACAGCCATGTTTGCCTGCGCGCCGGAGTGGGGCTGAACATTTGCGTACTCAGCGCCAAACAACTTGCATACGCGGTCGATAGCAACCTGTTCGGCTTTGTCAACAACCTCGCAGCCGCCATAGTAGCGATGACCGGGATAGCCTTCGGCATATTTGTTGGTCATACAGGAACCCATTGCCTGCATAACCTGATCGCTGACAAAATTTTCAGACGCAATCAGTTCAATGCCTTTGTGCTGGCGGATGTTTTCCTGTTCGATAATGTCAAAAATTTCTTTATCTCTTTCCATTTTAGCGTATTATGGGTTTATTGTTTTCTTTTCTTTTTCTCGACCGAGAAACCGAATTTGCCGAGCCTATGTCCGAGAGAGTAATAGCCACCATGTGCGTAGGCCATCAGGCCGGATGATGCCAGATCGAATGCTCCGGTTTCCGAATTGATGTATTGTGCGTCGGCAATAACATTGATGACTTCGGCAATAAACATATCATGAGAACCGAGCGGGATAATCGATTTCACGCGGCATTCTATGCTAAGCGGCGACTCTTCGATGTAGGGGCTGCTGACCTTGATTCCCGGTTTGGGCGTCAGGCCGTTTTCAGCCCACTTGTCATGGTCACGGCCCGAGGTAACACCGCAACGGTCGGTAGCCGCGGCCATTGCTTCGGTGGTCAGGTTGAGCGTGAACTCCATGCTCTCTTTGATGATGTTATAAGAGTATCTTTCGGGACGCACGGAAATATAGAGCATGGCGGGGTCGGAACATATTGTTCCTGTCCACGCCACAGTCAGCAGGTTGCTGTTGCCTACCGACGTTCCGCAGCTGACCAGCGCGGCTGGCAGCGGATAGACCATCGTTCCCGGACGCCACTGCTGCTTCATCGGTGAATCTGGCCGCAGTAACTGCAGCGAATGGTTACGGGGTTACGGTCTACAACGATGAAGCGCGTTGCCATCGGTTCATTGTTTGTGATGCATTTGGGATTGTTACACCTGACAACGTTGACCAACGTATCGGGGAGCTCCACCCGCCGCTTATCGACAACCTCATAGTTTTCAATAACATTGACGTTAGCCTCGGGTGCGAGCAGCGCAATGCGGTTCATGACTGCCTGCGGGAATGTGGTGTCGGCAACCTTGATAATGCCTTTCCGACCGAGTGTGCGGCTCGGCAGGTTGTTACCGATTGTCAGCTGACAATCGGAATTCTCTACCTGCAGCAGGCGGACAACTTCAAAGAGGACATCGGCAGGGATATGGTCAATGACCGTGCCGCTGCGAAGAGCGGCGACGGCGAGTTCTTTCTTTTCGGTATTCATAATCGGTTGATAGCTTATTCTACAGGAATGTCAATTCCAAGTGCGCGACATATGATTGCCTGACGGGCGAAAAGACCGTTTCCTGCCTGTTGGAAATAGTATGCCTTCGGATTGTCGTCAACATCGCGGTCAATTTCATTTACGCGTGGGAGCGGGTGAAGTATGCGCAGATTGGGACGCGAGGTCTCGAGCATCGCGTTACGAAGCGTGTAAAGGTCCTTTACCTTTTCATATTCCATTATATCTGTAAATCGTTCGCGCTGCACGCGGGTCATGTAGATGATGTCGCTCGTGTCGATTACCGCTTGATTGAAATCGGTGTGCTCGGTAAACGGAATATTGTTTTTCTCACAGAATGTGCGGTAAACTTCGGGCATGCGCAGTTCCTCGCAGGCCACAAAGCGGAACGTCGGGTTGAAGTGACGCATGGCCATCAGCAGTGAGTGCACCGTGCGCCCGTACTTGAGATCTCCGACCATTGTGATTGTCAGGTTCTCGAGAGTTCCTTGTGTCTTATATAGGGAATAGAGGTCGAGAAGCGTCTGTGACGGATGTTGGTTGGCACCGTCGCCGGCATTGACTATGGGGATGTCGGTTACCTCGGTGGCATATTGGGCTGCACCTTCGAGATAGTGGCGCATCACAATCAGGTCGGCGTAGTTGCTGACCATCTTGATTGTGTCTTTCAGCGTCTCACCCTTTGATGTCGACGTGGCGGCAGGATCGGAGAAGCCTATGACGCGACCGCCGAGGCGCTGAACTGCGGTTTCAAAACTCAGTCGCGTGCGGGTTGACGGCTCGAAAAAGAGCGTTGCAACTACGCGGCCATCAAGAATATTACGGTTGGGGTTTTGCTCGAAATATTGCGCCTGGCGCAAAATCTTCAAAATCTCATCTTTCGAGAGATTATCAATGGATACGAGGCTTTTATGTTCCATAAGCAAGAAACAGGGAGCATTGAAAGTTTCTGCAAATTTAGGTAAAATCTGTGACTCTCGCAATTTCCGCCGCTGAATTTCATTAAAGAATCGACGGATTATTATCGTTGACCGAGTAAACCTGAAATGAAAAGTTGCGCAGAATTTTGCAGTTACAAGAAATTTAGTTAATTTTGCACGCAAATGTTAAAACAATGCGTTTTGATAATTTAAACAAAGCGGCCTCTTAAGTGTTAAAATATAAAGAGATTATATAGCAGATGAAGAAATCCACAATCTGGTTCCTGACAATAACGATGGTGCTCACGTTCATCGGACTCATATACATGCAGTTCATGTATATGAATAGCATGATACGTATGCGCAACGACCAGTTTGACGAAAACGTCAGTCACTCTCTCTATGCCGTATCGGTCATGCTGGAACAACAGGAGGCCCGTCATTATCTCGAAGAGAATCTTGCCCAGATTGAGGATTTTACCGACGTAAACACCCCGGAGTCGGGAGAGGGAGTGGCTATGAAGTTCACGACCCAGACCGGCATCAAAGGCAACTTGACTCTCGAAGGTTCACAGAGTCAGATTTCAAACATCAAGCTGAACACCCAGCCCATACAATTCCAGGGTGGCACATCAGCCAACAAGCTCCACGGTCAGTATCTTTATCAGCGCGGTCTGCTCGACGAGGTTATTCTCAAGATCATATCCCAGAGTTCCTCGCGCCCCATATCCCAACGAGCTGATTCCGTCATGGTGCGCAGTCTTCTTCAGGGAGAGTTCGCTAATAACGGAATAGATATTCCCTTTGATTTCGCAGTTACCAACCGCTACCATAACGTCGTTTATCGCACCGGTGGCTTTCCGCTTGCATCGGCCAAAGTTCTGCGCGATAATCCTGACGTTTACTCGATAGCTCTCTTTCCTTCCGACTCGGCCAACCGAATCAATTATCTGAGCGTCTACTTCCCGACAAAGCGCAATTATATTTTCTCATCAGTGCGCTTTATGGTCCCCTCGATGCTCTTTGCGTTCATCATGCTGCTGATTTTCCTATATGCCATAATAACGGCATTCAAACAGAAGAAAATCAACGAGATGAAAACTGACTTCATCAATAACATGACCCACGAGCTTAAAACGCCTATCAGCTCCATCTCGCTTGCAGGCCAAATGCTTGCAGACCCCGCCGTGCGCAAAAGCGACATGATGATGAAGCATGTCACCGACGTGATAATTGAAGATACCAAGCGACTGCGCTTCCTGGTGGAGACCGTATTGCAGATGTCGCTCTAC
Organism: uncultured Bacteroides sp.; assembly: GCA_964554335.1. GTDB lineage: Bacteria > Bacteroidota > Bacteroidia > Bacteroidales > Muribaculaceae > UBA3263. The sequence continues at coordinate 13,900 of CAZKOF010000032.1, forward strand.
TATCAGCAGCAACAAGTTCTCAATCTGACAGACGTCGACGCCAACAAAGCCATCGACACTATTGCCCATAACATCAAACTCAAAGTCGAGAAGTATGGCGGCAAACTGACAACGGATCTTGCAGCCAGCTCATCGCGGGTGGAAGTCGACGAGATGCACTTCACGAACGTCATATTCAATCTGCTTGACAATGCGGTGAAATATCGCCGCAAGGATGTGCCGATGCTCCTGGAGATTTCAACGTCGAACCCCCACCCCGGCCGCCTGCAAATAGTAATCAAAGATAATGGCATCGGCATCAGGCGCGAAGATCTGTCGAAGATTTTCGAGAAATTCTATCGTGTGAACACCGGCAACCGTCACGACGTCAAAGGATTCGGCCTCGGCCTCGCCTACGTCAAAAAGATGGTTGGCGACTTCCGCGGTGAAATCAGTGTAGAATCGGACCTCGGACTGGGAACGACATTCACAATAACCCTGCCGCTGCTGACCGGAAATGAACAACAAGAATAATATCAACCCTCATATACCAATTTATTATGGAAGAAAAAACAAGAATTCTGCTCTGCGAAGATGACGAGAACCTCGGAATGCTTCTCCGCGAGTATCTGCAGGCAAAAGGATTTGCCGCAGACCTCTATCCCGACGGCGACCAGGGCTACAAAGCTTTCATCAAAGGCAAATATGACCTCTGCGTGCTTGACGTCATGATGCCTGAGAAAGACGGATTTCAGGTTGCACAGGAAATTCGTAACGTCAATGCCGAAGTACCCATTATATTCCTTTCTGCGCGTGCGTTGAAAGAAGATATATTCTCCGGTTTTAAAATCGGTGCTGATGATTACATAACCAAACCTTTCTCAATGGAAGAGCTGGTTTTCCGCATTGAGGCGATTTTGCGTCGTGTGCGTGGCAAGCGTGACAAGAATATCACAATGTATCAGCTCGGCAAGTTCATGTTCGACACTCAGAAACAGACGCTGATTCTCGGCGACAAGACGACCAAGCTGACAACCAAGGAGAGCGAGTTGCTGACTCTCCTATGCAATCACGCCAATGAGATTCTTGAGCGCAACTATGCCCTGAAAACCATCTGGATTGACGACAATTATTTCAACGCGCGCTCAATGGACGTCTATATCACAAAACTCCGCAAACATCTGCGCGAAGACCCCTCGATTGAAATCATCAATATCCACGGCAAAGGTTACAAGCTCATCGTTCCCGAAGCGAAGTGACGTATAGAGCAATCACAATATCGTAGGACCCCGCGATTTCAAATGAAGCCGCGGGGTTTGTTTTATTTAGTGTCCGGATATTCAGGCAAGCGCGTACTCGTCGACCCATACTGACATATGGAGCCGGGAGCGGAGTTCAGATGAAGATAATAACGAGCAGTTGTGCAAGAATTACCCTGACAAACATCGACACGGGATAAACAGTCGCATAGCAGACCGCAGGGTCATCGTTTCCGCAGGCATCGCCCGAGTAGGTCAAAGCCATCGGGTTTGCCATCGCACCGGCGAGCATTCCGCACGTCTCTCCGAATCCGAGCTTCCATACTCTCATTGAGGGCACAGCCATTATGAGCACAGGAACCACTGTGATGATGAACCCGAGCAGAATCCAAAGGGGGCCGTCACCGGTCATCACTGTATCGAGAAAGTTTGCCCCCGAACTCAGCCCGAGACATGCAAGAAAGAGTGAGAGACCGATGCCGCGAAGCATCAGGTTCGCAGACCTGGTCGTGTAGGTTACGAGGTGGAAGCGTGGTCCAAAAGCTCCGATGATGATGCCTACAATTATCGGGCCACCGGCAAGACCGAGACTGACAGGTTGGCTTATTCCGGGGATGTATAACGGAACGGCTCCAACCATCAGGCCGAGAACAATGCCGATGAAAATGGCCGCAAGATTGGGCTCACGCAGGTCGGTGGCGGCGTTGCCGAGAACCTTTTCAACATTCTCTATAGCATTGGCCTCACCGACAACCGTCAGGCGGTCGCCCAGCTGAAGCACGAGTCCGGGGGTCGCCAACAACTGCACTCCGGCGCGGAGAACACGTGATATATTTATCCCGTAGGTATTGCGCAGCTTCAGCGATCCGAGTCGCTTGCCGTTAATTTCCGGTTTGGTAATGATTACATGTTTGGAAATCAGCGAGCTGTCAATGGCATTCCAGTCAATGTCTGACGCGTTGTAGTCAGTGACGTCCTGTTCGCCGAAGAGAACGGTTAGAGCCGGCGCATCATTTTCGTTAGTCACAACGAGTATGCGGTCATCGGCGTGAAGAACGCTCTCAGAAGTCGGGATGCTTACTTTGCCGCCATGCCAATGACGTGAAATCACGAATTTGTGGGGTGTAAGAGCGGCGATTGCTTTGACAGACATGCCGAAAACTCCGGGGTTCTTCACTATGTATGCGGCGATGAAAGTGTGGTTTGCGTCGTCGTGCTGGTGGCACGTCATGTCGACGGGTCTGACAAACAATTTGCGCGTGATAACAAAAGCCAGGATAACACCGACAACCCCCAGCGGATATGTGACGGCACAACTGAGAGCTGCTCCGGCCGACGGGCGTCCGAGTTGAGTCAACGTTTCCTGAGCGGCACCAAGTGAGGGAGTATTTGTCGTTGCTCCACTGAGAATTCCGACCATATCGCTCATCGGGACCTTAAAGGCGAACGAAAGGCCGATAGCGAGCCCCGTTCCAAGCAGAATTGTTGCCAATCCGAGCATATTGAGCTTGATGCCTCCCGACCTGAACGACGAGAAGAATCCGGGTCCGACTTTCAGTCCGAGTTCATAGACAAAGAGCACGAGTCCGAAGTTCTGGGCATATATCAGCATGTCGGGGTCGATTGAAAATCCTAAGTGGCCGGCTAAAATGCCCATGAAGAACACGAACGTCACGCCGAGCGAGACGCCCATAATCTTGATTTTTCCAAGTCCAAGACCTGCGGCAATAATTACCGAAAGGACTATCACGGCCTGCAGCGGCGTGTGGTCAACGAACAATGTATTGAGCCAATTCATCATTTTCGTCCGCAAAGTTACGTAATTACGCCGAAATCTCAATAAATTTGCGTAAATTTGCATAGCTATATATAGACCAATCCACGTGATCAGACGCTCAATATATCTGACCATACTACTGATATTCAGCATTTTCGGTTTGTTTGCCGAGGAGGCTGACAGTGTTGTTGCCCCACCCTCGCGCATACGGCGTCAGAAAGTGGACCTGGACAACACAGTGGTTTTCGACTCAAAGGACTCTATGATTGTTATCGGCCGCAACCGCACATATATGTACGGCGACGGTCACGTGACCTATGGCGACCTCAAGTTGGATGCTGAAATCATCGACATGGACATGCAGACAGCCAATGTTAACGCGATCGGGCGCACCGACTCTCTCGGCAACGTTACGGGTCAGCCAAAGTTCTCGCAGGGTGCAGACGGATATGACGCAAAGTCAATGACATATAACTTCAAAACCGAGCGCGGATTCATTACCGATGTCGTCACGCAGCAGGGCGAAGGTTATCTCGTCGGCAAGTTGTCGAAAAAAATGGAGAACGGTGAGTTTTACATTCAGGGCGGTCAATATACTACATGTGACAACCACGATGATCCCCACTTTCATTTTCAGATTACTAAAGGTAAGGTAAAGCCCGGCAGCAATATCGTTACCGGTCCGGCCTATCTCGTGCTCGCCGGATTACCTTTGCCTTTGGCCGTTCCTTTCGGATACTTTCCATTCACCAAGAAATACTCCTCAGGCATTATCTTCCCGACATTCGGCGATGATTATCGCCGCGGACTCTATCTCGACAATGGCGGCTACTATTTTGCCTTCAACAACTACGTTGACCTTGTGCTGACAGGTTCGATCTACACAAAAGGAACATGGGGCATTTCCGGACGCTCAAGCTATTCCAAGCGCTATAAGTTCGCAGGCAATGTTTCAATCAACTATCTTAATACGGTCGACGGCGAGAAAGGCAGCGCAGACTATTCCCGCTCGACTAACTTTCAGGTCCAATGGTATCACCAGCAGGACTCCAAGTTCAACCCTAACATGACATTTTCTGCGAGTGTTAACTTTGCGACAAGCGGCTATTCGCGTAACAATGTAAACTCATACTATAATTCTTCGTTTACCGAGAACACAAAGAGTTCGACGGTTAATATGACCTACCGCTTTCCGGGGACAAAATGGTCTCTATCGGCCGGCATGAATATAACCCAAAGATCATCAGACGAAACACTGAATGTTTCTCTGCCAAATCTGACGGTCAGCCTCTCGCAAGTCGCACCGTTCAAGCGGAAGAGAGCCGTCGGAGCAGAGAAGTGGTATGAGCGCATAAAACTTTCCTATAACGCCCAGCTCCAGAACTCCCTGACCGCAAAGCAAGATGAGTTTTTCCACAAATCGTTGATCAAAGACTGGCGCAACGGCATACGTCACTCCGTACCTATTTCAGCCACATTCCAGCTATTCAAATACATAAACATCTCTCCGAGCCTGACATTGACCGACCGTATGTACACGTCAAAAGTTACACGCCAATGGGACACTCAGGCAGCAGCCGAGGTAACGGACACGACCTATAGCTTCTATAACGTCTTTGATTTCAGTGCTTCGGTTGGACTTTCGACTAAAATCTACGGTTTCTGGCGTCCCCTGTTCAAAAGCAAGCTTAAAATGGTACGTCACGTGATGACCCCGACTGTCAGCCTGACCGGCGCACCCGATTTCGGAGCTCCGTTTTGGGGTTACTATGGAAAATATAGCTACACTGACGAGTATGGCCGCGTGCATGAAAACGTATATTCCAAGTTTCCCAACGCGGTTTTCGGAGTTCCGGGGCGCGGCAAATCCGGGATAGTCAGCTTCTCGCTTGCCAACAACGTCGAGGCTAAGGTCGCCACGAACGACTCCATAGGTGAGAAAAAAGTTTCGATAATCGAAAATCTCTCACTCAGCGAAAGTTATAATTTTGCCGCCGACTCATTGAACTGGAGCAACCTTAACACATCTATTCTGCTGCGTCTCGCAAAAAACTTCAATCTCAACCTCTCGGCGGTATGGGATGTCTATACATACAAATTGAACGAATATGGCAATCCGTATCGATGCAACGTTACCCGCCTGGAGGCCGGGAAGGGGATCGGCCGTCTGTCATCGACCGGAACGAGTTTTTCCTACACGTTCAATAATAGCACTTTTAAAAAATGGTTCGGCAAAAAGGATAAAAATAAGAAACAGGATTCAGACGAAGACAGTAACTCGTCGGAAACCGCAACGCGCCGAAAGAAAAAAGAGGAAACGTCTTCGTCTTCACATAATTTCGATGATGACGGCTACTTGAAGTGGGAGTGTCCGTGGAGTTTCTCGGTAAATTACTCCATAAGTTACGGCTACGGTGAGTTCGACAAGGAAAAACTCGAATACAAAGGGAAAATCACCCAAAATCTCAGTTTTTCGGGAAGCATCAAACCTACGCCGGGATGGGACTTCAATTTCTCTGCGTCATATGACTTCAAACAGAAGAAAATTTCATACATGAACTGCAACATCAGCCGCGACCTGCACTGCTTCACCATGACGGCGAGTTTCGTACCTTTCGGCCCATACAGAAGCTATAATTTCCATATAGCGATCAAGTCTTCGATGTTGTCTGATATTAAATACGATAAACGTTCCTCATATTCAAACGGTATAGAATGGTATTGACCTTCCACGACCCAACTCCGTTGCGACTCGAATGCGGAGAAGAACTAACGGAATTTGACATTGCCTACAACACGTATGGCTCGATGAATGCCGATAGCTCCAACGTCATATGGGTATGTCATGCACTGACGGCCAATAGCGACGTAGCCGAATGGTGGCCTAACACCGTGGAGCCCGGCCGTTTTCTGGACCCGCAAAAATATTTTATCATTTGCGCGAATATCATTGGCTCGCACTATGGCTCCAGCGGTCCTCTTTCACTGAATCCGCTGACAGGGAAGCCATATTACAACTCCTTCCCTGAGGTGACAGTGCGCGACATGGTGCATGCCCATCAGCGCCTGGCCGCTCATTTGGGAATCAAACAGGTCGAACTCCTCATCGGCAGTTCTTTAGGAGGATTCCAATCTATGGAATGGGCCCTGATGCAACCTTATTTCGCACGCAGGGTAGCACTGATAGCAACCTCTGCCTACACCACCCCTTGGGCGGCAGGTTTCAACGAGAGCCAACGCATGGCTATCGAGGCAGACCCCACTTATGGCGCTGACTCTCCTGACGCAGGATTGCGCGGAATGCGTGCGGCTCGATCCATGGCCTTGCTCAGTTATCGCGGTCCTGCTGCCTATAACCTTACGCAGGCCGACGCCGAGGAGCGCTCCTCGATATCCTACCGTCGCGTCCATTCTTATCAGCAGCATCAGGGCGACAAACTTTGCGCACGCTTCAACGCATACAGTTATTGCCGTCTCAGTCGGGCCGTCGATGCCCACGACGTCGGGCGAGGACGCGGCGGTTTGGTTGCCGCGCTACAATCAATGAAGCCGGAAGCGCTCGTTGTCGGTATAACCTCCGATATTCTGTTCACGATCGAAGATGCCCGTTTCCTCGCCGACAATATACCGAACTCATCATTCAGGACAATCGAGAGTGACTTTGGCCACGACGGCTTTCTTATTGAACACGATAAACTCAACGCAATCATCAAAGAATTTATAAATCATGACGCATCGAAAAAATCTTAAGATAGGACTCTTCGGATTCGGCACAGTTGGACGTGCCCTCTTTGAATTACTTAAAACCACACGCCCTGCCGGAGTGGAAATCAAGCGGGTATGTGTTCGGGATATCAACAAAAAACGCAACGTAGATGCAGAATTTACAGACTGTCCCGACGATATCTTCAATGATTCTGAAATCAACGTGATTGTTGAACTTATTGATGACGCAGAGGCATCCTATGCCATCATTTCTCGCACGCTCCGTCAGGGGCTGACTGCTGTCAGCGGCAATAAGAAGATGCTCGCCGCACATCTGCCCGAACTGATAAAGCTACAGTCTGAAACCGAGTCCACGCTGCTTTATGATGCATCGTCTTGTGGCTCGATTCCCGTTATCCGAAATCTTGAGGAATATTACGACAATGACCTGCTTATTTCAGTCAAAGGAATACTCAACGGTTCGTCCAATTATATTCTGACACGGATTTTCAAGGATAACATGGATTATGCCAAGGCGCTGAGACTTGCCCAGGAGGCCGGATTTGCCGAAAGCAATCCGAGTCTCGACGTCGACGGCTGGGATTCGTTATCGAAACTCGTAATCATTACCGTCCATGCATTCGGCACGTATGTAGAACCTTCGCGAATCTTCACTTTCGGCATATCGGCTTTGAACGACGCCGATATAAGGTTTGCAAATGAAAAGGGGCGCCGCATCAAACTTGTGGGGCACGTTGAGAAGCTGCCCGACGGTCGCATATGTATGTGCGTTATTCCTCAACTGCTCTCGGCCGACAAGTATATCTATGGCGTAGACGATGAATTTAACGGTGTGGTCATCAAAGGACTCTGCTACGACAAGCAGTTCATGTTCGGTCGCGGAGCAGGCGGGTTTCCCACCGGTTCAGCTATTCTGAGTGACATAACCGCCTGCCAGTATGACTACCGGTATGAATATAAGAAGCGTCACGTTCATTCAGGAAATCTGCCTGAGTTCACCAACGACATACGCTTCCGTATCTATTTCCGCTACATTAATCCCGAAGATATAAACCTGATAGATTTCGACTCTATCAGTGAGAAATATTCATCGGCAGCAGTCAACTACGTTGTCGGTACGACAACTTTGCGCGCCCTGCATGCCGCAGCACCCGAGCTTCGCAAGCGCCGGGTATTCCTTGCAGCCTACCCTAAATCTTGATGTGAAAGCCCTTACTATGCTGATAATCAGCATAGATGTATAAAGAAGGATACAAAAAAGTACAGATTTGGATTAGATAAGGCTAAAAATGTGTTCCCTTGCGTAAGTTTTGTGTTTTTCAAGCAGTTAGGTGTATATAAACAAAGTTATATATTTCTT
>CAZKOF010000033.1:0-21948 GCA_964554335.1 uncultured Bacteroides sp.
GACATTTACCCCCCCCCAAAAAAAACGCAAAAAGATGTAAAATGAAGAAGTGAAAACTTGTATAAGTCTTAAATTATCGCTACTTTTGCATTCGTGATGTACTCACGAATCAGTGCAATGATGCTTTTGGGGTTCTGCATTACGCGCTGATAAACCAATTAATAGAACCTACCTTTAAGTGTAGGGTATAGGAATAATAGTTAAAGTTCACCGTTTTCGGCGCGGGTTTTTAGAATGGCGACGCGCAGTGTCAGCCACTCCTTCAGTTTGTTTACGTGCTTGCGGGTGTCGAGGCCGTCCAGGGATAGTACCTTCATTGTTGCAGACAACATTGACTGTCAGCAGATAGCTCACGGCGGACTCTATGTCGAAACCGCTGATGTCAGCGCCGTCGACTGCGCGGTCAGCGGCATCGTTGAAATCGTTCTTCCATATTTCGAAGCGCTCTTCGGGAGTCGGTCCTGTCGTGTCTGAGGCATAGAGCTCGTCGAAATCGGGGTCTTTGACCATGACGGGAATATCCCATACTCCCCCTGATCGGAACTTATATTTCTCATCATATTCGCGACTCATCTCAAAAAGTATGCCGGTTTGTTTGTCGATGTCGACGCTTCCGCTGTTGATGCCGATTTTTTCAGTCAGCAGATAGAGTCCGCAGTACTTTCCGTTTACGTAGACGTTGCAGGGCTGCGTGTGGTTGGCATACTGCATGCCGAGTCGGCGGGCGAGCCAGAGGCCGACGGCATTTCGCATTCCTGTCGGGTCAAGATAATCGGCGAGCAGAACGTAGCTTTTTGCTTCAGCGAAATTGCAGATAGATGTCTTGCGGGCGAACTTGAGCCTCATCGGCTTCTTTAGGAAGCCCCATGATGAGTTGCCGCGGCCTTTGACGCTTAGGGTCAGCCCCCGGGCATCGTCGACAATTCCGAAGCCTTCGATGTCGAGGGTGGCATTGATGTAGTCGGTTTTGCTCCACACCCACTCCTTGTCGGGATAGTCGGGAAAGGTGAAATGCAGCGTCGGCACACTCTCGTCTTTGACCACGCATGAGTCTATGGCAGAGATAGGAATCTTCAATTCCGCGCCGCCGGGATTGTAGTAGTCGTTATAGTGAATGGATAGCTCCGGATCATCGGGGTCTGCCGAGTGGGTGATTTTCATGCCGTCAGCAAAGGGTATGGAGTGAAAGGTAGAATCGTTGCGATAAACATTCAGTTCCTTTGCCGAGGCTGCAACGGCGCCGCCCAAAGCGGCTGCGACAAGTATGTTGCGAAGTGATATGTTCATTGCTTAGATGACAATTTTAATTGCAGGAAAGTTGCGTATCACCACTATGTACATTCCCTCGGCGAGTTCGCTAAAGTCAAAATCGTCAATCTTTTCGATGCGCAACTGCTTGACCGTTTTGCCGCTGACGTCGACAATCTTACATATGTCGTCAGGTTGGGCGCCCTCAACGGTCAGTTTGGTGCCATCCCAGTGCAGTGTGCGGCTTGCTGCCGATGCGGGCTCCGACATGGCGTCAGGGTCAGCCGTCAGATAGCGGAAACCTTTGACATCATCCAGTATCAGAGTGTGTTCTGTTTCGGCGTCTGCGATAATCACGGTGCCCCGGTCGACGGTTATTGAAAGGTCGTCGCTAACACACATTCTTATCGGTTCGGTGGAATGAGTCGAAATCTCGACCATGAGTTCAGCCGCATCGGCAAATGATAGTGATGCCATTGCTAACAGCACGCACATGAGTTTGCGGAATGAAGGTGTTCTACTTGTCATGTGATATGATTGTTGTTTTGGGAGAGACTGTCAGGGTGACTTCGGCTCCCTGGATGAACGGCAGATTTGCGGCGACGTGGCCGATGGGAGCGTTGAAGGCAACGGGGTAGGGCACATCGGTCGTCAGTGAGGCAATCATGGCGTACATGTTCTGCCAGTCGCGGCTCGGACGGTAGTCGGTGAATTGACCGACTATCAGGCCGCGCAGCCGGTCGAGCACTCCCGATAGCTTCAGGCGCATCAGCATGCGCTCCACCTTATAGATAGGTTCGGCAATATCTTCGATAACGAGAATGGTGTCGGGGAGCGCCATGAGGTCGAATGGTGTTGATACGAGACCGTCAAGCACGGCAAGATTTCCTCCGCGCATTATCCCGAAAGCGATGCCGTTGCGGTTCAGCGGGTGTGAAGGAAACTCGATTGACGGCATCCTTCCGGTTCGGAGAATGGAGAAGAGGCGCCTGTTGGCTTCGTTGGCCGGACATTCGCAAAGGGTAAGCTCTTTGGCCATCGACGAGTGTATGGAGCGGATTCCGTTGGAATGCCATAGCGCATGGAGGGCGGATATGTCGCTGAACCCGGCGAGCCATACGGGACGTGAGAGCCTGATGTTTGAGAGCAGATGCACGGCGCCATAGCCTCCGCGGCCGCAGATTATCGCCTTGACTTCGGGGTCGCAGATGGCGGCATCGATGTCGGCCAGACGATTTGCGGCGGTTGCGGAAAATGAGCCGCTGGAGCCTTTGGCGTGCGGCATGATGCGCGGGGTAAATCCCTCGGCGCTGAGCGCCGCTGCGGCGCCGTCGAGCAGCGTCGGGTCGATTGCCGACGCCGGGCTCAGCAGGGCCACGACGTCGCCGTCGGTCAGCAGCGGTGGGTTAGTCAACAATGCAGGAGTCAAGGCCGCGGCTCAGTACCTCCTTATCAAGGTGTTGGCCAATAAATACGAGTTTAACCATGCGGTCGCCATATTCGTTGTCCCAGTCGCGACGCAACTGAGGGTCGCGGGCGAGCATGACTTCCAACTCTTCGGCGGGAGCGGTTGCAAACCAGTAGCCGGCGGGCTTGAGGTTTTTTTGAATACCTGCCTGCTCGAAGATATAACACATGTCTTTGTTGTTTGAGAAGTAACACAATCCCTTGCATCGAATGACGCTTGCGGGCCAGTGCTTGCCGACGAAATAGTCGAATTTGTTGAGGTCGAGGGGTTTGCGGTTGAAGTATAGGAAAGTTTCGATTCCATAGTGCATGTGGGCATGATGCTCCTCACATTCGTGGCAGTGGCAGTGCTCGCCGTGCTCGTGGTGGTGATGGTCATGCTCGTGGTGATGGTGTCCATCATGCTCGTCATCGTCGTCATCATCATCGGTGTGACCTTCAATTTCGCGCACCCACGTTGCCGAGGTTGCGACCTTTTCAAAGTTAAACATTCCGGTGTTGACGATTCCGTCGAGGTCAATTTTGCAGAAGTCGGTCTCAATGATTTTTGCCTTTGGTTGGAGCGCTCGGATTACGGCCTTCACCCGTCCGGCATCCTCACGGCTGACTTCTGAGATTTTGTTGAGTATGACAATGTTGCAGAATTCAATTTGCTGGATGACGAGCCCTTCAATGTTTTCGTCGTCGTGGTCAAAGGCCCTGAGAGATTCTCCGCATCCGAATTCCGAAGCCATGCGCAGGGCATCGACGACCGTGCAGATGCAATCGAGCCGTGGGATTCCTTTGGCTACATATTCACTGTCGGGCGCAGCCATGGCGCAAATCGTCTGTGCAATGGGGGCAGGTTCGCATATTCCGCTGGCTTCAATGACAATATAGTCGAAATTGCGTGTTGCTATAAGGTCTGCAAGTTGCTTCATCAGGTCGGTCTGGAGCGAGCAGCATATGCAGCCGTTCTGAAGTGCTATGAGGTCGCCGGAATTTTCGTTTTGGCCAACGATACCGCCTTTCTGAATTAGGCCGGCGTCGATATTGACCTCGCCGATATCGTTGACTATTACAGCGAAACGGATTCCGCGTCGGTTAGCAAGTATTTCATTTAGAAGAGTGGTTTTGCCGCTTCCGAGATAGCCTGTGAGCAGCAAGACAGGTGTTTCGTTATTCTGTTTCATAATTAGGGACGTTATTTACGGCACAAAGTTACAAAAAAAATCGTAACTTTGCGGGGATGAAAAAGAGAGTTTGCATAACGGGGGCGACCGGAACCATGGGTATGGCCACGCTCCGCGAAATGGCGCCTCGAGCCAACCGTTTCGATATCACAGTGCTTGCTCGTCCGAGCAGGCTAAACGAAAAGAAGCTGAAGCCTTTCATGGAACTCGACGGTTTTACGGTCGTGTGGGGTGACCTTTGTAATCCGGCGGATGTGATGCGGGCGGTTTCCGGTGCCGATTATGTGCTTCACATGGGAGGTATGGTGTCGCCGACCGCGGATCTGTATCCCGAAAAAACTCTGAAAGTCAATGTCAAGTCATCTGAAAATATTGCACGGGCTGTTCTCGAGGGTTCTAAGGCATCAACCTGTAAGGTTGTCTATATAGGCTCCGTTGCCGAACTCGGTGACCGCCGTCCGCCCTATCACTGGGGTCGCACCGGCGACCCGATTGCGCCGTCGCTTGGCGATGCGTATGCCGTTTCCAAAGTCGAAGCCGAGCGGGTCATCGTTGAGTCGGGGCTGAAGAATTGGCTTGTGTTGCGCCAGACCGGAATCCTCTACCCCGGCTTGCTGCTTAAAGGGTCGAACCCGATTTCTTTCCATGTCCCGTTGCGCGGACTGCTTGAATGGGTTACTGACGAGGACGCCGGCCGGCTGATGGCTAACATATGTGAGGACACTGTGCCCGACGAACTTTGGAATAAATTCTATAATATCGGCTCAGGCCAAAGCTATCGCCTGACCAACTATGAGTTCGAAAAGCTGCTGTTGGGCGCGTTAGGTTGTCCTCCGCCTGAAAAGGTGTTCGGTGCGAATTGGTTCGCCACCCGGAATTTTCACGGACAGTGGTATCTCGATTCCGACCGCCTCGATGAACTCGTGCACTTCCGCAGCGGGGAGAGCTGCGACGATTATTTCCGTCGGATGAAGAAGATGACCCCGTGGTACTTCAAGCTCGCGCCGTTGGCTCCGGCAAAGTTGATAAAGGCCGGGATGAAGATGGTTGCCAAGCGCAAGACGTTGGGCACACTCTGGTGGCTCAAACATGACATAAGGCATAAAATCGACGCCCATTTCGGCAGCCGCGAAGAGTGGCAGTCAATTCCCGGTTGGGACGTGCAGTTGCCCGAGCTGGAATCCTATCCCGGTGAGGCCCGCGCGGAGCGTCACCCTCAGGGGCATCCTCTGCTTGACCACGGCTATGACGAAAGCAAGCCTCTCGGAGAACTGACCATTGACGACATGCGGCAAAAAGCTGCGTTCATGGGAGGCAAATGTCTAAGCGGAAACATGACTCCGGGTGATATGACTACGAAACTGGATTGGGAGTGCTCGTGTGGCGAGCGGTTCAAAGCCTCGCCGATGCTCATTCTGCTCGGCGGCCACTGGTGTCCGAAATGTTTGCATAAAAGGATATGAGAGCAAGCAAAATCCGTGCACGCCTGAAACCGTGGATGCTTCCGATAGCAATGGTTACAGGTGCGATATTTCATGATTATATGGACTATTTGGCGTGGATTGCCCCCTGGCTCATTTTTGCGATGTTGCTTCTGACATTCTGCAAGATCAACCCGCGGCATATTAAAGTCACCCGTATGACCGGACTGTTGCTTCCGGTTCAGGTTCTCGGAGGCATTGCGATATACCTGGCTCTACGGCCGTTAAACGTTCCTTTGGCCGAGGGGATGTTCATATGTGTTTTTTGTCCGACGGCGACTGCGGCTCCGGTTATTGTAGGGATGCTCGGCGGATCGGTGCCGCGTCTGGCAACCTTTTCGGTAATGAGCAATATTGCCTGTGCGGCAACCGCCCCGCTATTGTTTACCCTCATGGGTGCTGATGGAGTCGAGTTTCTGCCGACATTCATGACTATCAGCTCCAAAGTCATACCGTTGATTATTGCTCCGCTATTGCTTGCGCTGATATTGATGAAATTTGCCCCTCGGGTGCATCATCAGCTTGCCAATCATGCGGGCCTCGCGTTTTATCTTTGGGCTTTCTCGCTGATTGTATGCGTTGGTCAGGCGGTCAGTTTCGTCATGCAGGAACCGGCCGGAGCAATTCCGCTTATGGTAGCCCTGGCTTTTGGTGCGGGTGCGGCATGTCTGGCTCAGTTCTATGTCGGACGCAGGGTAGGGGAAATCATCGGCGACCGGGTTGCCGCAACTCAGGCGCTTATGCAGAAAAACACTGTGCTGGCAATATGGATGGCAACGACGTTTCTCTCGCCAATATGCTCGGTAGCTCCTGCGGCCTATATAGCATGGCAGAACACTATCAATTCCTGGCAACTATATAAGAAACAAAAAACTCCCGGCATTGCGCCGGGAGCCAATTCATGATTTAGTGGTGGTTAATTGTTGACAAAGGTGAGATTTCCGTCCTTGTCGAGGTCAATGGTGATGGGATAGTCCTTGTTGACCTTCTGCGCGAGAATGTCTTTCGACAGGCGGTTGAGCACCAGTCGATGAATTGCCCTCTTGACCGGTCGGGCACCGAATTCGGGGTCATATCCCTCTTCAGCCAGATAGTGGAGGGCCGCAGGGGTGATGTGCAACTCGACTCCGTTGGTTGAAAGCATCTTTTGTATGCCCTTAATCTGCAGGCCTACAATCTCTTCGATTTCCTTTTCGTTCAGCGGAGTGAACATGATGGTTTCATCGATTCGGTTCAGGAATTCAGGGCGGATTGTCTGCTTCAGCATGTCGAGCACCTCGGTCTTGGTCTTCTCGATGATTTCGGCGCGGTTATCGTCGGTGAGTTTCGAGAAGTTCTCGCGTATGACGTTCGAACCCATGTTGGAAGTCATTATGATGATGGTGTTCTTGAAATTCACCAGTCGGCCCTTGTTATCCGTCAGTCGACCGTCGTCGAGCACTTGGAGCAGAATGTTGAACACGTCGGGATGGGCCTTCTCGATTTCATCGAAGAGCACGACGGAGTAGGGTTTGCGGCGCACAGCCTCGGTCAGCTGGCCGCCTTCATCGTAGCCGACGTATCCCGGAGGCGCGCCGACCAGACGGCTGACGGCGTGTTTCTCCTGATATTCGCTCATGTCTATGCGCGTCATCATGTTTTCGTCATCGAAAAGGTATTCGGCGAGAGCCTTGGCGAGTTCCGTCTTGCCTACGCCGGTGGTTCCGAGGAAAATGAACGAGCCAATGGGGCGGCGCGGGTCATTGAGCCCGGCACGGGAGCGGCGCACGGCGTCGGCAATGGCTTCGATTGCATCGTTTTGGCCGACTACACGCTTATGGAGTTCGTCTTCGAGGTGGAGAAGTTTATCCTTTTCGCTCTGAACCATCTTCATGACCGGGATGCCGGTCCAGCGGGAAACGACTCCGGCAATATCGTCGGCGTCTACCTCCTCCTTAATCAGCGGCTGCTCGCCCTGCATCATTTTCAGTTGCTGCTGAATCGTTGCGTTCTCGCGCTCTTTTTCCTGGATTTTCGAGTATCGGATTTCGGCAACGCGGGCGTAGTCGCCCTCGCGCTCGGCAGTCTGAGCCTCGAAATTGAGTTGCTCAATGTCAATCTTGTTTTGCTGAATTCGGTTGATAAGGTCCTTTTCGGCCTGCCACTTGGAGCGGAATTCTTTCTCCTCGTCGCGCATGTCGGCCAACTCCTTTTCAATTTCGCGTACCTTGGCGTCGTCGCCCTCGCGCTTGATTGCTTCACGTTCGATCTCCTTTTGGGCAATGCGTCGTACAATGTCGTCAAGTGCCTGCGGCACCGAGTCAACCTCCAGTCGGAGCTTAGATGCGGCTTCGTCAATGAGGTCAATGGCCTTGTCGGGGAGGAATCGGTCGGTAATGTATCGTTCGGAGAGTTGCACGGCAGCGATAATCGCTTCGTCGCGGATGCGAACTTTGTGGTGGTTCTCATAGCGCTCCTTTAGGCCGCGGAGAATCGCAATGGCGCTCATCTCGTCGGGCTCGTCGACCATCACTTTCTGAAATCGGCGTTCCAAAGCTTTGTCTTTCTCAAAATATTTCTGATACTCGTCGAGCGTGGTGGCACCGATTGAGCGGAGTTCGCCTCGCGCGAGTGCAGGCTTCAGAATATTGGCGGCATCCATAGCCCCCTCACCCTTACCGGCGCCGACGAGCGTATGAATTTCATCGATGAAGAGAATAATCTCGCCGTCTGATTGGGTAACTTCGTTGACAATGGCCTTCAGGCGCTCTTCGAATTCACCTTTATACTTAGCGCCGGCAACGAGAGCGCCCATGTCGAGCGAGAATATCTGTTTCGACCTTAGATTTTCAGGTACATCGCCGCGCACGATACGCTGGGCGAGGCCTTCGGCAATGGCCGTCTTGCCCGTGCCCGGTTCGCCGATGAGCATCGGATTGTTTTTTGTGCGGCGGCTGAGAATTTGAAGCACACGTCTAATCTCCTCGTCGCGACCGATTACAGGGTCGAGTTTGCCTTCCCGTGCCCGCTCATTGAGGTTAATCGCATATTTAGACAGGGCATTGTAGGTTTCCTCGGCACTCTGGTCTGTGGCTTTTTTGCCCTTTCTGAGTTCGTCGACGGCGGCTGTGAGTTCATGCTCGGTCATACCTGCGTCTTTAAGCAGTCGGGAAGCCGAGGAACTTACGGTAAAGAGCGCCATAAGTATTGACTCGAGTGTGACGTATTCGTCGCCCTGCTTCTTGGATACGTCGATAGAGCGCTGGAGCACGTCGTTGCTCTCGCGCGAGAGGTAGGGCTCGCTGCCGCTGACTTTCGGAAGTGACATAATGTCACGTTCAATATTCTGTTGCAGCAGGGGCAGGTTGGCTCCGACTTTTTGGAATATAAACTTGACGAGAGAGTCACCCTCCTCGACCACAGCCTTAAGAATGTGTACAGGCTCAATGGATTGCTGACCCGCGGAGCGGGTAATCTCTACGGCCTTTTGGATGGCCTCCTGAGACTTGATGGTGAAATTATTGAAGTTCATAAAAGTTGAAATGTTTTTATACTTTTAGAAACGCAAAAAGCGTGCCAAAGGTTTGAGAATTGCAGAATATAAGAATAATTCGTAACTTTGGTGCTATAATAAACCGATAAACTATTATCATGAGAAGATCAGTAATTGCTATAACGGTCGCATTGACGCTTGCGGTAAGCTTGCCTGCGGCGGCAACAGTTGACCATTTGCTGCCGAAGGTTAAGACAATGGCTATGAAGGACTGCAGAGGATTTGCCCTCAAACGTTCCGTTGCCATTGAGGATGAAACGAACTCGGAGCTGCTTCGGGAGGTGCTGGCGAATGCCGGTGCAACAATCGACGCCGCTTCCGGTGCGAAAGTGAAAGTTCAGATTGTCAACTCGATTCCCGGCGCATTTAACCACGATCTCGCCGAGTATCCTGATGAGGCCTATAGTATAGATGTCGATGAAAATCAGCTGACAATCAATGCTCTGACCGCCACAGGTGTTATACGCGCGGCTCAGACTCTGGCCCAGCTTGCAATAGGTACGGATATTATTGAGCCGTTGTCGCTGACCGATTGGCCTGCGTTTAAACTCCGCGGATATATGCACGACGTCGGCCGCTCGTTTGTTTCAGTTGATGAACTGAAGAAGCAAATCAGACTTTTCAGCCAGTTCAAAGTCAACACGTTCCATTGGCATCTTACCGAAAACCAGGCATGGCGCTTCGAAGTTAAAGCGTATCCGAAGCTGACGTCATCCGAGTCCATGACCCGATTTGCAGGTCAATATTATACTCAGGAACAATGTCGTGAGGTGATGGCCGAAGCAAAGAAGTATGGCATCACGGTAATTCCCGAAATCGATATGCCCGGCCATAGCGAGGCTTATGTCAGGGCAATGGGCCACGCCATGCAGACCGACGAGGGCAAGCAGG
This sequence comes from uncultured Bacteroides sp., assembly GCA_964554335.1. GTDB lineage: Bacteria > Bacteroidota > Bacteroidia > Bacteroidales > Muribaculaceae > UBA3263. The sequence goes on from CAZKOF010000033.1 coordinate 9,792, forward strand.
AGTTGCTGAAAGTGCTCGATGAGGTAGCCGATGTTTTTGCCGATGCTCCCTACATTCATATCGGTGCTGACGAGGTTGCCATTACCGATAATACGTTTCTGCCGACGATGATTGACAAAATTCATGCGCTCGGCAAGAAAGTCGTTTGCTGGAATCCTATCAGCGGCGTCAACATCGCCGGTTTGAACTTCGACATGACCCAGATGTGGTCAACCTCAGGCCGTAAAATTGCCGGCATTCCCAATATTGACTGCCGATATAACTATATCAACCACTTCGACGTGTTTGCCGATTTGGTCGGTATTTACAAGAGCTCAATCTATTATGAGGAGAAAGGCACCGACGAGGCGGCCGGAACCATTACCGCAATATGGAATGACCGCAAGACCCCGACCGAGAGGGATATCATTGTCCAGAATAACATATATGCCTGTGTGCTCGCTTCGGCTGAGCGAGCATGGGCCGGCGGCGGTAAACAGTATATTGAAACCGGAGGAACCATGCTCCCTAATGAGGGCGAAGAGTTTGAGGAATTCGCTGACTGGGAACGCCGCTTCTTGCTCCACAAATCATTGTCGCTCAAAGAGGAGCCGATACCCTATGTCAAGCAGACACATGCCCGCTGGAACGTCACCGAGATGTTCGATAACGGCGGCAACGCGGATATGGTTTTTGCTCCCGAAACGAGTCTTGAAAACCCGACATGGACGGTGACCCCTGTGACAGGCTCCGGCATTTACCTGCGTCACACATGGGGAGGTACGGTTCCCGGTCTGTATGCCAACGCCCCGACAAACCGTACGGCTTATGCCTACACCTATATCTATTCGCCTACTGCCAGAGATGTCGGCGCTCATATTGAATTCCAGAACTACGGTCGCTCGGAGAAAGACACCGCTCCCGACAAAGGCAAGTGGGACCGCAAAGGCTCGCGCCTTTGGCTCAACGATGAGGAAATTATGCCTCCGACCTGGGATAATTCCGGAAAGGAAATCACTAATGAGGTTGACCTTCTGAATGAGAATTTCGCAGCCCGCGAACCTCTGACAGTCAGCCTTAAGCAGGGTTGGAACAAGGTGCTTGTAAAGCTCCCTTATGTAAATGCCCCCGGCGTACGTTTGAACAAGTGGATGTGGACGTTCGCACTCGTTGACCTCACCACCGGTGAGGCAGATGAAGAGCTCCGTTATTCGCCGAGCAAGAGCATCGATGACGCTGCAGAAAGTGTTTATATGCTTATTGAGCAGGCTCGCACTGCCGTGAGTAGTGTGATTAAAGATCAGGTCGGATATTTTGCAAGCAGCGAGCTCGACCGCAATCTCATTGCCAAGCTTACCGAAGTCGAGGCGACTCTGTCTGTTCCGATGTCGGCAGATGAGCGTCAGGCGCAGCGCGATGCAATTAAGGCATTGCTCGATGCTTTCAATGCAGGATATGCCGCTTCAGGCATAAACATGCCTGAAGAAAAGGTTTACTACAATATATACACTCCGTTGCGCAACAATAAGTACGCCGCTGCGGTCAACAACATGCTCGGGTCTACGAACAATCCCGGAGAGACCGCCGCGTGGAAGTTCGAGAAGCGCAATGACGGTAAGTTTGATATTGTCAACTATTTTACTTCTGAGTATGTATCACCTACCGGCTCATCAAACGGTTCGCAGCTGACGTTGACCACTACGGTCCCCGCTAACGGCTGGGAAGTGAAGCCCGCGAATGAGGTCGGGTACGTTATCGTTGTCAGCGGTTCGGCGCAGTTCAACCAGTCAAACAACGCCGATAAAATCCTTAACTGGGGTAACGGCAACAATGTCAGCGATTCCGGTTGCAAGTACATGTTTGTTGCGACCGATTATTCTGACGATGCCGTTGTCGATGCGCTTAAATCGCTTATTGCAATTGCAAAAGCAAAAGTAGAGGAAGTAATCCGCGAGGGTGTCGGCTACTATCCGTCGACCAACCTTGACGTCGAGCTTATGGCCAAGATCGCAGAAATTGAGCCGACTCTTACCGATGTCATGGACCCTGAGCAACGTAAGGCCCAGAAAGATGCCCTGCAGTCTCTCTACAACGCATTCCTTGCCGGATATGCGGCCGAAGGTGTGAACCAGCCGCAGGCAAAGGTGTTTTATAACCTGAGCACTCCGCTCCGCGGCAATAGATTTGCGTCGGCCGAGAACCATTTTATTGTCGGCACCGTGTCGGCAACCGAGGCCTCGGCTTGGGCATTCAAGACCCGCGAGGATGGAAGCTACGATATTTTCAACTATGCTACCGGTGAATACGTCTCGCCCGTTGCCGAGCAGAATACCCGGCTTTCACTTTGCAATGATGCTCCCGGGGCCGGATGGAAAGTTCTTGCTTCAAATGAGATCGGATATGTTGTTATTGTCAGCGGAACGTCGCAGTTCAACCAAACAAAGGCCGAACAACAATATGCGGTCTATAACTGGGGCAACGGCACGCGTCTCGATGATGACGGTTGCAAGTATGTTTTCACCGCAACCGATCTGGTGCAGAATGGAATCTGCTTTTCTGCCGTCGATGCCGACGATAAAGCATCGGTTATCTACGACTTGCAGGGACGTCGCCTGGCAGCACCTGTCAACGGCATCAACATCGTCAATGGACGCAAGGTCTTAGTCCGCTAATCGGAGCAACTTCAGAATTATGGAATTGGATTGAAGCCAGGCAGCCTCGCTTATGCGCAAGTTTCCTGCTTCATTATATTCAAGCAGTGATTCGGCCGTATGCAGTTCTTTCGGGGTCAGCATCTCGGGGCTGATGCCACGGCTTGTGCGTAATCCGGTTATGAGGCGGTCATTAAAACGGTTCTCTTCGGTTTCCGTTTCGACAATGGCGGAGTGTTCCGGGTTGGCAAGATATGATTTGAGGTTTGCGGGATTCTCGCGGCGGAGAGTGCCGTCAAAGCTATGGGCTCCCGGACCGAGGCCGAGATAGGGTGTCATGTCCCAGTAAGCGGAATTATGACGTGCCTCGCGTTGCGGAAGGGCAAAGTTTGAAATTTCGTAGTGGTTGTAGCCTGCCCGGGAGGTTTCCCTGCATAGCGTGGCATACATGCTTTCTACGAGGTCGTCGGCGGCCTCTGTGATGGTTCCGGCGTTAAGCTGCGCGGTCAGAAGCGTTCCGGGTTCGTAGCTCAGCAAGTAGGCCGAAATATGTTCCGGGCGCAGGTCAATTACCTCACGCAGAGATTTCTCCCAGCTTTCGAGCGTCTGACCCGGAAGGCCGTAAATCAGGTCGAGTGAAATATTATTGAATCCTGAATTGCGGAGAGTCGTGAAAGCGCGGCGTGCATCGTCGGCCGAATGGCGGCGTCTGATTCGGCGGAGCTCGGAATCATTTAGGCTCTGCACTCCCATGCTCACTCTGTTGGTTCCGGCATCGAGCAGTCTCGAAGCATATTCAGCCGTAATATTTTCGGGGTTTACCTCAACAGTTTTTTCTCCGCTTCCGAGATTAAGAAACGGGCGGAAGAACGTCGGGTCGACACATCCCGGCGTTCCGCCTCCGAAATATACTGTTTCAATCTCGCCAATCTCGCCGCGACGTGCGGCAAGTTCGCGACCGACGGCATTGAAATAGCTTTCGGACTCGAAGATGCGCAGGGGGCCCGAGTAGAAGTCGCAATATGCGCATTTGGATGTGCAGTATGGAACGTGGATATATAGTCCTGCCATCAGTTACACATCAATTTGAACGGACAGTATGTACAACACTCGGCGTTGTCGGCACGGCGTATCGGTTCGTCAAGATTGAAAATGTCGGTGAACATCTTCTGCAAAGCCTCTTCAAACTCCTTGCGTACCATGCCATAGTTGTCGAGACTTACGGCATTCCGTCCGGATCCGAACCGCAGATTTTTGAATTCGGTTTCCTTGACCTCTTTGAGTTTGAAAATCATCGGTCGGATGCAGTCGGCGCTCAATCCGGGATTATTGTATAGATAAGCCGCGGAGTAGACGAGCAACTGGAAGATAGCTTTGCATTGCCCGGGGTTGCCGATCTCAAATAGCGATTCTACGGAAGGGAAGGTTGTCGCATCGTTGCCGGTCTTGTAGTCAATGATGCGGTAAATTGTCTTGTTGCCCTCTGCCACGCAATCCAGGCGGTCAATAATCATCTTGAAGTTGACCGACAGACCCGGGGCGACGGGCCAGCTGAATTCTATCGGCACTTCGGTCCCAAGAATGGTGAACGGCGTTTGTTCCTTGTTGAACATCGCGATGAGCGACATTCGTATGGCGTCGGCATAAAGTAGGTTTTTTCCGTCGAGGGGTATGTTTTCGAGCGATGTGTTCTCTTTCCCGTCAATCAGAGCCGGGTAGTGCATGAAGTGGATATTGATTGCCCGGACCAATTCGCGTTCAAGGAGATTGTCGAAACCTCCGGCAATCAGGGCGTCAAGGTCATCGCGCGTGACAGGAATATTTTCGCCTCTCTGTTTGAAAAATTTGTAGACCCGTTCGGCAACTTCGTGAACAACGTTGCCGTGGTCTGCCGCCCCGGTTTCTTCACGTTCGAGTTCCGGCGGATTGATGTCGTTTATTTTTTTGAGGAAGAACTGTAACGGACAATTCAGGTATCCCTTCAAATCACTCGCTGAAAGCCTGTATTTGTCAATTTCATCTTCCGAAGTGAATTTATTCAGAATTGGTGCGAATGTCCGTTTGTTGCCTTCGTAGTTCAAAGCGATGAGCGGATTGCGGTCGGTTGCCGGAGACGGGAATTCTGCGAGGTAGCGGCGAACCCTTACGCCCGGGAAGTTTCCGTAGGTGAGTTGGGTCAGGTAGCGCGATGGCTGGCCGGTGCGGGTGCCGCCGCAGCGTGCGTCATAAAGCACCGTAAGATTGTCTGCGTGTGAGAGTATGCGATAGAAGTGATATGCGGAATCTGTTTCGAGATGGTCGCGCGTGGGGAGTCCGTATGCCCTCCTGAGCGTTTCGGGTATGAAAGAATATGAGTTTTCAGTGCCGGGAAACACCTCTTCGTTCATAGAGAGCATGACGACATTGGGGAAGCTGAGCCCGCGTGTTTCGAGCACCCCCATGACCTGCATGGCCTCAAATGATTCTCCCTCGAGCGGGAGTGTGCGCTCCAGCAGCGTATGTTCTATCATCTCAAAGAGTGTGCGTCGGTCGGCGTTGACTCCGAATTCCGCAGCGAATCCGGTCAGGCGCTTTATTGTCGATAACAGGTCGTCGAGGCATATTCGGTCAATTCCTTCGAATACTCCCCGGTCTGCCATATAACTGAGCATCGCGGTTAATTGCCCTGCCGTCTGTTGCGGTTTCGCATCTTTAGGAATGGGTATGAATAGCGGAAGTAACGCTTCAAGTTCTCCGTGTAAGATATTTACGGGTAGATTATAGAGATGGCATGATCGCATGCGAATTATCAGTGCCTCAGTCTCGACAGGGAATGCCCGTTGCAGGGCCGGATGGGAGGTGAGGGCAACGACATCGTCGTGGAAGTAAACCGGGGTGCCGTCGGAATCGTAGCGGGTGCGCAGCTGCATTGAGGTCAGCAAAGAGAACAACTGGGCGAGCATCGTGAAGCGCACCGGCAGACCCATAGTTACGTTTATCTGCTCGTATTCCTCAGGAATCGAGGCTACTGCAGGAACCAGCAGTTCGCCGTCGGCGAGGACCATAGCCGTGTCGTTACCGTGGAGGTAGTCGGCGGCAATTTTCACTTGTGCAATGTCTGACGGCACGGCAATGATGTTGACATTGTGTGTAGCCGGAGTGCTGCCGAGGTTCACATCGGGTTTCGACGCGGTGAATTCTTCGACATATGTCTTGATGAAGCGGGCGGCGGTGTTGGCGTCGCGGTGGTTCATTATCGCCGGATTATAATCCCAATAGAAATGGGCGAGATTTTGTCGGTTCAGTTGGTTGAAAACCGCGTGCTCCGAGTGTGATAGGCGGTTGAAGCCGATGAAAATATAGAGCTTGGGATTGAACGGCAGGCGGTTGCCGAGCATCAACTGTTCGGCTACATGGCGATATGCCATGCCCGGATAGCATTCGTTTGTTTTTGAGAGCAGCCGTCGGAACTCCGTATATACCTCGCCGAGAATGGCCCATAATTGCGTGAATTTGCGCTCCGGTTCCCCTTTCATGGCAACATGATTCCAGAAGGGAAGCTCCCGGCCGGCATCGCGATTTGAGAGCGCTGATTTCCAATATGGATCACTCCCCCAATAGGTTCGGATAATTTCCTCCTGAGCCGGTGTGAGATAGAATGACTGGATTTTCTTATAATCGGAGGCGTTGCGGAAAAGCTCTTTGGCGTCGGCAAGATAGCGGTCGACGTCGTTGAAGTCGTTAAGCAACATCTGACCCCAGTAGCGGAAGCGGTCGAAGGATTCAACGTTGTCATCATTCTTGCGTACGTTGCGGTAGGCCCTGTAAAGGATGAACAGAAGTCGCTCTGTCGGCGCTATGGTCATTCCGCATCCTTTCTCGACCAATGCGGCAAATGTCAGACAGAGGGAACTGACATTTTCAGTGTCGACACCAAGTTTTCCTGCAAGATACTCCTCGAAGTAACGTTTGGAGCGCATGTTCGGGAATACGAAAGTGTAGGAGCGCAGGTCGGGGTCTGAGAGGTAGGCGTCGGCGATGCCGTTAAGGAATTCGTGCATTGTGAGGTCTACTTGATCAATAGAATGATGATTTTGATTGCAAGGTCGAAGAGTACAATCTTCGCGCTGCCGTTGCCTCGTATGTCGGTTTCGGCCTCATTGAATTCGGCGATGAGTTCTTCAACGTTGCGCTCGTTGATGAACGGGCAGAATTTGGCGCTGAATTGTTGTTCATCGATTGTCAGGTAGTTGAGCTCCGGAACTTGAAGGTTTAATATAAAATTTTCGCGCACCATCCGCTGGCAATATTCAAGAAAACGGCAAATTGTCAGGCGTCCGAGTCCGGCAACGTCTTCGCTCCAGCGCTTCAAATCTCCGACCTTGCGCTGGTATGCCAGGCGCATGAGGCTCATGAAGAGTTCCAGATTCTTTTGGTTCTCTGTTGAGCCGAGGAAGTCGCGTGCGGTTATAAAGTTACCTTCGGAGTTATGGGATGCCGCGAGGGCATCTGCGGGGTTGAGGCCGTCGCCGAGTGCGGAAGCGATTTCTGAGTCGCTCAGGCGGCGCAGCTCAATTCTGCGGCATCGGGAGTAGATTGTCGGAAGGATATCGGCAGCGGAGTTGCTGACGAGAATGAACAGTGTTCCCTCTTCGGGTTCCTCGATAAGTTTCAGTAGTCCGTTGGCGGCAGCGGGGTGCATTTTCTCGGGGAGCCACATCAGGCAAATATTCAAGTTGCTGGAGCGTGCCGACTTCGATAGTTTGCGGCGCAGATTGTCCGCCTCGTCGGCGTAGATTGTAGGCTGGCCGTCGGGTTTGCCCAACATTGCCGGCCATTTACGGAAGTCCATCCAGGGGTCATCGTTAATGAATTCGCGCCATTCGGCCAACCAGTCATCGCTTACGGTGACTGTCCCCTTTTTCAGTACCGGATATGAAAAGTGCAGGTCCACATGATTGAGCGATTGATGTTGACGGCATGAAGGACAACCTCCGCAAGAGTCAGTGTCATCGGGTCCGCGCCCTGTGCAGTGGAGATACTGGGCAAAAGCGCGTGCGAGCATCATTTCTCCTGAACCTGCCGGGGCGATGATCAGAAGGGCATGAGGAATGCGGCCGCTCCGGGCCATGTCAACAAGGTGTTGTTTGACGGCTTCATGGCCGATGATGTCGTTGAATTTCATATGACAATGACGGTAATAAGGTAGGTCAGCGATGCGAGCAGCATCAGAATGGAGGTGATTGCGAGCAGTTGGGTGCATTGTGCTCCCGAGAGGCGGCCTTCATACATCGGCTTGCTGCCACAGAACCCTAAAATCATCGGAATAAGCGGAAGAAGTCCGCATTTGACTCCGCATGCAAACCATAGCCCGATGCCGGCAAACTGGCCGAAAGCACAGTAGAGAATGGCCGAACCCTGCCGTCCGAGGCGTGTGGAAATGGTGCTTTTACCGACGGTGCGGTCTGCGTCTATGTCGCGGTAGTTGTTTACCAGAATGACCATAGAGCCCCAAAGCCCCATAGCTATTCCGAGCATCATAGATGAAACCGAGAAGCTTAGAGTCAGAAGGTAGTAGGTCAAAGTTACGGGGATGATTCCGTAGAAAACGAGTACGGCAACCTCGCCGAGTCCGTGGCGCGAAAGAGGGTAGGGCCCTGCGGAGTAGGCAAGGACTCCCAAAGCAATGAAAATACCGCACGGCAGCAGCCACCAGCCTCCGCGAATAATTGTGGATAGTCCGACGGCGCATGCGAGTGCCAGGGTGATGGCGGTTGCCATAAACATTGATCGGGGTGTGATGATGCCGTTGGCGACTCCTCGTTGCGGCCCTCTGCGGGTGCTGACTTTGTCAATGCCGTCGCGGTAGTCGAAGTATTCGTTGGCAAAGTTTGACGCTATCTGAGCGAGAAGGGCGAAGATTAGACAAACTGACGCCCATGGCCAACTGATCTGCATCCCGTCGGCCCGGACGCATGCAATCGCTGCGATTACTCCGGAGAGTGAAACCGGCAGGGTGCGCAGTCGCATGCCTTCAATCCATGCTTGGGTACGCGTCATTTCAGATTGCCGCGCACGCGGTCAAGATAATGTTTCATCGCCTCGGAATCTTTAGCGGCAATAATGTTGCGCAGAGCCGACAGTTGTTCCTGAATCTTGTCGAGTTGTTCAAGCGAATGTGGGTTAAACAGAATTTCCGTCAGCAGGTAGTCATCTTCGCTCATCAGTCCACGGGCAATCTGCAGGTGGCGCTTGAAGGTCGTGCCGGGAGCCGCCTGATGTTTCATGACTCCTGCGAAGACGAGGGTTGAGGCAAATGGGATTGTCAGCGAGTAGGCAACGGTTTCGTCATGCTGCGCAAAGGAATATTCTTCAACGTGAAGATGCATGTCGGCATATAACTGCTTGAAGAATGCGCGGCCGAGAGCATCGCCCTCTTTGATGATTATGGCGTTCTCGTTCGATAGATTGTTGAGCGAGGCGAAAGTGGGGCCGAACATCGGGTGAGTGCTGACGAACGGGTGTCCGCAGTCGGCATAAAATTCAGGTAACCCTGTTTTTACGGAGGCGATGTCGCTGAGCATACACCGCGACGGAATGTGGGGAATTACGGCGCGGAAGGCATCGAGCGTGTATTTGACCGTTGCGCAATTTATGACCAGTTCCGGGGCGAAGTCGTTGACCTCGTCAAGCGAGGCGAAGCGGCGGCAGTTGAATGTGAAGCGCAGGCGCTCCGGATCGGGGTCGTAGATGGCCACATCATTGGCGAATGAGAGCAGGTCGCAGAAAAACGAGCCCATCTTGCCTGCTCCGAGAATCAGAATCTTCATCGGCGATTGAGAATTTCAAGTTGCTGACGTACGGACTCCTCGTGGATTGCCTGCAAAACGACTTTCATGAAGTCGGGACTCATTTCCATCTCTTTCGCGGCTTGGCATCGAGAGTGCATGATTTCATCGTGTCGTCCCATTTGGAGCACGGGCATGCGGTGTTCCTTCTTGTATTTGCCGATTTCGCGCGAAATCTGCATGCGCTTTGCGAGGAGTTCAACAAGTTCGGTATCTATGCTATCAATCTGTTTGCGCAGTGTTACGAGGCCTTCGGTGGTTCCTTGCAGGTCACGGATGACGAGTTGTGAGAGTATATAGTTCAACACTTCGGGCGTTACCTGTTGGGCTTTGTCGCTCAGCGCGCAGTCGGGGTCGCAGTGGCTCTCGATTATCAAGCCTTCGAAACCCATGTCGAGGGCCTGCTGGCTCAGAGGGGAGACGAGCTCGCGTTTGCCGCCAATATGCGAGGGGTCGCAGATAATCGGCAGGCCCGGGCAGCGGCGACGTAATTCGATGGGGATATACCACTGGGGCATGTTGCGGTAGAGATGTTTGCCATAGGCCGAGAACCCGCGGTGAATGGCTCCGAGGCGTCGGAGTCCGGCGTTATACAGTCGTTCGAGCGCGCCAATCCAAAGTTCCAGGTCAGGATTAACCGGGTTCTTGACGAGCACGGGAACATTCTGAGCTCCCATTTCGGCAAGCGTATCGGCAACCTCTTGCATTGCGAAAGGATTTGCCGAGGTGCGCGCACCGATCCATAGAATATCGATGCCGGCCTCAAGAGCGTCAATAACGTGGCTGCGTGTCGCAACCTCGGTTGCGGTCAGCATGCCGGTCAGCTCTTTGGCTTTGATCATCCATGCCAGTCCGGGCTTGCCTACGCCTTCAAAGCCTCCGGGTTTTGTGCGTGGCTTCCAGATGCCTGCACGGAGTATCTTTATGCCGTTTGCCGCAAGTTCGGTTGCCGTTTCAATGACCTGTTCTTCGCTCTCGGCCGAGCAGGGCCCGGCAATAATCAGCGGGTTAGTCGTGTTGTCGTAGATACATTGTAAATCAGTCAGTGCCATCGTCTAAATCGTCGTATGTTTGATATAAGAAGTCATTGTAGGGGAAGCGCTCAAGATGAATTTTCTTGGCGTCTTCATAAATCATCTGTTTGAGTCGGTCAATGCCGATATCTTTCTTGGCCGAGATGAAAACACACTTTCCGTTGAGCTTAGCCATCCATGTCTGCTCAAGTTCTTCGAGCGGAATGTTCTCGCGGGTGCGAGGCGTCAGGTCGTTTTCATCTTTCGGCGTAAACGTGAACGCGTCGATTTTGTTGAAGACCATGACCATCGGTTTGTCGGCGGCGCCGCATACCTCCTGAAGCGTGCGGTTGACAACCTCAATCTGTTCCTCGAACTGCGGATGGCTGATGTCTACGACGTGCAGCAGAATGTCGGCCTCACGAACCTCGTCGAGGGTGCTCTTGAACGAGTCGACCAGGTGGGTCGGCAGTTTGCGTATGAAGCCGACGGTATCGGTCAGCAGGAAGGGAAGGTTGTCGATGATGACTTTGCGCACTGTGGTATCGAGAGTGGCGAACAACTTGTTTTCGGCAAACACTTCGCTTTTGCTCAGCACGTTCATCAGGGTTGACTTGCCCGCATTTGTGTAGCCGACGAGGGCCACTCGAGTCAGCTTGCCGCGGTTTTTACGTTGTATGTTCTTCTGTTTGTCAATGCTTTCGAGTTCTTTTTTCAGGCGCGAGATGCGGTCGAGAATGATGCGGCGGTCGGTTTCTATCTGGGTTTCACCCGGGCCGCGCATGCCGATGCCGCCGCGCTGACGCTCCAGGTGGGTCCACATGCGGGTCAGTCGCGGCAGGAGGTATTGATACTGCGCGAGCTCAACCTGAGTCTTTGCCGTTGCGGTTTGCGCGCGCTTCGCGAAGATGTCAAGAATCAGCGACGTGCGGTCAAGAATCTTTACCTGCAGTTCTTTCTCTATAATTGATACCTGTTTGGTTGATAGGTCGTCATCGAAGATGACCATTCCGATTTCGTTCGCCTCGATGTAGTCTTTGATTTCCTGAAGTTTCCCTTTGCCGACAAACGTGCGTCGGTCGGCATGGTCCAGCTTTTGGGTAAAAGTCCTGACGGTTTCGGCTCCTGCCGTGTCGGCCAGGAACGCAAGCTCGTCAAGATACTCCAGCGCTTTATGCTCGGGTTGCATCGGGGTGATGAGTCCGACCAACACGGCGCGTTCAGTCATCTCCTTATTTAATATCATGTCTTTCATACCACTGCAAAGTTACATAAAAAATTTGGGAATTGGGAATTTATGCGTATAGTTGCCGCCAACTCACTGATTTATTAACTATTTATCCACCCACACACGATTATGAAAAATTTTTGTTCGCACTGGTGGCTGCCGCAGTTGTAGTCATGACCTCATACACCGACTGCGGCCCCTTCGGCTTCGTGTTTGACGCCCCGATAGCGAACTATGTCAAATCAGGCAAGGCAAGCTTCACCCTCTGTCAAGATATGGGTTGGGTTGCCGACGGTCTTGACGACTAAACGAGAGGGCGTTGTCTCCGACAAACCCGGAGCTGCGACCGCTATTCGGTCATTGCTCCGGGTTACATATGATTGCGTATGTAAAGTTTTAACTTTTTAAGGTAGGTTCTATTAATTGGTTTATCAGCGCGTAATACAGAACCCCAAAAGC
>CAZKOF010000034.1:0-21446 GCA_964554335.1 uncultured Bacteroides sp.
CCACCCAACGCTTGACCTTGAATTTAATTAACATTTTTTAAGAGACACTAGTGAACAGAGATTAACATTTGGTTAATAGCTTGATTTTCATTATTACTGAATTTGAGGTAAGTATCTCACAAAAAGGTAACATATTGATTTTCAAAATAGAATATACTACCTTTGCATTAAATAAAAATATCAGTAAAATGAAAAAATTATTAGTTATGACAGTTGGCGTGCTCGCTTTAGCAGCATGTACCCAACAAAAAAAAGATGCGACAGATTCAGAAGCGACAAATGTGGCAGCCGTTGACACTGTTGCATCAGGACATTTCGATGTACGTGAATTTGACGGCTATAAGCTTCACGTGTATCTGACTGAAGATGAAATGGGTGATGCAAGTTTCATCATCGAAAGCAAGGATTCGTTAGTGACACTTGAGCAGCCGCTTTTCAAAGTGAATGCCCGAGCTTTTGATGAATATCTTGCATCGTTGAATAAGCCTGTAGCCCACAGAGTCGCAGATTATCATCTCGGTAACACCGGTGATGCGCCCCTTATAATGCCCGAAGGGATGCCTGATGTTGTAAAAGGTGATGCATACAGTGGCATGATGAATCATTTTGCGGAAGTATATGGTGATGCTATTGTGTCGCTGCCAACCGGAGTTGTTACGGAACTTGCGTTCAATACACCGGTTACGCTTGCCGGGGTTCAATACACATTATATAAATGTGCGGGCAATGACTTCCCGGGTGCAAATATTCTGATAGGAAAGGATGTCGTATATTCTCATTGGGTACCTGAAAAGACTCATATCAATAGTCTGTATGCAGGTAATATAGAAGGTATTGACAGCCGCATCACAGAGCTTGAAGAGATATTGGCTACAGGGGCGTCTCTCTTTATCGGTGGCCACGGCGCTCCGGCAACTGCCGATGACGTACGATTCAGAATTGCTTACCTTAACAATATTAAGGAATTGCGCACTTCACAACCGGATGCCGAAAAATTTGCGGCAGCATTGAATGATGCTTACCCGGAACTGTCTGGTGCTGATGCAGTGAAAGGGCTTGCCGAGGCTCTGTATTCTGTAAAATAAATCAATCATACCTTTCTAAAATGCCGATGCTCAATCACCGGGCACCGGCATTTTTAATAGATTTAGATATTGCTTTCGTCCGGTCAAGGAGAATTTCGTCCATGTGCTCCTTGACCCACATGATAAGCATTTTCCGGGATATGTCTTTCAGCTCAGCCGAAAGTTCGCGGAAACGCATGAATTCATGGCCGTTTAGAGTATATAGCCGCGTCCATTTGTCGCATAAGCCATGCTAATGAACATTTAGCACATTTTCACCGTTTTCTTTTTGTGGAAATCCAAACTTTTTACTAACTTTGCCGCGAATATTCATAACCTCCCCGGCGAGATGTCGGGAACAACACATTCAAACCTAACAAACTAACAATCTAAGCCATTTCTATTATGGACAACAACCAAAACGGCGAATTCAAGCGCCCCAAGCGCCCCCGCATCGGCGGAATCCCTGCCGACGGCAGCGACAACAACGACTCGCGTTTCGAGAAGGTACAGTACGGTAGAAACTCCAGCACTGACGGCCCGGACGGCATCGATGCTCCTCGCTACGAGCGTCCCCGCTCGCCATATCAGCCCCGTCAGAACAACGGGTTCCACCGCAACAACTACAACAACGGCTATTCGAATAACCGCGACACCGGCTATGGCAACCGCGACGGATATTCCGGCAATCGCCACAACTACCAGCCCCGTCCGCGCTACAACCGAGAGGGAGGCGAAGACTCAGGCTACCAGCCCCGCCAGTACAACAATAACCGACCCGGCTATAATAGCTACAACCGACCCAATAACCAACCCAACAACTATAACGGTTATAACCGCGAGAACAATTATAAACGCGCCAACACCACCGGCGGCGAGGACTCAGGCTACCGGCCCCGCCAGTACAATAATAACCGGCCCAATAACCGCCCCTACAATAACAACCGCCCCAACAATCAAGACGGCTATAACCGCAACAACAATTACCGTCCCGGAGGCAACAACCGCGGCTACCAGCAGCGGCAGCAGCGCCCAGGCAAGAGCTTCACGCCCCGGCCCAAACGTGTCTTCTACGAAGAACCGGAGATTGATCCGACAGCAGAAATCCGCCTCAACAAATACATTGCCAATGCAGGTATTTGCAGCCGTCGCGAGGCCGATGAACTGATTCAGAAAGGCGAAATCAAAGTCAACGGCAACGTCGTTACCGAACTCGGCACCAAAATCAAGCCCAAAGACGTTGTTGAATATAAAGACAATATTGTTACCGGCGAACGCAAATGCTACGTGCTGCTCAACAAGCCGAAAGACTGTGTGACAACAGTCGACGACCCTAACGGCCGCCTCACGGTAATGGACCTCGTCAAGAACGCATGTGAGGAGCACATATACCCCGTCGGACGACTTGACCGCAACACAACGGGCGTACTCCTGCTCACAAACGACGGAGACCTCGCCTCGAAACTGACACACCCACAGTATGTCAAGAAGAAAATCTATCACGTCTGGACCGACCACGACATCGCGGAAGAGGACATGCAGAGCATTGCCGACGGCATTGAACTCGACGACGGACCCATCCACGCCGATGCAATCTCATATGCCAACGACACCGACAAAAACCAGGCCGGCATTGAAATCCACTCGGGACGCAACCGCATTGTGCGCCGCATCTTCGAGGCGCTCGGTTACCACGTAACCAAGCTCGACCGCGTCTACTTTGCAGGCCTGACAAAGAAGAACCTGCCCCGCGGCCGTTGGCGCTACCTGACTCAGGAAGAGGTAAACTACCTCAAGATGGGCTCATTTGAATAATCAGATTTCAATCATTTTCTTTCACTCGCTCAAATGCAAAGAACTAAAATCACGGATATTTTCAACCCCACCCTCATCGGAACGGAAGTCAGCGTGATGGGTTGGGTCCGCACCCGCCGCGGCAACAAACACGTGCAGTTCGTGTCCCTCAACGACGGATCTACGATTAAGAACATTCAGATTGTCTTCGACCTCACGAAGTTCTCCGACGCCGATCTGAAGCTGATAACTACGGGTTCTTCGCTCCACGTTGTCGGCACTCTGGTGGAGTCGCAGGGCAAAGGACAGACCTGCGAAATCCAGGCTGAAAAATTCCATGTGTTCGGCACGGCCGACCCCGAGGAGTATCCCCTGCAGAAAAAGGGGCACTCCCTCGAATTCCTCCGCGAAAAAGCCCACCTGCGCCCCCGCACCAACACGTTCGGCGCAATCCTGCGCGTGCGCTCTGCTCTGGCATTCGCAGTTCACAAGTTCTTCCAGGAGCGCGGCTTCTTTTATCTCAACACCCCGCTGATTACCGCCAGCGACTGCGAGGGAGCCGGAGCCATGTTCCAGGTAACGACCATGGACCTCAACAACCTCCCTCGCCTCGAAGACGGCAAAGTTGACTTCTCGGCCGACTTCTTCGGCAAACCCACGGCCCTGACCGTTTCCGGTCAGCTCGAAGGCGAACTCGGAGCGACGGCTCTCGGTGCGATCTACACCTTCGGCCCCACTTTCCGCGCAGAAAACTCCAACACCCCGCGCCACCTCGCCGAATTCTGGATGATAGAACCCGAAATTGCGTTCTACGACATCACCGACAACATGGACCTCGCCGAGGACTTCATCAAATATTGCATACGCTATGCCCTCGACAACTGCCGCGATGACCTCGAATTCCTTCAGCAGATGTATGATGCCAACCTCATCCGCCGCCTCGAAGAGAGCATCCGCGCGAAATTCGTGCGCCTGACCTACACCGAGGGCGTGGAAATCCTCAAAAACTCGGGCCGCAAGTTTGAATTCGCCGTTGAATGGGGCACCGACCTGCAGAGCGAACACGAACGCTACCTCGTTGAAGAACATTTCAAACGCCCCGTTATCCTCACCGACTATCCGAAGGAAATCAAAGCGTTCTACATGAAGCTCAGCGACGACGGCAAGACCGTGCGCGCAATGGACGTGCTCTTCCCTCAAATTGGCGAAATCATCGGCGGAAGCGAACGCGAGGCAGACTACGAAAAGCTCCTCGCACGCATCAACGAACTCGGTATCCCGATGAAAGACATGTGGTGGTATCTCGACACTCGCCGTTTCGGCACCGTCCCCCATGCCGGATTCGGCCTCGGCTTCGAACGCCTCGTGCTCTTCGTTACCGGCATGACTAACATCCGCGACGTCATTCCCTTCCCCCGCACCCCCAACAACGCCGAATTTTGATATCTCGGAAAAAATCCGTACCTTTGCACCCGGTTTTCCACTCGTGTGATGGGAAATTATTGTAAATCATAATTTTGAGTAACACATTAACTAACTAACAAATGAAAACTTTCCAGCTCAGCGCCGAAGCTCGCATTGACCTCGGCAAAAAAGCAACCAAGGCTCTCCGTGCCGAAGGTAAAATCCCCGCAGTCATCAACGGCAGCGAAATCGTGACCCTTCCTTTCAACGGCTCGCTCAAACCCGGCCAGAAACTCGTTGAAATCGAAGATGGCAAAGGCCTTATCACCACTGACATCACCGTAACCAACGAAGCCGTGCGCAAGCTCGTCTACACCCCCGATATCTTCGCAATCGAACTCGACGTCAACGGAACAAAGAAACACGCCATCCTCAAAGACATCCAGTTTCACCCCGTAAAAGACAACATTCTCCACATTGACTTCCTCGAAGTCAACGACAAGAAGCCCGTTGTCATCGAAGTCCCCGTTCAGCTCGAAGGCCACGCCGAAGGTGTGAAAGCCGGCGGTAAACTCCAGCTCAACATGAAGAAGCTCCGCGTCCGCGCTATCTACACCAACATTCCCGAGCGTCTCGTCATCAACGTTGACAACCTCGGCCTCGGCAAGACCATTCAGGTCGGTGACCTCCACTTCGAAGGCCTCGAACTCATCAACGCCAAGAATGCCGTTGTCTGCACCGTGGCTCTCACCCGTGCCGCACGTGGCGCTGCCGCCAATGCCGCAGCCGGCAAGTAATCCGCAGATAACTGCCTATGAAATATCTGATTGTGGGTCTCGGGAACATTGGTGCGGAATATCACCGGACCCGCCACAATATCGGATTTATGATATTGGATGCCATGTCTATGGCATCCAATATCTCTTTCTCGACCGAACGCTATGGTGACATTGCCCGTGCGCGCCTAAAAAACAAACAACTCGTACTGCTCAAGCCCTCGACATACATGAACCTATCGGGCGAGGCCGTGCGCTACTGGGCTCAGAAAGAAAACATACCCGTTGACCATATCCTAATCATCGTCGATGATCTGGCCCTACCCTTCGGAGCGATCCGCCTCAAAGGTTCCGGCAGCGACGCCGGACACAACGGGCTGAAGAACATTGCCCTGATGCTCGGAACTCAGGCTTATCCCCGCCTGCGCTTCGGAATCGGCAGCGACTTCTCGCGCGGTCACCAAATAGACTTCGTGCTCAGCAAGTTCACCCCCGACCTGCTCGAAGAACTCAAGCCGCGCATTGACCTCGCAATCGACGCCGTGAAGACCTACGTGCTCGCCGGTCTACAGACGGCAATGTGCAACTATAACAACAAATAACCTTTCCTCCTCCTATAACACTCTTGTTCAATGGAAGTACGTGTTGACAAATGGCTCTGGGCCGTGCGCATATTCAAAACGCGCTCAATCGCAACCGACGCCGTCAAAAAAGGACGCGTCATGGTCAACGACGTCCTTATAAAACCCTCCCGCACACTCAAACCCGGCGACATTGTCAAAGTCCGCAAGCCTCCGGTGACCTACTCCTTCCGCGTTCTGCAACTCGTTCAGAACCGCCTCGGCGCCAAACTCGTTGGCGACTACATGGAGAACATCACCCCACAGAGCGAGCTCGACCTGCTCGACATTGTGCGCATCAGCGGATTCATTGACCGCCGCAAAGGCCTCGGACGCCCGACAAAACGCGAAAGCCGAGACCTCATACAATTCACATCGGACCTCTATCTCGACTTCGATGACCTCGGCGACGAGGATGAAGAAGAATAAAAAGTTTCAACTCTAAACTTTTTTGCGTAAATTTGTCCAATCATTACCCAATCAGCATCACCATGAAAAAAAGCATTTCCCTCATCACGCTGGCACTGCCTGCACTTCAGATGCTCGCGGCCTACGAGACGAACTTCCCCGCCGACGCAACCATCGCCGACCTCGCAGGACGCGCTCTCAATGGCGTCGGTATCGGCGAAGAAACCGTTGCTGTGCCTCAGGCCGAAGACCGGCTTCTCTACCATGACCTCTCGTCAACGGCTATCTTCAACGTCAATGCCGGCGATGCCGTAACGCCGGTCATTGACTGGAACGGCAGCTACATGCACGGCTACTTTTACATTGACATCAACGCCGACGGCACGTTCACCTACCCCGACGAACTCGTTTCCTACTCCTACTACCAGGGCACCAACTCCCTCGGCCTCGGAGCCAATAATAACTGCGGCGTAGAACTTCCACCGCTTGTCATCCCCAACCTCATTGCCGGCGACTACCGCGCACGCTTCATCGTTGACTGGGATGCATGCGACCCGGGCGGACGCTGCGACGAAGCCAACTCCATAATCAAAAACGCAGGCGCCATCGCCGACGTAACCCTCCGCGTCACCGCAATAGCTGCCGCCGATCCGGCATATCCCGTCAACTATCCCGACGACACAACCATAACCCATAGCACCCGATGCCTCCATAGCTTCGCGCTCTCGCAGCCAATGCTCGGCGCCGAAACAATAACCGTGGGCCAGGCCGACGACAAGCTCCTCTACCACGACATGAGCGCCACAGAAATCACCCTCTATCCCGGCTATGACGTCAGCATAACGTTCAACTGGACAGGAGCCTGGATGAATAGCTACCTCTACATCGACCGTGCCGACAACGGCGACTTCGCACCCCACATTGCCCCCGCCGGCGTGCCCGTGCCCGGCTCCGACATCATTACCTACTCCCATCTCGGCGGCAAAAATTCCCTCGGACAAACCGACAACGGACAATACCTCGCCAACATTCCCTCCTTCAGCATACCCGCCGATCTGAAGCCCGGTGAAAAATATCGCGCACGCCTCAAAATCGACTGGGATAGCGCCGACCCCGCCGGATCCGAAACCATACTCAAAGACGGCGGCGCAATCGTCGACTTCACCATCGTTATCAGCGACGAAAAAATAACAAGCGCAACCATCACGGCAATGCCTCTCAACGGAATACTGACCTCGGCCGACGGCAGTCCCCTACCCGAGACCTATGCCGAAGGCCACCCCATCGACATCCGCGCCATTGCCTCCGTGCCCGGATTTGAAACAGACCACATCATCGTGCGCAGCGGCGTTGCCCCCGAACAGACCGACACAAAAATTACCCTTGACGCCGAAGGTATCGCAACCATACCGGCCGAACTCGTCAAAGGCGACGTCATAATCTACGCCATTTTCGAAGAACAACCCGATAGCGAATGGACAAAAATCTGGGGCGACGAATTCAACACCGACGCCCTCGATCTCAAAACCTGGAGCTACCACCCCCGTTACTCATCAACCTGGAACCGCTACATCGCACAGGGCGAAGCCGAATGCCTCGAGGTCAACACCTTCGGCAACGGATACTACAACTCCTGGTGCCTCCCGACCGACAAAGAGATCTTCCCCAACGAAAGCCAACCCATGATCTCTGGCGCCATCTATACCGGCGGAAAATTTGAATTCCACTACGGTCGCATAGAAGTCCGCGTAAAAACCAACCCATACACAGGCAACTTCCCCGCATTTTGGCTTATGCCCGCCACCAACGCAGAAGGAGGATGGCCCCGCAGCGGCGAAATCGACATATGGGAACAAATCGACGCATCAGCAGCAGCACACTCGACAATCCACTCCGGATGGACCGGTTGGAAAAACTACTGCGGATGGACCGAAGCGCCCAAACAATCCTCCCCACAAAGCACCAATAGCGTCAATGTAGACAACATGTACACCTGGCACTACTACGCCCTCGAATGGGACGCCGACGAACTCCGCTGGTACATTGACGGTCGCCACACGTTCACCTACAAGAACATGCACTACTCCGAGCCGGGCACAAACTACACCGAAGAAATCTGCTGGCCTTTCTACAAAAACTTCTACGTCATCCTAAACCAAAGTGTCGGCAACGGCTCATGGGCAGCATCACCTGATGTAAACCACAGCTACCTTACCCAGTTCGACTACGTCCGCGCATACCAGAAAAAGGGTGAAAACACCTACACCTCACCCCTCGCCGGCAACGGTGACGATCCCGACTTCTATCTGCCCCTCGACAACGCCTCAATTACCGACATCACCGATGCCGACTCCGGAGAGGCACGCTACTACGACCTACAAGGCCGCCCCGTTGCCAATCCGACCAAACACTGTCTCTACATAAGAATCCAAAACAACAAACCGACAAAAATCATCTATTAACATATATTAACCAATGCCACACCACTCGTTTCACCAAAAAACGCTACCTTTGCACTCGCAAAATAGCCTGAAGGAGAGATGCTCGAGTGGCTGAAGAGGCACGCCTGGAAAGCGTGTATAGGCCAAAAGCCTATCGCGGGTTCGAATCCCGCTCTCTCCGCAATAGAAAATCCTTTATTCATAGGCATTTACACTTGGAATAAAGGACTTTTTACGTCCTAATATTGTCTGTCGGCCACCAAATATCCGCCACCATTTTTGGCGAATGTTTCAGCATAGAATGAAAGACACACTCACAACGTCGTAGAAATATTGTTCATCAAGAAGAAGATCAAAAGACAAAAGGCTTGCGGTTACGGTTGACTTACTGGCGTCACTTGCAATTATATTCCTGACGTATCTGCTTGTTGAACCGTTCGGCTATCGCTGAGTCAGCGCTCGACCGCAACGGTGAAGTCGACCATGTTGAAGCGGATTTTGCGATAGAGCATTAGAGTACGCAGCCCGATGTTGGCACCATATGCCATCGCGGAATAGTCGGCTCGGGTCATGACAACGATTTCGGCGGGCGTAACTGTTGTGCCGCCAATCGTCACGTCCACGTCCGTTAGCCTATAGCATAGAGACATGGCAACACCCCCGAAACCGGCGCTACGAATGGTGTCGGTTTCACAGTGGGCTTCCAGATATTGCTGATGTTCCTCATAAAAGTTCGCACCGAGCGAGCCGAAGGAGGCATCCCCCGAGTCGAGACACATCTGCACCTGACGGCCTCGGATTGCTCCTCTGGTGAGCAGATTCATCCCTGATGAGAAGCAAAGATTAGGAGCGGCATCACTTCTTGTGGGAGCCTGAGATGGAACGGCAATCAGTCCGGCATTGAAATCTATGGTCAAATCTTTGAGTTGCAACATGAGTTCGCTGCCAACAACGATGTTGAAACAGTCGATATATTGGTCTGCCTCTGCATTGTTTGATGACATCGAGGCCACTATAAACGGGACGTTTCTGACAGAGAGATTGCCCAGTTTAAGCTCTTTGGCAACGGCAACGTATCCCTCGCCCTTCCCCACTCCGGCAACAGTCATACGCGTTCCCGAAAGGGGTTCGAGGTTATATTTTGCAGCCATTTCGGGTGAAATCATATTGACGCCGGCACCGGTATCGAAAGTGATATCCGCTTCAATTCCGTTGATATAACTGCTTCGCAGGTGCATCAATACAGACCCTTTACCTTCGGGGCCGACAGGCACGATTACGAATGGAACCTCCGCATCGGCGCCCTGAGGAAACTCAACCTCATATGGCTTATATTCTGCCAACGCAGCATATCGTTCAGCCGACACAGTAAGAGCGGCAACAGAAGCAGAATCGAGATATTGTCGGGTCTGGTCTACGATGGAGTTGATCATTGACGCGGCCTCGGCATTGTAGCCCTCGCGGCTCAGGTCCATGCCGAACATATGAGCTGACGACACCAGATTGCCCAAATCGAGCGACTGAGAGTTGAGCAGTTCCCTAAAAGCAGGAATCGATACTTCGGGCCGGTTCAGGCGGTTGCCGATCAGGCAGCGAGAAAATACCTCCAGAAACGGGTTAATGGAGTCTTTGGGCGTCACATTATATATGGAGTCCAGCGCAAACCAATCAGCGGTATTCATGGCGTTGCCGATTTTCTCATCAACAGACTGCGCCATTCCGCTCATCGAAAAGACAAATAGAACAACAGACAAAAGAAAATAGCGATACATAGTCATTAGGGGAATACGAGGTTAATCGAGGTTGAAGGTGTAGGCGATAGCGCGGTTAAGGAGGTGTAGAAAAGGGCGGGTCACGGAGAAGTCGTCAAGAATGCGGTCGACGAGGTCGGGCGAGGTCAGATAATCTTCGTCCACGGTCTTTATCAGGCAGAAATTCTTGTAGCGGAAAAGGTCACTGTAGGGTTTGGCCGCATCAAATCCGCGGGCAGGGCGTTTGAGCATCTGTTCGGTGTCGAGTGTGAAGCCTTTGGCATGTGCCATAGCGTCGATGAACGACTTGGCGTCATTGAAGGCAATATCTTCGCGCAAAATTTTCAGGACTGCAGGCTCGGTGTAATAATTGCCCGTGGCAATCATCCCCTGCACAGAACCGTCCTCATCAGCTATGCCCAGTTGAAAGTAATAGCCCGAATAGGGGCCGCGCTTGCCTCCGGGAGCAAAATAGCAACCCATGTTGGTCTTGTAAGGACGCTTGTCGTGAGAAAAACGCGTGTCGCGATAGATTCTCCATGTGCAGTCGCCGACCGTCAGCGATCCTATCGAGGGGTCGAGTTCCCTGACGCGACCGATTAGCAGCTCAACAAAGGCGTCAAACCGTTGTTTTACCTGCAGATACTCGTCTTTATGTGCGGCAAACCATTCGCGATTATTATTCGCCGCCAAATTCGCCAGAAACTTAATAATCTCTTTCATACGTTGTCGTTATATGTGCAAATATAGTGAAATTTTTTCGGATGCGAAGCGATAGTGTTTGGGAGCAAGCGAATTTTTTGCGTATATTTGCAGACGTGGAAGATGAGAACCATACATTAGAGGATAGACTGCGCGACCCGGCAACCAGACGCGAAGCCTTCGGCGAACTGCTGGCGCAATTCAGCGAGCCTCTCTATTGGCAAATCCGCCGTATGGTCAACAACCACGACGACACCGACGACCTGCTGCAGAACACGTTTATGAAAGCATGGCAGGCGATGGACGACTTTCGCGGCGACGCAAAGCTATCGACGTGGCTCCACAAAATCGCTCTAAACGAAGCCCTCACTCACCTCGACAAACTGAAACGCCGACCGACCGAGAGCCTCGACAATGAGGAGCATTCAGCCATCCATAGTCTCGAGGCCGACGAATGGATTGACGGCGACGAGGCCGCAACAGCCCTCCGAGAAGCCGTCGGCTCCCTGCCCGAGAAGCAACGCATGGTCTTCAACATGAAGTATTTCAATGAGATGAAATATGACGATATCGCCGAGATCACCGGCACTACCGTCGGAGCGCTGAAAGCAACATATCACATTGCAGTGAAAAAAATCGAGCAATTTCTAAAGTCACGCGGTTAAACCTTTGTTGTTAAAATCTGTCAAAAAAAGAAAAAACGATAAATGATGAGCAATTCAGACATGAAATACAGTGCCGGCGAATGGCCCAAGACCGACGGACGCACCGTGCCCGAAGGATATTTCGACGCCTTTGCGCGGCGGATGATGGCGCAACTTCCGGCAACACCCGAGGTGCACGAGGAGCCGCGACGAACCACCTGGCAGATAATCAGACCCTATGTATATATGGCCGCAATGTTTGCCGGAGTTTATCTGATGATGAACATCTTCTCACTGACAACCGGAGTCCGCGACGCGGTGCAGGGACAGGACACGTCGAACCTGTTAGCCGAACTGGTTAACACAAACACGGCCTCTTATGTCGACGAATACGTTTCAATGAGCGACCCGTTTCTCTACGATGACCTCTATGAGGCCGGATTTGAAATACCTGACAATCTCTAAGATATGAATTGCCTCCGAATAGTTCTGATAGCGCTGCTGATCGTCCCGTTCAGCTCCCTGGCCGACAAACCGGACAACGGTCAGAAAGACCTGAACAAAAAAGAATGGTTCCGCAAGCTGAAAGAGACGAAACATAACTTCATGGTCAAGAAACTGGACCTTACAAAGGCGCAACAAGACGAATTTTTCCGCCTGTATGACGCCAAAGAGCAGGCACGCTTTGAAGCGGAAAGCAAAGTGCGCTCGCTCGAAAAGGAAATCACGAAAAAGGGCGATGCCGCAACCGACGAAGATTATAGCCGGGCAATCACCGCACAGTATCAGCTCAACCACGACCTCGCCAAAATTGAGTCGCAATATGAGGAAGAGTTCCGCAAAGTGCTGACCAAACGCCAACTCTACAAATTGCGTAACGCTGAATTCAGCTTCCAAAGAAAACTGATGCAACAACATAACCGGGCGCCGAAATATAAAAAATGATGATGTTAAAAAAGAGCATAGCAGCATTACTACTGACTCTGACTACGACAATAACGGGTTTTGGGGCACTGCCTGCAAAACCCGATTTTGCATATCCCAAAACCGTCAGCAAGAACGCTGAAAAGGAACTCAAAGCCGCAATCAATAGTCAGAACGGCCCAGGAGCGTTGCGCGCGATGCTTGACTACGGGCTCGCACAGACCGCAATCAACCCCGACATTCTCGACACCACGATGAGCTACTTCAGCGATATTGAGAGCAAATTAAAGTCGCCGGCGGCAAAAGCGATGGTGATGCTCGCGCGGGCCGACGCCACCGGCAGCGACTCCCTGATTATTGAGGCCATCACCCGATATGGCGACGCGCTGAAAGAAGCTCATACAACCGACTGGAAAGGAGTTATCAATGCCGACGAGCGCTTCTTCCCGACGCTCTATGACTTCGCCGTCGCTCAGACCGACAATGACTCAATCATCAACGCCGCACTGAGTTACGACGCCTCGCGCCCCTACCCTCTCATCTATCTCGAAATGAGGCGCGCCAATGATTCGGAACAATACAAGGCTCTCTACTTGAAACATCTCGGCGAATCGACCGACATCTACCCGATGACGATGATGGTTCAACACGCCAACTCTCTCGACGAGCGGCAGCAGGCATATGATCGGCTGAAAGAGCGTGCAGCAAGCGGCAAAGAGTATAAAGAGGCTCTGGAGGTACTGACACGCCCCGACGTCAGCTGCGGGTCCAACTCGGTGGTTGCCCGCGGAGCCAAACTGAAAGTCAATGTCTCGGCAACATGCCTCAATGCCGCCCGCCTGAGGGTCGAGATGGAGAAACCCGTGGCCAAAACAATCAGAAACATCGACCTGAAATTTGAGGGAGAAGGAGTTTTTCGCGCCGACACGGTAATCGACCTGACATTCGACGAATTCGGAGTGTACAAACTGACGCCGATCTTCGACGGCTTAAACCGCAAACATCCAGATTGGGTGCAGGTAACGGTGACCGACTTCCTCATCGCCAAGCCGAGCTACGGCACGCAAGAATTCAAGCCGTTGGCGCTCAACGTTATTGACGGTGCGCCTCAGAGCGACGTGAAGTTCACCACAGTGCGCAACCAGCTTAAAGGCACGCGCGGCGCCGACGCATACTCACCGACAATCTATGACGGCCACGGCTATGACCCCGGAAATCAGCTACATAAGTTTGCCAACATTCTGACTGACCGAGCAATATATCATCCGGGTGACACCATGCGTTTTGCAGCGACCCTAATGGAGAGCCTCGGAACCAAGCGCTCCCTGTCACCCAATTCGAACGTAAAGGTCATATTAAAAAACGTGAACTGGCAGGACGTTGCAACTCAGGCACTCACCTCCGACGACTTCGGTCGCATCAACGGCTCATTCCTGCTGCCCAAAGAGGGGCTGACAGGCAGCTATCACCTGGTTATCGACGACGTTGACAACGCCGATGTCATGGTCACAGACTATAAAGCGCCGACCTTTGCCGTGGTGCTCACCACAACGCGCATCGACTCAACCACGGTTGAACTCGGCGGTACCGCTACGGGCTACAACGGCTTCCCTGTTGCCGACGCACAGGTTGCACTGACCGTCAACGAGTTGCCGATGTGGATATGGTTCCGTAACTTCCGTAATTTCCGCAGCAACGACCGGGTAGCTGCCGACACCGTCAGCACCGATGCCTCGGGTAACTTCACGGCCCGGCTTACCATACCCGCCGGAGTAAACCTCTCGGCCACGGCCACCGTCACCAACCCCGCCGGCGAAAGCAACGAAGAGTCGGCATTCATCCCCTTCAACCGATATTTCATCGAAGGAGACATCGCACAGTTCACTGAAGCCGGCAAAGGCCCTAAGTTCAACGTATTAAACACCAAAGGCGAGCCAACTGACATCGCCCCCGGCATAACCCTAAACGACAACATCGCGCCCGATAGCGACTGGAGCAACGTGCCCTCGGGAGAATACACCGTGGTAGTATCGGCCGAAGGAGCCGCAACACAAGAGTACTCCACCACCGTCTACCGTCGAACCGACACCATGCCTCCTACCGAGAGCGCGTTGTTTGTTCCCGTCAGAACAGCCCGACCGGGCGACCGGCTGCTCGTCGGCACATCTTATAGCGGCAGCAATATCCTGATGACAGTTTGGACCTCCGACAGCATCGTCGAGCAGCGCTGGCTCACACCCGAGCGAGGCAACTTCATGCTCGACGTTAATCTGCCCGAGGGCATTGACGACGCCGACATGACCCTGATTACCCTGCGAAACTACCGCTTCCATGAAACCGTCGTGAATATACGACGCCCCGACGTTGCCAGAAACCTGAAAATCGAAATTTCATCCCTGCGTGACAAGATGACTCCCGGCGAGCGCGAAATTTGGACCGTCAAAGTCACCGACAACCTCGGTCAACCCGTTCAG
This sequence comes from uncultured Bacteroides sp., assembly GCA_964554335.1. Classification (GTDB taxonomy): domain Bacteria; phylum Bacteroidota; class Bacteroidia; order Bacteroidales; family Muribaculaceae; genus UBA3263. Next base: position 15,003 of record CAZKOF010000034.1, read on the forward strand.
GCAGCAGTGATGGCCGACGCATATTGCAAAGCCCTTGACGCCCTGCAACCGTTCGTTTGGCGCTTCAACACTCCATATATCTATGGACAGACTTTCTACATGCGCATAGCGCCAAGCTACTCCATCGGAGCTTACAATAGCTCCGACCGCTACCTGAAAAACCAGCTCCACGGAATATACCCGGGCTTCAACCTATGGTCGCAAACCTGGCCTCACACCTATGAGGAAATCTACAACACCGGGGCAAGCCGTAAACTATATATCCAGGGCATGATGACGAAGAAGGAGGTAAGCACAACGGGAGCTGCCGATGCAGTCGCCGAGCAAATCACCATAACCGACGACGCTGCCGAAGTCGAGAACGGGCTGCTGATGGAGCAGGCTATGGCATCGAGTGCCGCATTTGGCGGCGATAACGAGAGCAACACGGCTGAGCAATATCGCCTGCCGGAAGTCGCCGTTGCGCTCTGGCGTCCCGTGCTGACCACCGCGGCCGACGGCTCGCTGCAAATCGAATTCACGGCCCCGAACGCCAACACGACATGGTCGGTGCGCACTCTGGCCTACTCAAAAGACCTGCTCTCAGCCACCTCAGCCGCAGAAATCGTCACATCGAAGCCGGTGATGGTAGAACCGGAACTGCCTCGCTTCATGCGCGTCGGCGACCGCATGGAGTTCCGCGCCATGATTATGAACAACACCGATAGCGCCGCCCAGATCAGCTCGTTCATAGAGTTTTTCGACCCTGCTGCCGACACTATAATTGCCCGTCGGACTTTCAACAACGATCTTGACGCTAAAGCCTCAGCCGTCATAGCAATGAATTTCACCGCCCCTGACTGCTCGCTGACCGGCGTCCGCGTCCGTGCCACATCCGGCAACTTCACAGACGGTGAACAGGCGCTCATCGCAATCTTGCCGAACCGCATTGACGTGCGCACGGGCCGCCCTCTGTTCGTGCCCTCTGACTCCGCCGCCGTTACGGTCAATGTGCCTGAAAACGGCGTCATGACATTCACTGCCAACGCCGTATGGGAGTGTGTCAGCGCTCTGCCGGGACTGGCAGCCTCCGAGAGCCGCAGCGCGCTCAGCGCCGCAGCGTCCCTTTTCAGTGCGGCAACTGCCCGCGGCCTTCTTCGCCAACACCCGGAGATCGGACGCGCGCTCCATAGCTGGGAACACGAAGACTCCGCGCTCATTTCACGCCTGCTGAAAAACGACGACCTCAGGATTGCCCTGCTGGAATCGACACCGTTTGTCAACGCGGCCCAAAGCGAAACGGAGCGCCGCGCCCGCCTGCTCATGCTCTTCAACAACAACGAGACCGAACGGACAATCAGCTCCTCGATAACGACCCTGACTAAACTCATGCGCAACGACGGCCTGACCTGGACGCAAAACTGCGACGAGCCGTCGCAGTGGATAACAACCAACGTGCTCTCGACCCTCGCACAGTTGAAGCGTCTCGGCTACCTGCCTCAATCAAAAGAGCTCAACAAGATTATCAGCGACTGCCTGACATATCTTGACCGCGAGGTCACAAAGGGTTACGCCAAAGACAAAAATGCACGCTTCGAAGACTACGTCATGCTCCGCAGCCGCTTCCCCGAAGTGCGTCAGTCGGCACCTGCCCGCAGAGCCGCCGAGGCCACAGTGCAATACGTCGTAGGACACTGGCGCGACATGTCGCTCAACGGCATTGCCCGGGCAGCGATAATCCTCAACGAGAACAACTACCCCACGACCGCCCGCAAGCTCATCGAGTCGCTGCGGCAACATGAAGCATGGGCGCAACTTCCGCTCTCGCCTGTGCTGCTGGAAGCTTTCGCATCGATTGAACCTGATTGCTCTGAAATCGAGACCATCCGCAACGAATACATCTCGCGCAAGCAGAGCATGGACTGGGGCTCAGGAATGCAGACGAGCTATCTGATTGCCACCATCCTAAATTCCGGTGCAAAATGGCTGACACCGGCCGCGAACGAACTGACAGTAATGGTCAACGACATCCCGACAGACCCGACTGCCGAGAGTTTCTCCGGCGAATTCCGTCTCGATCTTCCCGCAGGCGGCAAAGTTGAGATTAGAAAAGGGGCTTTCCCTGCCTGGGGCGGAGTCTTCTCGGCGTCGGCAGACAGCATCACGCGCGTTGAGCCTTTCAGCTCCGAAAAACTGAAACTGAGCCGCACGATTGCAGGCAAACTCAAAGTCGGCGAGAAGGTAACCGTCACGCTGACTCTCGAGGCCGCACAAGATTTGGACTACGTTATTGTCAAACAACCGCATTCTGCCGGGATGCAGGTCGTTGACCAAAAGCCGTCGACGCTATGGCTCGGCACCCTGACAGCATATCGCGAGCCAACCGCTACGTCTACCAACTGGTTCTTCAACCGACTGGCAAAAGGCAAGACCGTTATCAGCGAGACATTCTACGTAACCGCCGAGGGCACCTTCAGCCTCGCCCCCGCCGAAGCCCAAAGCCAATACGCGCCCGAGTGCCGGTCACATACCGCCGGCTCCACACTGGCCATCGAATAAATATTCGACATTTTTACTATGCAAATTGACTAAACGTTTTTGAAATATGAAGACAACTTATGTATTTTTAGCTCCGGGCTTTGAGGAAATCGAAGCCGTAGCTCCGGTGGACGTCATGCGCCGCGCCGGTATGCCCGTTAAAACCGTCTCTATCATCGACGGCAGCCGTGAAGTCACGGGAGCCCACGGCGTAACCTACGTCGCCGACATGATGCTCACCGAATTCAACGGCAACACCCCCGAAGCCGAATGGCTCGTTTTGCCGGGCGGAATGCCCGGGGCGACAAATCTGCGCGACTGCGCCGGGCTGGCCGCCATGCTCCGAAACTTCACCGGCAATATAGCCGCAATCTGTGCATCGCCGTCAGTTGTTCTCGGCAGCCTCGGCCTGCTCCGCGGCAAGCGAGCAACCTGCTATCCGGGCATGAAAGAATATGCCGATGGAGCAACCATGACCGGCGCCCGGGTTGAACGTGACGGTCGCTTCATCACCGGACAGGGTCCCGCATGGGCCATAGCTTTCGGAGCCGCCATAGTCGAGGCTACGCTCGGAGCCGCAAAGGCCGCTCAGGTGCTCGACGGGATGCTCGTCAGCGAATGTTGCCGACAATAACAAAATTTTGCACACAAAATTTGCAGTTTTTTACTAAAAATGCTAACTTTGTGACGTTGAAAATCATAACCCTAAAACTATCAAAATACCAAAATGAAAACCGAACAAGCAGAATGCTCCTGCACGATGGAGAAGAAAATCAAAGAGGAATTTGAAACCCGCTTCGGCGGTGAAGGTACTTTCTATGCCTCTGCCGGCCGTATCAACCTTATCGGTGAACACACCGACTACAACGGCGGCTTCGTATTCCCCGGCGCCATCGATAAAATCATCGAAGCTGAAATCCGCCCCAACGGAACCGACCGCTGCCGCGTCTACTCCGTCGACATCAATGAAACGGCAGAATTCGGCCTGACCGAAGAAGATGCTCCCGCGCAGCAGTGGGCCCGCTACATTTTCGGCGTATGCCGCGAAGTTATCAAACGAGGCTTCACCGTCAAGGGTTTCGACGCCGTATTTGCCGGCAATGTGCCCCTCGGCGCAGGTCTCAGTTCGTCGGCAGCCCTCGAAAGCTGCTTTGCTTTCGCAATGAACGACCTGTTCAACGACAACAAGATTGACAAATTCGAACTCGCCCGTATCGGCCAGAGCACCGAACACAACTATTGCGGCGTCAACTGCGGCATCATGGACCAGTTCGCATCTGTTTTCGGCAAAAAAGACAACCTGATGCGCCTCGACTGCCGCTCGATGGAGTTCGAATACTTCCCATTCAAGCTCGACGGCTACAAACTCGTGCTCGTTGACTCTCGCGTTAAACACGAACTCGTTGACTCGCCCTACAACAAGCGCCGCGAAAGTTGCGAACGCGTTGCCGGCAAACTCGGTCTCGAAACGCTCCGAGATGCCTCGATAGAGATGCTTGACAACATCAAGGACGAAATCTCGGAAGAGGACTACAAGCGTGCCGAATATGTCATCGGCGAAAAGCAGCGCGTTCTCGACGTCTGCGACGCCCTTGTACGCGGCGACTATGAAACCGTTGGAGAACGCATGTATCAGACCCACGAAGGCATGAGTAAGCTATATGAAGTAAGCTGCGAGGAGCTCGACTACCTCAACGACCTCGCAAAGGAATGTGGCGTCACCGGCTCGCGCATCATGGGCGGCGGATTTGGCGGCTGCACTATCAACCTCGTGAAAGACAACCTCTACGAGCCTTTCATCGCCGTAGTCACCAAGAAGTTCCACGAAAAATACGGCCACGAGCCCAAAATCTACCCCGTCATCATCTCCGACGGTGCCCGTCGCCTCCAGTAATATGAACGCAGAAATCAAAACCGTTCCCTCACAGAAGGGCGACATCACCCTGGTGACGCTGACCAACGCCGGCGGAGCCAAGGTGACCCTCAGCAGCCTCGGCGCCGGCATTGTCGGCGTTGAGGTGCCTGACCGCAACGGCCTGATGGCCGACGTCGTGCTCGGATATGCCGATCCGACAGACTATTACTACGACGGACCATGCGCCGGCAAGATACCCGGTCGATGCGCAAACCGCATTGCCTGCGGCCACTTCAGCCTCGACGGCAAAGACTATCACCTGGCAATCAACAATGGGCCCAACGCCCTCCACGGCGGCCCCGAAGGCTTCCAGCAGCAAATCTGGGAATGCGAAGTGATCAACGATAACCGCGTACGCTTCACCTATCATTCGAAAGACGGCGAAGAAGGCTATCCCGGCAACCTGACGGCAACGGTAACATACGAGTGGACCGACGACTGCGAACTCAAGCTGCATTTCGGTGCAGTGACCGACGCCCCGACGGTTGTCAACCTGACCAACCACGCCTATTTCAACCTCACAGGCCACAATAGCGGCTCGGTTCTCGACCACAGGCTGACGCTCGACGCCCACCTATACCTCCCGACCGACGAAACCCTGATTCCAACCGGCGACCTCGTTTCGGTAAAGGGAACACCGATGGACTTCACCAAAGCCAAAGCTCTCGGTGCCGACATCAACGCGGAATTCCCCGCGCTGACCTTCGGCAAGGGCTACGACAACTGCTACATCATCGACGGATGGAATGCCGGCACAATGCGCCGCGCCGCCCGACTCGAAGACCCCAAAACGGGCCGCACACTTGAGGTCTTCACGACCCAGCCCGGCGTTCAAATCTACACCGGCAACTGGCTCGCAGGTTGCCCAAAAAACAAAAAAGGCCGCCCATATGAAGACTATGAAGGCGTTGCAATCGAATGCCAGGGCCTCCCCGACTCCATCAACAAGCCGCAATTTCCCTCGGTAGTGCTCCGCCCCAACGAAAAATATGACCAATCAATCACTTTCAAGTTTAGCAACAAATAAATGAAACCCACTCTTTTTGTTCTCGCTGCCGGAATGGGCAGCCGCTACGGCGGCCTGAAGCAGCTCGACGGCGTCGGCCCTCAGGGTCAGACGATTATGGACTACTCCATCTATGACGCTATCCGCTCCGGCTTCGGCAAGGTTGTTTTCGTTATCCGCAAAGATTTCGAACAGGACTTCCGCGAAAAAATCCTCAGCAAATATGAGGGCCACATCCCCACCGAACTCGTATTTCAGGCTATCGACGACCTGCCCGAGGGCTACACCTGCCCGGCCGACCGCTCAAAACCCTGGGGCACGAACCACGCCGTCCTCATGGGTAAAAACGTCATCAAGGAACCCTTCGCCGTGATCAACGCCGACGACTTTTATGGCCGCAACGCCTTTGAAGTAATCGCCAAAGAACTCTCCAAAGAGCATGACCGCAAAGGCGACTACTGCATGGTCGGCTTCCGCGTGGGCAACACCATGACCGAAAACGGTTCCGTGGCCCGCGGCGTATGCGAAAATAAAGACGGCCTGCTGACCTCGGTTGTTGAACGCACTGCAATCAGCTACGACCCCGAACACCGCATCACCTTCACCGACGAGAATGGCCAAGCCCAATATCTCGACCCGATGACCCCCGTTTCGATGAACCTCTGGGGCTTCACTCCCGATTACTTTGACTACTCGGAGCGCGAATTCAAGAAATTCCTCGACAAGGACATCAACACCCCCAAGAGCGAATTCTTCATTCCTTTGGTAATCGACACCCTCATCAACAACGGCGAAGCAACCGTGAAAGTACTCGACACCGACTCAAAGTGGTTTGGCGTAACCTACGCCGCCGACCGTCCCGGAGTGGTTGAAAAGCTCGCAGCACTCCACGATGCCGGCGAATATCCCGCCAACATGTTCAACTGACGCCACCGCAGAGTTAACATACCCGATGAGGCTGTGTCAAAATAGGCGCAGCCTCTTTTTATGCCCTTTGAGATTTGGA
>CAZKOF010000035.1:0-20165 GCA_964554335.1 uncultured Bacteroides sp.
AAAGATACGAATTATTTCTCTGATATGCAAATATTTAATTTATAGAACCTACCTACTGTAATTTTGCATCCAAAACGCTTCACGATGAACTTGCAGACTTTTATCAACCGACCGATATTCTCCGGCGTACTGTCGGTTATCGTTGTTCTTCTCGGCATCATCGGACTTGTGCAGTTGCCTGTCGAACTGTTCCCTGAAATAGCTCCGCCCACAGTCAGGGTCAGCGCGACCTATACAGGTGCGAATGCCGAAACATTGCAGAAAGCTGTCGTCGCGCCGTTGGAAGAAGCCATCAACGGTGTGGAGAATATCAATTATATGACATCATACGCCACCAACAACGGCACGGCTACCATCAACGTATATTTCCGTCAGGGGACAGACCCCGACATGGCCGCGGTGAACGTGCAGAACCGCATCGCTTCGGCACAAGGCGTACTTCCGGCGGAGGTAATACGTTCGGGCATTACGGTACGCAAAAGCCAAAACAGCACGGTGAAAATCGTTGCTTTATACAGTCCCGGCAATAGCGTCGACCAGAAATTCCTGTACAACTATTTCAAGATAAACATAGAGCCGCGACTGGCGCGTATTCCCGGCGTGGGCGACATCACCGTGTTCGGTTCCGAATATTCGCTGCGCATCTGGTTGGATGCGCAGAAAATGGCCTCCTACGGTCTTGTTCCTGCCGACATTACCGCCGTATTGGACGAACAGAATGTGGAAGCGCCTACCGGGACATTGGGAGCAGACATGGACAATACATTCCAATATGTGTTGAAATACCGAGGACGCTATGAAGACGAACAGGATTTCGGCAATCTCGTTATCAAATCGTTATCCGACGGAAGTATCCTGCGGCTGAAAGATGTTGCTGAAATTGAACTTGGCGTGTTGAGTTACGCAACACGAAACGAATTGACAGGACATCCGGGCACAAACTGCATGATAGCGCAGGCTCCCGGTTCCAACGCCAACGAAATCGTCGGGGCGATAGATGATGTGATACAGGATGCTGCTTCCGAACTGCCCGAAGGAATGGAACTGGTGGAGCTGATGAGCATCAAGAGTTTCCTGGACGCCTCCGTACATAATGTGATTAAAACATTAGTTGAAGCCATGCTACTGGTTATCTTGATTGTATGGCTTTTCCTGCGCGACTTGCGTTCCACTGTAATTCCTGCCGCGGCTATCGTCGTGTCATTGATAGGAACATTCGCTTTCCTCTATTTCGCGGGAATGTCCATAAATATGCTGACGCTATTCGCGCTTATTCTTGTTATCGGCACGGTTGTAGACGATGCCATTGTGGTCGTGGAGGCGGTGCAGACACGCTTCGACAACGGTTGCCGGTCGCCCCGGCAGGCAACAACGGAGGCTATGCACGGCCTCGGTCGTCCGCTGGTCACCACCTCGTTGGTATTCATGTCCGTGTTCATTCCGGTTTGCTTTATCGGCGGTGCGACGGGCAGGTTCTATACGCAGTTCGGTCTGACGATGGCTATTGCCGTCTGTTTCTCCACGTTCAATGCTCTGACCCTCAGTCCGGCATTGTGTGTGCTGCTGATGAAACCGCCTGCCGACAATGTGAAGGCGTCCAGTTATGCAATCGCTTATGATGCCGCCTTTCATGGGATGACACGAAAATATAAAAGTTCCGTGCTATTCCTGTTCCGGCACAAGAGGCTTGCCGCAATATTGTTGCTTGCCGCAACCTGCGGGTTTTTCTATCTGCTGAATGTCACGAAAACAGGACTTGTGCCTGACGAAGATACCGGGACCATCGTGGTCGATGTGCAGGCAGCTCCCGGAACAAGCCTTGCCCGGACAGAACGCATACTGAGGGATGTCGAAGACCGTATAAAGGATACTCCGCAATTTCAAACATACTCCAAGTCAATAGGTATGGGAATGCTCGCCGGGCAAGGACCGGCCAACGGAACATTTATTATCCGCTTGAAGCCGTGGGACCGGCGCAAAGGCAGGCATGACGACAACCGTTCCGTTATCAATGACCTGTATGGCCGTCTTGCGGACATTGCCGATGCACGGATTATGATTTTTGCCCAACCTGTCATTGCCGGATATGGCGTGAGCAACGGTTTCGAGGTGCACGTTCAGGACCGGCGCGGAAGTTCGGTAGAAGAACAGCAACGTCATGCACAGGCATTCATCGAAGCATTGAACAAACGACCTGAAATAGCACGGGCACAAACATCCTTCGACAACCGTTACCCGCAGTATCGGGTGGATGTGGATGCCGCCGTGTGCAAGCGTGCGGGTGTTTCTCCATCTGATGTCCTCGATGCTTTGTCAGGCTATATAGGAGGAGTATATTCGTCGAATATCAACCGCTTTTCCAAACTATACAGGGTAATAATGCAAGCGTCGCCGCAATACAGGGCAGACGCTAATGCTCTCGACGGCTTATTCGTGCGCACCGCCTCGGGCGAAATGTCCCCGATCAGCCGTTATGTCACCCTGACCCGTGTCTATGGTCCGGAATCCTTGTCACGTTTCAACCTTTTCCCGTCTATTGCAGTCAACGGTGCGCCCGCCGCCGGATATAGCTCCGGCCAGGCTCTGGCCGCCATTCGTGAAGTAGCAGCGCAGACACTTCCGGCGGGATATGGCTATGAGTTCGGGGCGATGTCGCGCGAGGAGGCGGCGGCAGGAAACACATCGGTTTGGGTATTCGGAATCTTTATTGTTTTTATTTACCTGATTCTGTGTGCCCTGTACGAAAGTCTTTTCATCCCGCTTGCCGTCATTCTTTCAATTCCTTTCGGACTGCTCGGCAGCTTTCTGTTCGCCAAACTGTTCGGCATCGAGAACAACATCTATATGCAAACCGGCGTCATCATGCTTATCGGGCTGCTTGCCAAGACCGCCATTCTTCAGACTGAATACGCTTCGGAATGTCGTAGCAAGGGTATGAGCATCACGGCATCTGCCGTCGCTGCCGCAAGTGTCCGTCTGCGTCCTATCCTGATGACTTCGCTGACAATGATATTCGGACTGCTTCCGCTGATATTCTCTACCGGGGTCGGCTGCAACGGCTCCCGCTCGCTGGCAGTGGGGACGATAGGCGGTATGTTGGTGGGCACTGTGTCCCTGTTGCTTTTCGTGCCGCTCCTGTTCTCCGTGTTCAGATACATGGAGGAAAAAACTTGTATTCATTTTAACCGACACCCGATGTTGTTCTGATATATCTAATTGGAGTGTAACGGGGCGTAGGAAAAATGGACAGGTCAGGCATACAGGAATCGGAGTGCGGTTCTTGATGAGCTGCACTCCGATTTATGTTGGCAGTGGAGGAGTCAGTATGGACTCCGTTTTTTGCAGTAGGGTTAGAGGCGGGCGTTGCGCATGTCGCCGGTTTCGTTGAAAGCGGTGTGGAAAGCGAAGGCTGCGCTAAGGTCGTGGGGGGTCTGTCCGCCGTGGCCGTGGTGTAGGTATTGGCGGAGGAGGGGACGGTAGTCAGGGTGTGCGCAGTTTTCGATGATTAGTTCGGCGCGCTGCACGGGGTCTTTACCGCGGAGGTCGGCAACACCCCGGTCGGTGATGAGGACGTCGACGGAGTGTTCGGAGTGGTCCTGATGTGCAACCATGGGTACGATGTTTGAGATACATCCGCCTTTGGTCACGGAGGGGCAGGAGAAAATCGAGAGGTAGCTGTTGCGGGTAAAATCGCCCGAGCCGCCGATGCCGTTCATCATCTTGGTTCCGAGAACGTGGGTCGAGTTGATGGCGCCGAAGATGTCGGCCTCGAGGGCGGTGTTCATCGCGATGATTCCGAGTCGGCGAATGACTTCCGGGTTGTTGCTGAGTTCGGAGGGGCGGATGCAGATTCGGCGACAGAAGTCGTGGTCATGGGCAAAGAGGCGGGCCTGAGCTTCGTCGCTCATGGTCAGCGAGCATGTGCTGACGAATTTGCAACGGTCGCGTTCCATGAGATCGAGGACGGCGTCCTGGGCCACTTCGGTGTACATCGTGAACGGGGGGATTTCATGGGCGTCGGCGAGGCCGTAGAGCACGGCGTTGGCAACGTTGCCTACTCCGCTCTGGAGGGGTAGGAATTCTTTGGGGAGGCGTCCGGTTTTGAGTTCGTGGATAAGGAATTCGCAGACGTTTGCGCCGATACGCTCGGAGGTTTCGTCAAGGGCGGAAAACGGTTTAACGCCGTCGGTCACATGAGTAGGCACCACTCCGATGACCTTCTTGGGGTCAACGTAGAGGTAGGGGGAACCGATGCGGTCATTGACGTTGTAGATGGGAATTTCGCGGCGATGAGGGGGATCGAGGGGGAGGTAGAGGTCGTGGAGGCCTTCGAGCTTCGTCGAAATTGCGGAGTTGAGCTCGATGATGATTTTGTCGGCCATGTTGGCGATGGTCGTTGATATCCCGGCCCCGGTTCCGAGCACGAGGCGTCCGTCATCGCGCACATCGACGGCTTCGATAACGGCGAAGTTCATGGGGCCGTAGAAGCCATAGCGGAGCTTCTGGGCCATTTCGCTGAGGTGGAGATCGAAGTAGTGTGCGTCGTGACTGTTGATTCGCTTGCGCAGGTCGGGGGTGTTCTGGTAAGGGGCACGACGGTCAATGGCATTGGCGAGCGAGAGGGCGCCGTCGACGTGCATGTTGGTGCTGGCTCCGGTGAAGAGGCTGACCTTGTAGGGGCGTCCGGCATCATGTTCGTCCCTGGCGACTTTCGCTATGGCGTCGAAAGTGTCTTTAGGAGCGCCGGATGCGGTAAATCCGCTCAAGCCGATGGTCGCACCGTTGTGGATATGGCTTGCGGCCTCTTCGGCCGTCAGAATCGGAAATGACATTCTATCTGTGAATTTCATGAATTAAACGTTTATTGCGTGCAAAGGTACAAAAAAAGCACAAATCCCGCAAACATGTGCACATACATTGCCAAACTCCATATCGGGCGTTGCGTGTCGGGCTGCGATGCAGCCTGTCGCCTTTCTTGACAATGCGCGCCGGCCAACCGACTCCTTGCATAAAAAAACGGTTGTCTCACGACAGACCGTTAATCTTAAACCTTAAATCTAATATCAAAAATCACAGTGCAAATACAGTAAAGATACCTTTTAGACAATGAAACCGGGGGAAAGGTTTAGAGAAATCGTGGTTTTTAACCTTTTTTAACCCGAAATTATAACCCGTTTAACGGCAAAATCTCTATTTTTGTAGTCTATAAAATTGACATAACATATTGCCATTGCCACTATGCGAGTTAAGATACTTGTAATTGACGACGAAGAGTCGATTTGTGAAATTTTACGCTACAATTTGGTCAAGGAGGGATATGAGGTTGACATCGCCTTTTCGGCCGAAGAGGCCCTGGAGTTGGACCTGCCCTCATACTCGCTCTTTATCGTTGACATAATGATGGACAAGATGAGCGGATTTGATTTCGCCCACAGAATCAAGAATATCGATGAGCTCGAGAACAAACCGATTATTTTCTGCACAGCCCTTGCCGACGAAGACGATACGGTCATGGGACTTAATATCGGAGCCGACGACTATATCACCAAGCCGTTCTCTATTCCGGAGGTTATAGCCCGGGTGCGCTCGGTCTTGCGCCGCAGCAATATATCAGCCCACATCACGGCCAACCGCTCGAAAGCCAAATATGAGGAAGACATCATCTTCAAAGGACTGCGGCTGAACCGCAATGAAAAAATATGTTATATCGACGGAGTTCTCCAGCAGCTCTCGAAGACCGAGTTCGACCTTCTGTTGTTCTTCCTCGAGCACCGTAACCGAATTTACTCGCGCGAGGAGATTATCCGATCCGTATGGGCCAACAACGTGATTGTCAGCAACCGCACCGTCGACACCAGCCTGACCCGACTGCGCAAGAAACTCGGCGAATACGGCCGACACATTGAAACTCGCGTGGGATTCGGATATGGCTTTAAAGAGGTCATTTAGTCTATTTTGGAAATTATTTCTCCCTCAGGTGCTGATGCTCTGGGTCACAATCGGTATGCTCGTCTGGTACACGATATCGAACGAGCAGGACGTTCGCCGCTCTATCCACGAGAACCAGCTGCGCAACGTCAACGCCACGGTGCTCGACGCCTATGAGCACGGTCAGGACCTTCAGACGGTTCTTGACTTCATTGCGGACTACAACGGCAACACACTGCTCAACAACCTGAGCATCACCGTATATAACGAGAACGACGAGCCGATAGCCGGCATCGGCCAGTTGATTCTCATCGAAGACACGGACCATAAAGCCATTCCGGAACTTGACCTTGCCGACGAACGCGGCGAGGCAACCAACGTGCGCCCCAACCTTATCAGCAAAACCGAGTCGATGTTCTCGCTGATGACATCGAACGACGGCGAGATACGTTCGTTGGCGTCCGTGCCCTACACGCCTTCGTTTGTTCACGCCCTCGGCTACAACACGGCAATCTGGGTTCTGGTAATCGTCATGGCCCTGACGGCGACGGTTCTGACCTGGATCTTCTCGGCAAAAGTCACCCGCTCGATGACAACGCTCCACGAGTTTGCGCGCCGCGCGGCTGAAGATCGCGACATTGACCTGAACTCCATACACTTTTCACACGACGAAATCGGCGACGTCACCCGCGAGATTATCCGCCTCTACGTCGACAAAGACCATGCGACCAAGCGAATGGAGCATGAGCATCAGGTCGCCTTGCGCGCCAACGAAGAGAAAGCGAGAGTCAAGCACCAGACAGCCAACAACCTAAACCACGAAATCAAGACCCCGGTAGGGGTTATCAAAGGGTATATCGACACCATCCTGTCAGACCCCGAGATGCCCGCTGAGCTGCGCAACAACTTCCTGCGCAAGGCCCAGGAGCACACCGACCGCCTGACCCAACTGCTGAAGGACGTCAGCTCAATCACGCGTCTGGAGGAGGGAGCCTCGCAGGTCGAAGTCACCGACTTTGACTTCCACGACCTCGTCTATGCCATTGCCAATGACCTCGAAGTCAGCGACATCGGCGGCAACCTCGCCTTTGAATGGGACATACCGTTCGACACGAACATCTGCGGCAACTACACGCTGCTCAACAACGCGATAATCAATCTCGTCCGCAATGCCGCGAAATATTCCAAAGGCACCAAGATGACGCTCTCGATAGTCGGCGAAGACGAGAAGTTCTATACTTTCCGCTTTTCAGACGACGGAACCGGAGTCGGCGAAGAGCACATCGCCCACCTCTTTGATCGCTTCTACCGCATAGACGAGGGGCGCGCACGCAAGAGCGGCGGCACCGGCCTGGGCCTGCCGATTGTCAAGAGCACTTTCGCGGCACTGGGCGGCGAAATCATCGTGCGCAACGCCCACCCCCACGGACTTGAATTTATCTTCACCCTGCCGAAGGCAGCAACCCCCGAAACCAATCCATAAACGATCTTAAAACCGGCATATGAATACACTTGACCGCTTTTTAGACTACGTCAAGTTCGACACCCAAAGCGACGAACTGACGAACATGACCCCCTCGACACCGGGTCAATATAAGTTCGCACAGTATCTTGAAGAGAAAGTGCGCGAAATGGGCCTGACAGAAATATCGCTCGACGAGAACGGCTACCTGATGGCCTCCCTCCCGGCAAACACCGACAAACCGCTCCCGACGGTCGGCTTCATCGCCCACCTCGACACGTCGCCCGACATGACCGGGCGCCACGTCAACCCGCAGATTGTCCGCGGCTACGACGGCGGCGACATCTGCCTGAACGCCACGGAGGGCATCTACCTGCGCCCGTCTGAATTCCCCGAGATGCTCCACTACGTCGGCCAAGACCTCGTGACCACCGACGGCACCACGCTTCTCGGCGCCGACGACAAAGCGGGCATCGCCGAAATCATGGGCGCGGTTGAATATCTACAACAACACCCCGATATCAAGCACGGAAAAATCCGCATTGCCTTCAACCCCGACGAGGAAATAGGCCGCGGCGCGCATAAGTTCGACGTTGAACGCTTCGGCTGCGACTGGGCATACACGATGGACGGCGGCGAAATCGGCGAGCTGGAATATGAAAACTTCAACGCCGCGGTTGCCAAAATAATCTTTAAAGGGCGCAACGTACATCCCGGCTATGCCAAGCATAAGATGGTCAACTCCATGCGCGTGGCCACGCAATTTGCAATCATGCTTCCGCGTTGGGAAACACCCGAACACACCGAAGGCTACGAAGGGTTCTATCACCTGGTCGGAATGGAGGGCACGGTCGAGCAGACCGAGCTGACATATATTATCCGCGACTTTGACCGCGACCGCTTTGAGCGCCGCAAAAAGGAGTTCGAGCACCTTACCCGCAAAATCAACAAGGAATTCCCCGACTGCGCATCGCTCGAAATCAAAGACCAGTACTTCAACATGCGCGAAAAAGTCGAGCCTGTAAGCTATATAGTAGACATCGCCGAGCAGGCAATGAAAAACGCCGGCCTGACGCCGAAAGTCGTGCCCATCCGCGGCGGCACCGACGGCGCGCAGCTCAGCTTCAAGGGCCTGCCCTGCCCCAACATCTTTGCCGGCGGACTTAACTTCCACGGCCGCTATGAGTTCATTCCCATAGAGTCACTCAACAAAGCCGCCGAAGTAATCGTTGAGATAGCAAAGATTATTGCCAACCGATGAAACGGGTTCTGACTTTAACCATACTTGCAGCGGTCGCCCTAATAGCGGCCGCTCAAACTTTCAGCCTCGACCAATGTCGCGGCAGCCGCATGCCCTACCCCGCGCGCGACAGCGTTGCCGCGCCGGCCGACACTCTGACGCCCGTCATGATCTATCACGTCGGACTCCACGGCTCGCGCTACGCGACCTCGGCCGAGCGCTTCCTGACGGTCGAAGGCCACCTGACGGCCCACTCCGACGCCCTCACCCCGCGGGGCCGACGCCTGCTCGCAATCACACGCCGGGCAATCGAGCTCAGCAATGACCGCTGGGGCGAACTCGACTCGCTGGGGCGCGCCGAGCAGCGCGGAATCGCCTACCGCCTCTGTATGGCCTTTCCGCAGCTCGTCGTCGACCAACAGGTCACGGCAATCTCGAGCTACGTCGGGCGCTGCGTCGAGTCGATGAACGCCTTCACGGGTGTTGTGCGACGTATGCAGTCGGGCCTCGGATCAGTCACTACGGTTTCGGGCAAAGAATACTCTTACCTGATGCGCCCGTTCTCGACCGACTCGGCCTACATTGCCTGGACCCGCGAGAAGCCTTATAAAGGCGTGCTCAATGACTACACGGTCAAGATTTCGCCCGCCCGCGCCCTCGTTGGCGAGCTTATCAGCGGCGCCGGCTATGGCGAAGCCGAAGCCGAAGAACTCGCCTCCGCGGCCTACTACGTAGTTTCCTCGCTCGCGGCAATGGGGCTCGCCGACGCCGACTCGGCGATGGAGCTGCTGACTCCGGAAGAATATAACGCCCTCTGGCGCATCGACAACCTGCGTCAATACCTCTCGCGCACGCAGACAACAATCTCGTCCCTACCCGCCGACATCGCCGCCCCGCTGGTAAACAACATGATTCAGGAGGTCGACGATTTTATTGCCGGAAGATCAACAACCACAGTGAGCCTCCATTTCGGCCACGCCGAGACGCTAATGCCGCTGCTGTCGCTGATGCGCCTGCCGGGATATTACTACCTGACCCACTATTTCGACACGGTTGCCGACCACTGGCAGACGTTCAACGTCGTGCCCATGGCCGCCAACATGCAGCTCATTCTCATGCGCTCCACCACCGGACACTACTACGCCCGCATCGACGTCAACGAAGAGCCCGTGCTGCTTCAACCGTGGCCCCGTCTGCGCGCACGTCTGGCCGCATTGGCAATGTAACGCCACGCTAAAGTTACGGGCCAGAACTTGCCGATATCGGCAAGTTTGCGTATATTTGCAACATAAATCCCCGAAAACTTGCCGAAAATGGAATATATCTCCGTCAAAGAATGGGCCGAACTGCATGGCGTGCCCGACAGAACTGCCAGAAACTATTGCGCCCATGGCAAAATTGCCGGCGCCTTCCGCGTAGGGAAAACATGGAATATTCCTGTCGAGGCAGAAATCCCGACAAAGAAATCGTCACGTCAGCCAAGCCCCCTGTTGAAGGCCCTGAGAGAGCAGAAAGAGGGGCGGGTGAAAGGCGGAATATATCACCGCCTGCAGATTGACCTGACATATAACTCCAACCACATCGAAGGGAGCAGGCTGACCCACGACCAGACACGCCACATCTTTGAGACCAACACAGTCGGCATTACCGGGTTGCCGGTCAATGTTGATGATATCATCGAGACCACCAATCATTTCAGAGCCATTGACTATATCATTGACAACACCGGGGGAAAACTCACGGAAAAGTTGATAAAGACACTTCACCTGATCCTGAAGTCAGGCACCTCGGATGAGAGGAAAGGTTGGTTTGCCGCTGGAGAATATAAAAGGCTGCCAAACGAGGTCGGAGGCAACGAAACATCACTGCCTGAAAATGTACGCTCCGACATGAAGTCACTCTTGCGCGACTACAACTCAAAGGAGGAGATAACGTTTGAGGATATCATTGACTTTCATCAACGCTTCGAGTCGATACATCCGTTTCAGGATGGCAACGGGCGTGTTGGCCGTCTGATAATGTTTCGCGAACTGCTCAGAAACGGCTACGTTCCTTTCGTCATTACCGACGAGTTGAAACTTTTCTATTACAACGGATTGCGCAACTGGCCGGCCATAAAAGGATATCTGATCGACACCTGCCTGACCGCTCAGGACAATTTCAAAGTCATTCTTCAACGGTTTCGCATACCCTGCGGGGAGTGAATCAGTGGCTGAGGGTGTAGGAGAAGCCGAGGGAGAATAGCTCGCGGACCTGCATTTTTTTCCAATTGGTGGTTTCGTGCATCGAAGTGTCGTAGCGCAAGTCAACGTTGAGGTTGGCCGAGAGCCAGCGGTTGATAGTGAACGCGAACTGGTTCTGCCAGTCATATTGATACTTCTCATAGTCGGTGAAAAAGAAGATTCGCGACTTCCAGCTGACGTTGTAGCAAATTTTCCACTCCCAGTTCGCCTCGAAGTTGGAACCTATCTGACTCAATCCCTTATGGCCCTTTTCGAGTCCCTGGGCAACTTCATCGACTTCTTCGTCAATAACGGTTTTTAGGTTATAAGAGAGGGGGGATATTGAAAGACTCAGGTTGAACTTGTCGTTCTTTGTCTTGAGGTTATATGTCATACCGATACCGAGGTTGAATTCGCCGGGCGACATGAATGAGGCCGTACGCGTTTCGGTTCCCCGCTTATAGCCGTGGAAAATCGGGGTTTTAATGGTTCCCTGGACTGAATAGTACCAATTATATATCGCCTTATAACCGAATTTGGAGTTAATCTGGAGGAAGTTCTCGGTCAGCGAGTACGGGCGGAACTCATCGTCGGGCGTGGAGGTCATCACCGTGCGCCACTGGAAGAAGTTCTCAAACAACAGATTGGGATGAAACTTCGTGTTGAGCTTCGACTCGTACTTAAAGTCGGCCAGGAGGTTGAGCGAGTTATTGCCGCCCTGATACCAGTTGGGGCTCACAAAAGCCTGGGAGAATTGGAGCAACACGTTGAACTTATTGAGCCAATGATGCTTGCGCACCTCCTGCTGGGTTTCGATTGCGGCCACTTTATCGACCGTCACGGCGCCGGGCACGGCACCGATTTCCTCGAAAATCGTTGCTGCGGTAATGGGGTCGGCCTTTGCAACATACTGCTTCGGAGGCGCGGCCATGGTTTCGATGTTATACGGAACCTGCCAGAGGGCATTGATTGCGTGAGTCTGCATCAGACGATTGGCATAGAGGCGCGAGCGCATGGCTCCGACAAGCCAATCCGGCAAATAGTCATCATCGACGGAAAAAGAGAACATCTCCTGCTCGGAGGGAAGCGAGAGATCATAGCCGGTATAGACTGCCGGAAGGAAGACAACGGCGGGGAGGTCATCGACAATCACCTCGGGACCAATCGTATCGGTTGCGGCGAGCAAAGAGTCGGACACCGACTCCTGACCGAAAATTTCTGCCGGAGTCTGAGCCTGCGATACAAGCCCGAAAAGCGGGAACGCAAAGGTTATGAGCAGGGTTTTCAACATAATGAATTCAAATATGACGAATTTTTTGCAAAGTTACGAAATTTTCCTCTAATTTGCCCAACAATGCCGCCCAAAGCTAACATTTGGCGCCGCCGAGTTGTTAGATAGCTGAAATTTTACTAATTTTGCAACCACAATGATTGAGCGGATAATAATCATCGACAGAGCCGACCCAGTGAGTTTCTATGGAATCAACAATTCCAACATGCAGCTCATCAAGAACCTGCACCCCAAACTGCGCATTGCTGCCCGCGGGTCAGTCATGAAAGTAATCGGCGAGGACAGTGAAACCGAGGCTTTCGAAAAGACAATTCACGAACTCGAAGAACACTGCGCAAAATATAACAAGCTCACCGAAGAGAATATCCTCGACATCATCCACGGTTGCGAGCCCTCGGAAATCAAAGGCGACGAAGCGATAATCTATGGTGTCACAGGCAAACCCATTCAGACACGCACACCCCATCAGCGCGACTTGGTCAAGGCCTTTACGTCCAACGACCTGGTCTTCGCCCTCGGTCCGGCAGGCACCGGCAAGACTTATATTGCCATAGCCCTGGCGGTGCGCGCGCTGAAAAACAAAGAGGTCCGCAAAATCATCCTGTCGCGTCCGGCGGTTGAAGCCGGCGAGAAACTCGGCTTTCTTCCCGGCGACATGAAAGACAAAATCGACCCCTACCTTCAGCCGTTGTATGACGCCCTCGAAGACATGATTCCGGCGGCAAAGCTGAAAGAATACATGGAAACGAAGGTCATCCAGATCGCACCGCTGGCATTCATGCGCGGACGCACGCTCTCGGACGCAGTCATAGTTCTCGACGAGGCGCAGAACACGACCACCCACCAGATAAAGATGTTTCTTACGCGCCCGGGAATGAACGCCAAGATGATAATCACGGGCGACATCACGCAGATTGACCTGCCGCGGACCCAATGTTCCGGACTGATACGCGCTCTGAACGTATTGCGCGGAATTGAAGGCATAGGTCGCGTCGAGTTCGACAAAAAAGACATTGTCCGCGCAAAACTCGTGCAGCGGATTGTTGAAGCATACGAAAAATACGATAAGTCGGTAAAATCGGGCACATCCGACGAAGCCGACACGTCAGACATAACCCAATAACCTCACATTTCAATGTCCACCACACTCTTAACCACTGACTTCAACTTCCCCGGCCAGCAGAGCGTATATCACGGCAAGGTCCGCGACGTCTACGCAATTGCCCCCGACACCCTCGTCATGATCGCAACCGACCGCATCTCGGCGTTCGACGTGGTGCTACCCAAAGGCATCCCCTACAAGGGCCAGATACTCAACCAGATTGCGACATATTTCCTTGACGCCACGGCCGACATCGTGCCCAACTGGAAGCTCGCCACTCCGGACCCCATGGTGACCGTTGGCCGCAAAGCCGAAGGCCTGCGCGTTGAGATGATTATCCGCGGCTACCTCACCGGCTCCGCATGGCGCGAATATGCCGCCGGCGCCCGCGAGCTCTGCGGAGTGAAGCTCCCCGAGGGCATGAAGGAGAACCAAAAGTTCCCCGAACCGATAATCACCCCGACGACAAAAGCCGACGCCGGCCACGACGAGAACATCTCGAAAGAGGAAATCATCCGTCAGGGTCTGGTCAGCGCCGAACATTACGCAAAGGTCGAGGAGTACACCCGCGTTCTCTTTGCCCGCGGCTCGCAGATGGCCGCCGAAAAAGGCCTGATCTTGGTCGACACGAAATATGAGTTCGGCATCGTTGACGGCAAGGTAATCCTCATCGACGAAATCCACACCCCCGACTCCTCGCGCTACTTCTATGCCGAGGGCTATGAGGAGCGTTTCGCCAAAGGCGAACCCCAGCGCCAGCTCAGCAAGGAGTTCGTGCGCCAATGGCTCATCGAACACGACTTCATGGGAAAAGCCGGCCAGACCGTACCCGAAATGACCCCCGGATTCGTCGACTCAGTCAGCCGGCGCTACATCGAGCTATATGAGCACATCACGGGCCGCACCTTCCAACCCGCTGCCGAAGAGAACCTCGAGCAGCGCATCGAAGCCAACGTTATTGACTGCCTTAACCGACTGAATGCCTGAGGTAGAGAAAATAACCCCCTACGGGTCCGAGGCCCCGAAAGAGCGCCAGGTCGAACAAATGTTCGACTCCATCGCTCCGGCCTATGACCTGATGAACCGCGCAATGACCTTCGGCATTGACCGCCTCTGGCGGTCAACCGCCGTCGGGATGCTGCGCGACCGCGCCCCCGAAAAGATTCTGGACGTCGCTACCGGCACGGGAGACCTCGCCATCATGCTCGCGCGCAAAATCAACGGCGCCAGCATTACCGGAGTGGACCTCAGCACGGGGATGCTCGCCGTCGGGCGCGAAAAAGTCAGAAAAGCGAACCTCGGGCAGCGAATCGAATTCCTGCCTGCCGACTGCCTGGCCCTACCCTTTGCCGACGCCTCGTTCGACTGCATCACGGTTGCCTACGGAGTCCGCAACTTTGCGGACCTCGAGGCCGGATATCGCGAAATGAGGCGCGTGCTCAAACCCGGCGGCATGCTCTGCGTCATCGAGTTGTCAACCCCGGTAAACCCCGTTATCAAGCCGCTCTACCGCTTCTATACGCGGGCAATAATCCCTGCCGTCGGGCGCATTGTCAGCAAAGACGCGCGCGCCTATAGCTACCTGCCCGAGAGCATCGCGGCGGTTGCGCAGCGCGACGACATGTGCCGGTTGATGAGCCGCGCCGGGTTTGCCGACACCCGCTATAGAGCGCTGACCTTCGGCGTCTGCTGCATATATACCGGAAAGGTAGCAAAAACAGGGGGAAAATGAAAAATGAAAAGATTGCTGCAGAGCAGCTCGGAGGCGCGTAGCGTCGATAACTATATGTAGCCCCGGGCTGCGACCGCTGACGCGGCCATTGCCCGGGGCTAATAATGGTTGGCGGCGCGATGCGCCTCATGGTTGCTTTGGCGGCAGCGCTCAAATTATTTTCGGGGAAAGAGAGAGGCGATGATGACCACGGCGGCAAGAGCGATTGCGAACCACAACCCGAGCGTGGCGTCGATGCCGTTCTGTTCCAGAATCAGCGCCGATAACGCGAAAGCATAGGGAAACATCAGGTCGCGAAGCTCAATGCGGCAGCACTGCATCCACGTTGCGCACTTATCTTTGAACACCAGTCCCCAGACCATTCCCAAAAGAGCAACAACTCCAACAATAACAGACACATAGAGCACCACCTGATTCCGGGTCAGCGGACAGAAGCAGTTGGTAACACACATCTTCGACGTGGTCAACTGTAAAGTTTCGATAGGCGGTACATGAAGAATTTTATGTCTCCGACACCGCGGAACTGCGTGCGGAACGTCTTTATCTTGGCGTTGAAGGATTCTGCCGATGCGTTTGTCAGCCTCTGTTCGAAGTAATTGATTATGGTTGTGTTGTGATTTTCAAAAGTTTCAAGCACTTTGTTGAACTCGCGGTTATCGAGCTTCTCGACATCGTTATACCACCTTGCCAGATTAAGCCTTGCCTCATCGGGTATGGACTTTTTGTTGAATATGTCAACCAGGCCAAGGTATAGGGAGTAGGCTTTTTCCTGATCCGGGAACTTTTCAAAAAGTATTTTGGCTCTGATTGATTGTTGCTCATTCCATTTTGACTTATGCTTGAGAATGACATGACGGCTGCGGG
Source organism: uncultured Bacteroides sp. (assembly GCA_964554335.1). Classification (GTDB taxonomy): domain Bacteria; phylum Bacteroidota; class Bacteroidia; order Bacteroidales; family Muribaculaceae; genus UBA3263. The sequence continues at coordinate 15,842 of CAZKOF010000035.1, forward strand.
CCATTATCTGCGGCATGGTCTCCCCATTTTCCATAAGGCATGGCGCCCATTGCACCGGTAAATCACGTTCTTGACTGTTGCGGCAGGCCTTACGTTTTGCCCGATGCTCTTTAATCGCTTTATTCTCTTGGTCAAGCACCTCCCAGCGGTGGCGGATACGCAGTTGATCAACCGCCTCGGACATCAGCTGCTGTACATGGAAGCGGTCGTTCACCAACTTCGCTGCGGGGAATGCCGTCCTGACAGTCAACATCATAGCCGAAGACAAATCCGTTGTTACCGTCTTGACTTCCAGCCGTTTCTTTAAGGGAATTTTCTTCAGGATGCTACTGACCACCTCCGAGGCCACCCCCTTGACCATGGCGGCAAGCGCGCCTTTGCGGCCATGGGCGGCCTTGTTCGTCACTATCGTGTAGACATCGCCATTGCTAAGACACGTCTCATCAAGACTCATATCCGGACCGATGTTGGCGGGGAAAAGGACATACTTTTCGGCATGCTCCAGTTGATTCCAACTGCGGTAGTCGCTCAGCTTCTCCTTATACTGCTTGCGCAAGGTCTGTCCGTTCACACCGTTGCGCTCTCCCAATACCTTGATACTTACTGGTGTGGTGTCAATCTCCCTCTTTTAAAAAAAGAGCGAACTCCTCATTGAGCTGCGTGCTGTCGTATTCCGACAGGTCCCAGTTGTAACTGAATATCTCGCCTGTTGTCTTGTCAAGCCATTTGCGCTTGCGTACATGCAGCCATGTCGCCCGTCCGCGTATCGGAAAGTCCCGGATATTGTGATATTCGCCAAATCCATACGCAATTACATCGGAATTTTTCTTGTCCTCGCGCATCTGGACCTTTTTCTCATCGAGCCAGATATCAAATCGGGTATCTGTCTTCTCAAAGCGGTCTATGTCAAAATTGTCTACGATGACTGATGGCAGTATCGCTCTTAGCAGTTGTTCAGGTTTCATGCCACAAAGTTAATCATTTTACAGTTGACCACGTCGAAGATGTGTGTTACCAACCGCTTCTGTCCGCTGACCCGTTTTTATGCCCATACTTTATCACCTCGGTTTTCGCAAGACAGTGAATCACACATCATTGTCTCGGGCGAACGAAAGTCGTGATTATCGTATATTTGATGGCCTCGGCTTCTATCTCATCGGATTGGGGCGACCAATGTATTCAATGGTCAAACTCTCTGAGATAACCATAGATAAGGTAATCTATGCGTTAGACTCCACAACCATATCAACCAGTATCAAACTCGCAGCATGGGCGTTGGGCAAGTATAGCAAGGGAGTTGTTAAAATGCATACATTGCTTGACTTACGGGGAAGCATACCTGCTAACATCCATATAACCGATGGTAAATGGCATGACAACAATGACCTTGACGAACTCACACCGAAGCCATTCGCCTTCTATGTCATGGACAAAGCGAAAACCGCAACCGCGCTTTCATCTTCTCGCGCGACGCCATAGACCCTCGACTGTCGACCCCACCTTTCCCGCCCAATGGGTCAGCGACGGCGACATCCTGCCCGGCCTTCCCGGCAACCTGACCCTGACCGCCACCGACGGCGGCTTCCGCGTCACCTCCCTCTCTCCCGACCCCACCGAATCCCACTTCTTCTCCTAACCCACGCAAATTTTTCAACACTTAAATACCCCGTGCTGATAACTATTTAATACGCAGGGGTATTTAAGTATTAAAATCACATAATAGTTGCATCCCAGTCAACCGGAGATAAAAATTTAGATAAGTCGATTTTTGGGACTTCTGACTTGATATATTCCAAAGACTCTTCATTTGACATATGCAACAATGGAATATCAAATCCTTCATAAACCTCATGAATATCTTCCGCTAATTGCTTTATCCAATATGAACCGCTCATTTGAATAAGGTAGCTGCCAGTCTCTTCCGCTATGCGACGTGCCCTGCTGGACTCACCAATCGAGTCAATCAAAACGATCGTCGACATAACATTCCTGCGTTTACCTCGTTGGAGCAGATTATCATACCGCGTAAGCTTGTCCATTGCAGCCTCGGGATTGCCTTTTCCAATAAAACCTATATCAAAACAAATCCCAATCCCGGGACGCAGGAGCAATGTTGCATCACTTTCTCTACGGTCATTATTATCCGAAGATAGCCAAAAGGCCATTCTGTCTTGAGTTGTATCATCCTTATGCACATACGTACCACCCATCAGAGTTATTGCACTACCTAACACAAACTTCTCAAACAATTTGCCATATATAGATTTTTCGGATCCCCTTATCGTAAGAGTCTGAGCACCCATTGCGAGCATACATCTTAAAAGAGCCGGCCATTTAAGATTATGCTCAGATTTATCGAGAGTAACTTTTAAATCCAAATGCCCATAGTACTTTTCAACGGTTTCTGCAATACTTACCAAATTAGCATCGAGTTCCGATATATAATCATTTAAGCCACTGTCCCCACGAGTAACATTCTCAACGCTTTTCAATGTTAACCCTAAAAACCACAACAAAAACTGCTTCTCACTATCAGAAAGCCTATGATTCTTCTTCGCGTTTTTGGACTCAGATAACTCTTCAGCCAAAATTGACGACATCTGGCTTGTGAAATTATCATATGATGACAACGCCTTTAGAAAAGTGACAAATAGACCGGAATTCATCAATAACAACCTGCGTTGCGTCAGGCTTTCAGTAAGATTTCTCAAATTCTCTCCTGAGAGGACTGATATAACAACATGAGATATTATTTCTTTTCCAAGTCTATCGATAATCTGCGAGCCGCTATATTTAACCAGCTCTAAGCTTTGATGAGGAATGAGGTCTTTAAACATAATCAGGGCGATTTATCCAATTTATATCCAACTTTGCATTTTGAGATGCAGAGTTCACAGAACTTATTATTGACTTTAAATATTTTTTATCTTTTTCCAGTAACGCGAAACGTCTGTTTAACTTTATTGCAGACTTTGCCGTAGTCCCCGTACCGCCAAATGGGTCCAGAACTACGTCATCTACAAAAGAATAGTATTTAATCACTTTGGATGCTAATTCTTCAGGAAATATAGCAGGATGCTCCTTTGAATGCGCCGGATGGATTTTCCAAACATTCGTAACTTCATAGCCATCTTCAATTTTGGATTTTTCCACAAGTTCCTGACGCGGATGCTTGCGAATTAGCCAATCAATCAATCGCTCTGTTTTTTTTCTATAGACCAATAAATATTCGGTAACGGGAACAGGCTTGTATTGACACGGATTACGATCAGCTGCAAATCTTCGTCCGCGTCCTGTTGCCCAACCGGCACCCTCAGGTTTTACCCATATTATATCATCAACAAATTCGAAACCTTCTTCAATGAATAGTCTATGAAAATCAAATGGCACGGCTATTCTGTGTGACGCCTCATTCCTATTTGCCCTACGGATGAGAACAGGTGAAACGTTTAATACAAAAAAACGCCCTTCATTTAATACCCGATGACATTCGTGTATTATTTTTTTCATTTTAAACAGGTATTCCTCATATGATAAATACTCGGCATATTCGGGTCGAGCGTTATAATAGGGCGGTGACGTAAAAATTAAATCCACGCATTCAGAAGGGAAATCCGCCAAAAGTTCCTCAGAATCACCAATACCTATTGTATTTCTGAGTGTTGACAGTTTGGGAACTACCTTATCTTTTTGTGTTCGTTTTTTATGGGAAGTCCTCCCTAATAATCGGTTCTCCAACATCTCTTTTGAGGTAGACTTATCCCTGTCAATCAAGGTAGTCTTCGCATCTATGACTATTTCACCTATCCTATCGCCGTTTACGGCTTTAAGAGGAAGACGCCAAAGATTATATCGGTCATCTATTTCCGGAAGGCCGAAAAGTATGACGTTCGCAAGGTCAACTTCTTCAAGATAGACCTTCCCTACCGCACGCGCTTGATCTCCGCTTTTGATACGGTAGTTCCTATAAACGGCAATAGGCTCGGAAACGATATTGCTCTCTTCATTCAATTCAGACATAGTTATTATAGGTGTTCTGACTGATTCTTCAATTTTTCATTATCTCGAACAGAGTTGACGTTGCTAAATTGCAACTGTCACCGATGAAAATAAGATTGGAGAATCATCATACATATTGAGGTTAGTTTACCGCAAAGTTACATAAAAAAAGCGATATTTTAAGCCCGGTGAATAAGAAAGTCAAGACCATGACTATCTTTGTGGGTGAAAAGAGGTCTTAAGGTAAAATACCATAGCCTCACATATATTTATGGTAGGTTCTATAAATTAAATATTTGCATATCAGAGAAATAATTCGTATCTT
>CAZKOF010000036.1:0-19735 GCA_964554335.1 uncultured Bacteroides sp.
TGACAGTAAAAAATTGCCAACCGCCCAATATATGACGTAAATTCAATGAAAGTTATAGGTTAATATTATTATAGTTGCCGAAGACGCTGAAGCGGTAGTTCTTGCCGAACCCGATGGCAAAGGCGCGACCGATGTAGCGGCTATCAAAGCGCTTGGGTTTGTTGGCATTATAGATTCCCGGACCGTAGCCACCCTCGAGATTGAAAATGGTTGCCATGGCGAACTCCTTTTTGAGTTGCACGTCCATGACGAGGTTTTCGGCATCGGGGGTGTCAGTGAGTTTCTGCGACGCCAACGTCACGTTATCATCCTTTTCCGCTTTGTCATAGACCTTGATTTTGTCTACCGTGTAGGCCGGCAGGTTCTTGAGGGCCACGTCCGGGTCGCCTTTGAAGAAGTCGTTGCCGTTGAGGAGGAGAGAGGAGACTTTCTTGCCGTTGACGGTAATGGAGCCGTCATCGGCGAGTTGCGCTCCGGGGAGCTGACGCATCAGGGCGTCGAGCGTGGAACCCTCGGCGAGTTTGAAAGCGCGCGAGTCGTAGACAACGGTGTCGCCGCGCATAACCATCTTGATTGCCGTGCCAACGACCTCGACCTCATTGAGGGTGTTTTCGCGCCGGGGCTCCATCAGCAGGGAGCGGAGGTAAACAATATCCTGGCCTTCGGACACGACTTTGAAGTCATGGCGCAGCGGCTCGTAACCTTCACGATTGAGAATCAGCGAGTATGAGCCGACGCCTCCCTTTGCGAGCAGGCGCATCTCATAGCCGGTAGTCATTTTCAGGTCATCATCGCCCGCGAGCATTTTGAAGTCCACGGGAACGGTATCGTTTTTGACCAGAGCAACAAAGACACTGTCGAGCGATTCGCGTCCTCAGGTAGATTTTGTGTAATCTTGCTTCTCAACGTAGCCACGCACAATGAATTGCGTCAACTTGGCCGACGCGCTAAACGCAACGGCAAGCAGTAACAGGATGAATAATTTTCGCATATGTGATTGTTTGTGTGTACTAATCGGTGGCTGCGCACGGGCTACAACCGAAAGAAGGTGCGGGCGGAGCGGGTCGTGACGGCATCGACTTCGGCAATTGATATCTGCATCACGTCGGCGAGTTTGGCGGCGACGTAGGGGACGTAGGCGCTTTCGTTTTGCTTGCCGCGCATCGGCACCGGAGCGAGCCACGGGGCGTCGGTTTCGAGGAGGATGTGGTTGAGGCCGATTTGGGGCACGATTTCAGGCAGGGGCGACTTCTTGAATGTCAGCACTCCGCCGATTCCGAACATGACGTCGGGCTGGAGGCGGCGCAGACGCGTGACGTCGTCGGCCGTGCCCGAGTAGCAGTGAAACACCATCCAGGGCAGCCGACCGCGGCGGCTCTCCATGAGGTCGAGCATCCGAGGCATGGCGTCGCGGCAGTGGATAATCGCCGGGAGGCCGAGGCGCTCGGCGAGGTCGAGCTGGGCGTCGCAGACCTCGAGCTGCAGAGGGAGTTGCGATTTGTCCCAGTAGAGGTCAAGGCCGATTTCGCCGACAGCTACATAGTGGGCAGTGGGCAGTGGGCAGTAGGTAGTGGAATTTGTCAAGTGGGCTTTGGACCCCGTACACTGCCCATTGCCCACTGCCCACTGCCCACTGGTAATTGCGTCGGCGATGCGCTCGAGGTGGTCGAGCCGGGTCGAGGGGTTGATTTCCGTCGGGTGGAGGCCGGCGGCCATGGCCGTGGCCTCGGGGCGCAGGGTGTGTAGCTCGCGGATGGGCGCAATCGTGTCGGCATCGATGCCGGGAAGAACCATCAGCTCCACACCGGCAACAAGTGCGCGGTCAACGACCGCGCACTTGTCTTCCCCGAATTCGGGGAGGTAGAGATGTGCATGCGTATCTATCATCAAAGAACGCCTTGGGCCATCATGGCGTGGGCAACTTTCATGAAGCCGGCAATGTTGGCGCCTTTCATGTAGTTGACAAAGCCGTCGGGCTCGGTGCCGTACTTGACACATTGCTCGTGGATGGAGTCCATGATGAAGTGGAGTTTCTGGTCAACCTCTTCGGCGCTCCACTGCAGGTGCATGGCGTTCTGGCTCATTTCGAGGCCCGAGGTTGCCACGCCGCCGGCATTGACAGCCTTGCCGGGAGCATAAGTGGTGCGCGACTCGATGAATGCATCTATGGCCTCGGGCGTGCAACCCATGTTCGAGACCTCGGCAACCATCTTGACACCATTGGCAATCAGCAACTTGGCGTCGTCGCCGTTGAGTTCATTCTGGGTAGCGCACGGAAGGGCGATGTCGACCTTCTGCTCCCAGGGCTTCTTGCCGGCAAAGAACTGCGAGCCGGGGAACTTCTCGGCATACGGTTCGACGATATCCTCGCCCGAGGCGCGGAGCTCGAGCATGTAGTCAACCTTTTCGCCCGAAATGCCTGCGGGGTCATAGATATAGCCGTCGGGGCCGGAGATGGTCACGACCTTTGCGCCGAGTTCATTGGCTTTGAGGGCCGCGCCCCAGGCAACGTTGCCGAATCCGGAGATGGCCACGGTTTTTCCGGCAATGTGGTCGCCCTTCATCCTGAGCATATTTTCAACGAAGTATAGCGCGCCGAAGCCGGTAGCTTCGGGGCGGATGCGGCTGCCGCCGAAGTCGAGACCTTTGCCGGTGAACGTGCCGGTGTGCTCGTCGACGAGCTTCTTATACATGCCATACATGTAGCCGACCTCGCGGGCGCCTACGCCGATATCGCCGGCGGGAACGTCGCGGTCGGGGCCGAGGTTCTTCCAAAGCTCGAGGATGAATGCCTGACAGAAGCGCATGATTTCGGCGTCACTCTTGCCGCGGGGCGAGAAGTTGGAGCCGCCCTTGGCGCCACCCATCGGAAGGGTCGTGAGGGCGTTTTTGAAAGTCTGCTCGAAGCCGAGGAATTTCAGAATGGAGAGGTTTACGGAAGCGTGGAAACGGATGCCGCCCTTATACGGGCCAATGGCTTTGTTGAACTGCACGCGATAACCGAGGTTGGTCTGCACCTCGCCGCGGTCGTCGACCCAGGTGACACGGAACGTCAGAATGCGGTCGGGCTCAACCATGCGTTCGATGATTTTCGCTTTTTCAAATTCAGGATGCTGATTGTAAACGTCAGCTACACTCATCAGTACCTCACGCACTGCCTGAAGGTACTCTTTTTCGCCGGGGTGCTTGGCCTCGAGATCACTCAGAATTTTGTTAATTTCCATGGGGTATGGCGGCTGAGCCGCCGGTTAATGGGTTATAGGCGCCGGAGGGCACCGGTTAATGGGTTATTTGTTTACTTGGAAGCGACAGTCGCCGGTGGCAAAGAAAGCGGCAACCTGACGCGCGGCTGCAAGGCCGGCGTTGATGTTGGCCTCAGAGGTCTGGGCGCCCATCTTCTTGGGAGTGAAAAAGACGCGACCGGGGGCCAGGGCTTCGAGCTCGGCGGCGTTGTCAGGCTTTACGTCGGCAACATAGCGCAGGTCGGCGCGCTCGCTCAGCGCGCGGGCAAGTCCGGCTTCGTCGATTACCTCCTTGCGGGCGGTGTTGACGAGCACACCGTCGTGCGGCATCAGCGAAATCAGCTCATAGCCGATAGAGCCGCGGGTTTCAGGGGTTGCGGGAATATGGATGCTGACGAACTTATTGCCGGCATAGAGTTCACGCAGGTCGTGGACGGGCTTGACTCCGGCCTCGGTCATCACGTTGTCAGGACAGTAGGGATCGAGGGCTCTGACCTCCATGCCGAAGCCGCAGGCAATGCGGGCAACGTTGCGTCCGACCTGGCCAAAGGCCTGCAAACCCAGAGTCTTGCCCATAAGCTCGGAGCCCGACGTTCCGTCATACATCTTGCGCACGGCCATGACCAGCAGTCCGAACACAAGCTCGGCCACTGCGTTGGAATTCTGGCCCGGAGTGTTCTCCACCACGATGTTGCGGGCCGATGCGGCGGCGAGGTCCACATTATCGTAGCCCGCACCGGCGCGCACAACAATCTTCAGCTGCGGCGCGGCAGCGATAACGTCGGCCGTGACCTTGTCGGAACGCACAATGAGGGCGTCGGCCGTGGCCGCAGCGACTTTCAGCTCCGAAGCCGACGAATATTTTTCGAGCAAGACCACCTCATGGCCGGCCTCGGCCAAAAGCTTGCACATTCCCTCCGTGGCAACCGCCGCAAAGGGTTTCTCGGTAGCTATCAATACTTTCATTTCTCAAACGCTTTGATTGCATCAACCAGCACCTTGACGCTTTCAATCGGAAGGGCATTATAGAGGCTCGCGCGGAAGCCGCCTACAGAGCGGTGACCTTTGATGCCGACAATGCCGCGCGCAGTGCAGAAATCAATAAACTCCTGTTCGCGCTCCTTATATTCGGGAGCCATCACGAAGCACACGTTCATTATCGAGCGGGACTCAACCTCGGCAGTGCCCTCAAACATGCGGCTCGAATCAATGGCATCATAAAGAAGGGCGGCTTTCTCCTCGTCGGCAAGCTGCATCTTCAGAACGCCGCCGCGCTCCTTATACCATCTGAGGGTCTGCAGCGCCGAGTAGATCGGAAGCACCGGCGGGGTGTTGAACATACCGTCTTTCTTTATGTGGGTCATATAGTTGAGCATCGTCGGAATCTGACGGTCAACATGGCCTAAAGCGTCGTTCTTGACAATCACGAGCGTGACGCCCGAGGGGGCCAGGTTCTTCTGCGCGCCGGCATAGATAAGGTCATACTTGCTGACGTCGACCCGGCGCGTAAAAATATCGGAACTCATGTCGGCAACCAGCGGCACGGGACTCTCGGGGTCCTCGCGCAGTTCGGTGCCGTAGATGGTGTTGTTGGAGGTGAAGTGGAAGTAATCGACATCGACCGGGATGACGAAGTTTTTCGGGAAATAGCTGAAGTTCTTATCCTTGCTCGAGGCAACGACATCGACCTCGCCGAAGAGGCGGGCCTCCTTGATTGCGTTCGAGGCCCAGACGCCCGTCTCCATATATGCGGCCTTCGTGCGCAGCAGGTTGTATGGCACCATGCAGAACTGCATGCTTGCGCCGCCACCGAGCCAAAGCACACTGTAGCCCTCGGGCACGTCGAGAAGCTCCTTTACCAGCTCACATGCTTCATTGAAAACGCCCACAAACTGCTTGGAGCGATGGCTCACCTCCAAAAGCGACAACCCCATGCCGTCAAAATCGCGTATGGCGTCAATGGTATGGTCTATGGTGTAATCGCTCAGAATCGATGGTCCGGCGTAAAAGTTATGCTTCTTCATATGACATTTGTTTTTTGAGGGTGAAAATGATATTGCAAAGGTAACACAAATTTATCAATAGCCAAATAAAAAATTCATGTTCTTAATCATGTTTACCCCACCCCGTGATTTCGGCTGCGGGCGTAAAAAAAAAGGGCCGCGCCTCTCGGCGAAGCCCTCCGGTCATTCAAATCGTCATTTCTCTCTTTTGGAGTGAGTGATGACTTTATCGTTAAATTATGCTTGCGTGCATAATGCGTTGGATTACTTAACGAACACCTTGCGGCCGTTGATGATGTTGATTCCCTTGACCGGCTTGGTCAGCTTGCGACCCTGCAGGTCATAGATACCCTCAACAACCGGAGCAACTGCTGCGGCGACTTCATCAATATCGGTAATGCCGCCGTCGGCATCAACCGTAATAATGCTCTTCGTAGCCTTGTTCAGACGGGCAGTGCTACCGGAACCGACCATGAATACATGTTCAGGAACTGCCATTTCATATGAACCGGCATCGAGTCTGTTGCAACTCAGAATAAGGCCGTTGTCTGTTGCGGTAGCATCGTCTACATCGATAGTAGCCGCAGGCTCCACGTCAGCATATTCATACGAATTGTTCTCTGCTACCCGTGCTTTTACGGCTGCAGGTTCATTCTCATCTTCCGTTGACTTGAAAGTAATCTTGCGGATAACGATTTCGCCGCTCGTGCCAATGGCACGTGAAATACCCGATTCATGCGTGAAAGTAAACGTGTGCATCGCTGCGTCGTCGGTAGTATCAAGCGAAAATTCATATGCAACATCCGTGGTCAGACTCTCCGAGTAATTCTCAACAACTATGAGTTCCCATCCCGACGAAGGCGAACCTGCGGCAACGGAATTCCATTTTAATACACGATTGTTAGTTCCCTCATGCAGATAGCTACAACTTGCCTTGCCATCATGAAGTTCAACAAGGTAACTATCTGTTGAAACCTTTATGGGATGGATCAAGAAATCAAAACCCTGGCCGGCCTCGACAAGGCCGACAACAGTATTGGCAGTATTATGATTGCTCAATTCTTTTCCTGTCATAAAGTGCGTCAGACGGACTTTTTCCTCGCCATCGGCCTTGCTTAGAAGCCAAATGAGAGCGGGTTCATCTCCGTTGTTCACCGTATGGCTATTTGCGGGATTCGCCGGATCTATTGATAAGTAGTTGTTCTGCGCCGTATCACGCTGACCTTTAAATTTTACTGCGAGAGGAGTCGCTAAATCAAGAGGAGTGGCCAAAATCAGCGCATCGATTTCTGCGCTGAAATCTACAGGGAATCTTTCTGAATATTCAGTTAAAAGATTGTCAAACGCGCTGCGGGTTGTCTGAATGGACGTTTCGCTATAAACCGCCACATGTGTGTAAGGATCTAAATTCGACTGAAAATATTCCGTGAAGTTGTCTACGAATACCTGATGTGTGTCCTTAACGTGTTTTAATGTAACATTGAAGTCTGACGTGGCACACACGAGATTCGCACCGGTAACGACAATCGTAACGGGTTCAGATCTGTCTTCATCGTATGTCGCCGAAAGGGTCTGTACGTCCGTTTGGCCATAAGCTACGGTAACAGAATTATTGTCGTCCACGGTAAATATTTCTGTATTTCCGGAACTGCCGCCCGAAGAATACGCCAAACCAAGAGAAATGGATGAGATATAGTACTCGGGGCAGGGGGTAAAAGTATAGGTAGCAGTCACACCTCCATTTGCCATTACAAGCACTCCCGAGTTATCTTTCATATCAAATCTCTTAGAGGCAGTGGACGCTGTGATTTGAATATTCAATCTTCTGTCATTGTCAGACCACTTATCCATCCAAGTACTTGTGCCTGTATCTGTTCGTGAAAGGGTGCCTGTGGCGGGGGTAACATTGATTGTGATTTCCTCACTTTCACTTCCGGTACCCTCGGCATAAGAGTCAGCGAGGACCGACGTTGATGCAGTCATAAGCACCGTGATTAGAAGTAGATGTTTTTTCATGTTGTTGATTGTTTTTTATAAAGTTAATGATTGATTAGATATATGCATGACGGGGCGGCTCCGCGGCTCGGGGCCGGGAGCAGAAATAATAACGAACGGGAAAGGAGGTTGAGAGTAAGGGTAGCGGCGCAAATATACCGCCCCTGACGTTTAGCTTATTGGGGGGGGTAAAATGTTGATTATTAAGCCTATACGATTATTACTCGCATTCATTATCCATCTAAAAGTTTCTCAAAGGTACGAAATTATCGCTAACTGCGCAACTTTTGCTGCTTATTTTAGGTAATCAGACATCAGGGATTTTTGCGCTTGGGGTTGGCGGGAAACCATCCGCGCTCAACGCGCACTTTCTGATCGGCAACCTCTTTGATGCTCCAAAAACAACTGAAAGCCGTGACTCCAAGCAAGGCCGAGACAATGATGTTGCTGACGAGGAGCGTTGCAACACAGAGCGCAACACCGGCAATCGCGAAGGCCCATTTGCAGCGCTGACCGAAGTAATACTCGCCTTTTATGACCAGGGGGTGGAAAAGGCCGATGATAAGAAATGATGCGAACCCGATGAGGAGTCCGTAGAAATGGATCATAGTCAGTTGATTTTAACCTCTGAAACTTTCAGCAGGTGGTGGATGATGGCAAAAATTGTCAGTCCGGCTGCAGAGTGGATGTCGAGCTTGGCGCAGATATTGCGGCGATGGGTGGCAACGGTGTGGGGCGAGAGACAGAGTTTATCGGCAATCTCCTTGTTGCTCAGTCCGCGGGCAACATTACGGATAATCTCCTTTTCACGCTCGGTCAGGTTATGCACCTCGGAGTCGCGTCCCGGAGCGGAGCCTTCAGTGGCTTCAGGCAAAAACTCGCCCGGGCGCAGTTTGCGTTCGAGGCGCTTGACCGCAGGGGCAAAGATGCGGTTTTCGAGGTCGCAGTGGCTCATCAGGTCCTGCTCGCAGTTAATAATATCGAAAAGCACCAGGTTGAGCAGGTCGTTGTCGGTCTGCTGACCATGATAGTGACAAATGAATATGTCTTTGAGTTCGCGGAGTTTGGTCGCTATCGGCTGGTGGTTGGCAACAAAGTCGCTTTCAATCGAGAATCCCGCGCGCCGCCTGCCGCGGAGAAGGTCTTCGACGTAACCGAACACTTCGTTGTTCTCAAAGTCCATGTGATGCTTGACTTCGGCAACGTAATCGTCGAAGAACTTGAGAATCACGAGCGCAACTTCCTCGCCGCCGGCATAGTTGATAGCCGAGATGAGCTTACGTCTAATCTGAGGCAGATAGAAGTCGATAAAATATGTGTGTGCACTCTTGAGATAGCTGATGAGTGCCGGGAGTGAGACCTCGTCGATAGCCACTACGCGCCGTCCGATCAGGGAGGCCACTGCAAGAAACGTGCCGACGTCAACTCCGGCGCGCTCGCAGACCCTTGCCACAGAGTCTTCGCCGAAACCCAAAGGTATGCCGAAACGGCTCAGCGCCATCAGTAGCATTGGCGAGTCAGCGATAACCTCGCGCATTTTGTCTGAACTTCTGTATTGTCCGGCTTGTGTCATGTTATTCGGCCTTTGGCCGAGAATTAGGGGTTAATGGTTACTGTTTACTGGTTAGGGAATGACAAATTTACAAAAAAACTTCGAAACCGGAAAATGAAAGATGGAAATCGCTGCACCGTAGGAAAGATTGCCGCGTTAGCGGCGAGGAGGCGCGTAGCGCCGCTACCATGATTAGCCTCGGGCAATAGGCGCGTCAGCGCCTGCGGCCCGAGGTCTGGCAGCAGCCGTCCACATCATTCTTTGAGCCGCGTTAGCGGCGACACTTTGGTTTCGCCGCTGACGCGCCTCTGAGGATGGGGCGGGGCCATAGCAAACCCGGGGCGGCGACCGCTGACGCGGTCTTTGCCCCGGGCTAATCATGGTAGCGGCGCTACGCGCCTTTTTGCTGCTCTGCAGCTATTTGATAAAGGGAACGCATGAGTGGGTATTGCATTCTTTTGCAACGCCCTTCTTCGAGTTATTGCGGCCGGTTGGTGAATTTGTAGAGGGCGGGAAGAAAGAGGCCGCGGGCAATGAGGTAGGCGAGGAAGGAGAGCCAAAGGGCGTGGTTGCCGAGGGTTGGGGTCAGCAGGGCCCAAAGGGAGAAGAAGAGGGCCGTGGCCGCAGCCATGCTCAGGAGCATCAGGCGCGTGCGGGTCAGGCCGATAATAATGCCGTCCCAGGTAAAGGCCATAAATCCGGCAAGAGGAATGGCAACGGCCCAGAGGCGGTATTCAGAGGCGGCGCTGACAACGGTAAGGTCGTCGGTCAGCAGCGCAAGAAAAGCGTCGCCGCCGGTGAGATAAAGGAGTGTGAACAGAATGGCAACTCCTCCACCCCACACCATTATGCGTCGAATGCAGCGGCTCAGGGCGTCACTATTGCCCGAGCCATAGAACTTGCCGCAGAGAGCTTCGGCCGCAAACGCGAAGCCGTCCATAAAGTAACTGAAAAGGGTGAAAAGCTGAAGCAGCAGGATATTGACGGCAAGGATGACGGTGCCCTGGCGCGCACCCGAGCGGGTGAACCAAACAGTCACGGCAATGAGGCATAGAGTGCGCAGAAAAACGTCGGCGTTTATAGCGAAAAAGCGGCGTAACGGAATCGCATAACGGGCCTTTGCTCCGCAACGTCTGACAAATGAATAATAGAATCCGAGCCCGATTGCAAGACCGGCCCACTGGGCAATGAGCGTGCCGAGGGCAACTCCGCGGAGGCCGAGGTCGGCAACAAATACCAGCAGCAGACTCGCGACAATATTTATGACGTTTATTGCCAGTGATATCCACATCGGTGCGCGGGTGTTCTGACTGCCCACAAACCATCCCGTCAGGGCATATTGCATCAGCACGGCGGGGGCGCCGTAGATCAGAATGTTGAAATAGGTCAGCGCCGCGACTCGGGTCTCGGCCTCGGGGTCGAGAATCCACATCGCCAGCTCACCTAAGGGCCACCGGAGCACAACAAGCGCCAGACCGAGTATCAGGGCGAGGCGCAACGACTGATTTCCGATTCCCCGACGGCCGGCATCGTCGCCACGGCCATAGGCCTGAGCCGCAAGTCCCGAAGCCCCGAAGCGAAGAAACCCGCAGAGCCAATAGAGCATGTTGAAGAGAGTGCCGCCTACTGCAATGGCCGCGACAAAAGTCGCGCTGCCCAGATGGCCGACAATGGCAATGTCGACCAAACTGAGCAGCGGGGTTGTTATGTTGGCAACTATGGCGGGAACCGCCAGGGCCAAAATCTGCTTATTCAGTGAGTTTCTTTGCACGGCAGCTTGACCACCAGAGGTAGCAGATAATTGCGGCATACATCACGCAACCGAGAATCTGCGACGTTGATTCGCCCAGCGGCGAGGTGTATTCAAAGCCGCAGAACTTTGTCAGCGCGGCGAAGACGCCGAAAAGCGCACCGCCGGCAATGAGACCTGAGGAGATGAGCGTACCGCGGTCGTGGCGCGCGGAGCCGAGGGCTTTGTCTTTGGTGGAGTGCTGAACGAACCATGCAACTGCGCCGCCGACAAGCAGCGGAGTGTTGAGGTCAAGAGGAATGAACATGCCGAGACAGAATGCCAGCGCCGGAACCCCGAGCCAGTTGAGAAGCAGGGCGAGGACGGCACCGCAGAAATAGAGTATCCACGGAGTTTCGCCGCCGGTCATCATCGGTTCAATGACTTTTGCCATGGCGTTGGCCTGAGGAGCGACCAAAGGATCGGGATGTTCGGGAGTCACATAAAAGCCATAAACCTGATTGAGCAGCAAAATCACGCCGCCGACGGTTGCAGCGCTGACAAGGGTTCCGAGGAACTTCCAGGTTTCCTGTTTCTTGGGTGTAGAGCCGAGCCAGTAGCCGATCTTCAGGTCTGTCACGAAACCGCCGGCCATGGAGAGAGCCGTGCAGACAACGCCGCCGATAACCATGGAGGCCACGATGCCCGACGTTCCGCTGAGGCCGATGCCGACAAAGATTGCCGAAGCGATAATCAACGTCATCAGGGTCATGCCGCTGACGGGATTGGTGCCGACAATGGCGATTGCGTTGGCGGCAACTGTCGTGAACAGAAAAGCTATCACGGTTACCACAACCCAGGCGACCACGGCCTGCCAGAGCGTTCCGATAACGCCAACCCAAAAGAAGAGGAACGTTGCGATGAGGGCGATTACCATGTAGGCCACCACCGACTTCATGCTCAGGTCGGTCTGCCAACGCACGGGCTTCTCTGACCTGGCTGCGCCACCCTTTATTTCGCGCACGGCGAGGCCCACGGCCTGCATGATGATGGGCCATGACTTGATAATACCGATAATACCGGACATGGCGATGCCGCCGATGCCGATAAGGCGGGCATAGTCTTTGAAAATGGCGTCAGGTCCCATAGCGGCCATTTCGACGGAACCGGAGGCTACCAGCGGGATAATCACCCACCAGACGAATACGGAACCTGCAAAAATCACGAACGCATATTTGAGGCCGACAATGTAGCCGAGGCCGAGCAGAGCGGCGCCCGTGTTGCAGCTCATGACAACTTTGAACTTGTCGGCAACCGCGGCGCCCCATGAGCTTGCGGCAGTGGTGATGGTCTCGGCCCACCAACCGAAAGTTGCAACGACATAGTCATAGATGCCGCCGATAAGCGAGGCGATAATCAAAGTCTTGGCCTGAGAGCCTGAACCCTTTGCCTGAGCGCTGACGAGCACCTGGGTGGTTGCAGTTGCCTCCGGGAAGGGATACTTGCCGTGCATGTCCTTTACAAAATACTTGCGGAACGGGATGAAGAAGAGAATCCCGAGTACGCCGCCAAGAAGCGAGGCCAGGAATATCTGCAGGAAATCAACGGTGATTTCGGGGTGGGTGCCCTGCAGGATGTAGAGCGCCGGAAGCGTGAAGATTGCGCCGGCAACGATAACACCCGAGCAGGCGCCGATGCTCTGAATGATGACGTTCTGACCCAAAGGGTCTTTCTTTCCGAGGGCCTGGCTGAGGCCAACGGCAATGATTGCGATCGGAATCGCAGCCTCGAAGACCTGACCAACGCGCAGGCCCAGATAGGCCGCGGCAGCCGAAAATACGATGGCCAGGAGCAGGCCCATGCCGACTGAGTAGGGCGTCACCTCGCGCGTTTCACGCGCGGGGTGCATTATCGGGCGATACTCCTCGTCGGCGCCGAGTTCGCGAAATGCGTTCTCGGGCAGTGATGTCAAATCGGTTTCTTTCATATTATTCGGGCTTTGCCCGAAGGTTAAGGGTTAGGGGTTAAGAGGTTATTCTGCGGGGTCGGCGAGGGTTTCGTCGGCGGGAACTTCAGGCATGTCGGCAGTTGCGGACTCGAGCTTCTTCATCTGTGAGAAGAGGAAGGCGGCCGAGAGCATGCAGAGACCGACGAGAATTGCCCATACGAGATAGGTCGGAATCTTGCCCCAGAGGAACATAGGAATGCTGACGAGGTAGTTGCCCGCAGCAGTTGCGGCAAACCAACCGCCCATCATCGAGCCTTTCATCTTGGGGGGGGCGACTTTGCTGACAAACGAGATACCCATCGGCGAGAGGAGCAATTCGGCGAAAGTCAGCAGCAGGTAGGTCGAAATAAGCCAGTTCGTGGAGACATCGCCGTTGGTGCCGACAAGATTCAGCGAGCCGACAATCATAACGACGTAGGCCAGGCCGGCAACAATCATGCCATAGCCGATTTTGCGGGGAGCCGAGGGTTCTTTGCCCTTTTTGTTGAGCCGGGCAAAAAGCGCCATAGAGAAGGGGGTCAGCGCAACGACATAGAAGGGGTTGAACTGCTGGTAGGCGGCGGGGTCGATGCCGGTAACGGTTTCCGGAGTGTTGTTATAGATGTAGGCGACAATGGCGCAGCAGGCTGCGAAAATAAGGCCGCTGATGACTTTGGCTTTTTTCGTGGTGCTCTGGAAAACGGAGAAGAGGGCGTAGACGCCGGCGGCAATGGCGGCGAGGGCCCAAAGGTTGAAGCCGATGCGCGTCCAGCTCGACGATTCGGGGCTGGTGCAGCTCTTGGCGAATTCGGTCAGTGTCTGACCGTTCTGGTGGAACACCATCCAAAAGAATATAACCACGGCAAACACGAGCATAAGCGCAATGACGCGGGCCCGGGTCTGCTCAGGAGTGAGCTCGGGGCCGGCGTTGACGGCTTTTGCCTGCTCGGGGTTCTTCTTGTCGATGAGTATATGCTTGTAGGTCTTGCGTCCGAGCGAGTAAATCATGAAGCTGACAATCAGCGAACCGCATGCGAGCATAAACGCATAGTTGCAACCGAGCGAGAATGCCTCGATATAATCGGTGGCAAAGTCGGTGAGCGAGGTATATGCGGCCCCACACTCTACGGCAAACTGCGTCAGGTAATCCGAAAGGAAGCCGGCCAGGTTGCCACCTTCAGCCATGCCGTTGGAGGTTGCGAAGTCGGTCATCTGCTTGAGACGGTCAGCGTCTGTCGGCATCGCGGTGAAGCCGTTAGTGTCGAGACACCAGTTGCTGACCGTTGCGGCCATCGGATTATTGGTCAGGAAGCCGGCGTTTTTGAGCGCGAGGTTCTTCAGCGCGATGGCTGCCCCCGGGGCGAACATCGAACCGAGGTTGATAGCCATGTAGAAGAGCGAGAACGCGGCATCGCGGCGGTCGGCATAGCGGGCCTCATTATAGAGGTCGCCGACCATTACCTGCAGGTTGCCTTTGAACAGGCCCGTGCCGACGGAAATCAGCAGCAGGGCGGCGAAGAGCACCATCAGCGAGACATTGCTGCGCACGGGGGTGGGTGCCGACATCAACGCATAGCCAATGAACATCACGGCAATACCGCTGACAACACACTTGCCGAAGCTCCAGCGGTCGGCGAGCCAGCCGCCGACGAGCGGCATGAAGTAAACGAGGGCAAGGAAGATTGAGAAAATCTGGCCTGTCCAGGTTGAGTCGAGGCCGAATTTCGCCTGTAGATAAAACAGGAAGATTGCCAGCATGGTGTAGTAGCCGAAGCGCTCACCCGTGTTGGCGAGTGAAAGGACATAAAGGCCGGCCGGTTGGTTCTTAAACATGATTGGTTAATGGGTTATGGGCGCTGCGCGCCGGTTAAGGAGTTATGTTTATTGACAAATGATTTTTAACAAGGACGCTCCTCGGGGCGTCCCTACGATTTAACCTTTGAGTTGCGCAGCAAAAATCGCAGCGTAGACGCGCATTTGCTTGACCATTGCGAGGAGTCCGTTTGAGCGGGTCGGAGAGAGATGTTCGCTCAAGCCGATACGGTCAATGAAGTAAAGGTCGCTATTGAGAATATCGTCGGGAGTCCGGTCGTTGAGCACCTTTATCAGCAGGGCAATAATGCCCTTTACGATTATGGCGTCGGAGTCGGCCTCGAAATGCACCCGGCCTTCGGAAGTCAGTTCGGCGTTAATCCATACGCGACTCTGACATCCTTCAATCAGATACTGAGGAGTTTTATATTTCTCGTCGATCGGAGGCAGCTGGTTACCGAGGTCGATGATGTAGCCATAACGATCCATCCAGTCCTCGATTTCAGAAAATTCGCCGATTATTTCGTCTTGAATTTCGTTGATAGTCATTTTTCGGAATATATTAGAGAGGTTACGAGCCGTCCGACGTCGCCGAGCGTTTCGCGGTCAATATTGTCGAGATTGTCGGCAAGAGTATGCCATGTCGGATTGAACGAGCCGGTCTGCGGATTGTCGGTCTCGATTATGTCGATTGCGGGAATTCCGGCGCGCATCAGCGGCAGGTGGTCATCGGTGACGGCTCCCCCCGTGCGGTCAACAAAGCGCGCGCCGAGGCCGAGACTCTTGGCCAGCGCCCAAACACGCGAAGTCAACATCCGACAATTATAGTCGGAAAAAAGCTCGCGGGGAAAGAGCGCGCCACGCCCGCCGACCATGTCGAGAAGCACGGCATATTCCGGCATCGGAACACCGGGACCATAAGGCAGATTGCGGGCAAAATACTGCGTTCCGCGGGCCCAGGAGTCATCGCGGCCCTCCTCACCGGCATCTTCGGCGTCGACAAAGAGGATATCGACTCCAACAGTCGGAGCTTCGTTGCCAATCAAGCGTGCGATTTCCAGGAGTACTCCGACTCCGCTGGCGCCGTCGTTGGCACCGTCAATCGCGCGTGAGCGATTTGCCGGGTCGGGGTCTTCGTCGGCTATCGGACGCGAATCCCAATGAGCTAACAGAAGCACCCGTTTTTCCGCTCCGGGATTGAAACGGCCGAGGATGTTGGTCATCGGACCGAAACCATCAAGGTCGGTCTGCTGCAAAAGCAGGGTGTCAGCGCCGTGGCGTCGGAGTTCGTCGGCAAGCCACCGGCCGCAGTGCTCGTGAGCCTCGGAGCGGGCAATGCGCGGTCCGAACGCAACCTGAGCGGCAACATTGGCATATGCACTGTCGGCCGAAAACTCAGGCACGGCAATTCCGGGACCTGACGCCCCGGCCCGTTCCGGGTTGGCAACGGGCTTTGAGCAGCCACACGACGCCATGCCGAACATCGCAATGACTGCAGAGATGATTGTCAGTCTTGCATTCACGCCCTCAAAGTTACGAAAAAGTAGCGGAATGTCACGAATTTTTCTTAAACTTTGTCATCACGTCGGCAGGCGGGAGTCCCGCTTTCAGTTGGTCACGCATAAAATCCATGTAGGGGGCGACATGGGCGAAATAACGGCGATAACCGTCGCAGAGATAGTTGATTGCCTCGCCCTCGGGGGTGCGGGCAATGCGGTTTTTAGGGCACTCTCCGTTACAGGCAAAGAGCCACCGGCATGAGCGACACTTGCCCGAGAGCGTCAGTCGCTTGGCGGCGCCGAATGCCTGCTGGCGCGGCGAAGTCATCATTTCGATAAAGGTTTTCGTGCGCAGATTGCCGAGGAAATATTCGGGAAAGACAAAGTGGTCGCAGCAGTAGACGTTGCCGTTATGCTCCATGACCGCCGCATGGCCGCACTCGCGGTCGAGCGTGCATACCCCCGGCGGCACGCCGCTCCAGTTGGCCAGTGTCGAATCAAACAACTGGATAAACACCTTGCCGACATCTTCTTTCACCCACAGATCGAACAACCGGCACAGAAACTCGCCCCACCGCTCGGGGCTGACCGAAAAGTCGGCGAGCTTGCCCCTCTCAATGGGCGATGCAATGTCATCTTCGTCGGTCAGGCGCTCGACTATCGGCGCAAACTGAATATAATTGCATCCGATTGACTTGAAAAAGTTATAAAACTCCTCGGGGTGGTCGGCGTTATAGTCGTTGATAACGGCCATGGCGTTCCACTCGACCCCGTGGGCATTGAGCATCCTGACGGCCTGCATGACTTTGAGAAACGACGGTTTGCCGTCGCGCGAACGGCGATATTCGTCGTGAAACTCCTGCGGGCCGTCGATACTGAGGCCAACGAGCCAGTTTCCCTCTTTGAGAAAGCGACACCACTCTTCGGTCAGCAGCGTGCCGTTTGTCTGCAAGCAGTTCAACACGCGGCGGTTACCACCATATTTTTTTTGAAGCTCAACGGCCTTACGATAGAACGGGAGGGGCCTCAGAAGAGCCTCGCCGCCATGCCATGTGAAGTTGACATCGTCGGCTGTCTGCGCTTCGAAATAGCGCTTGATGTAGAGGTCAAGCATCTCGTCGCTCATATAGGGGCGCTTCTCGTCCGGGTCATAAAAGCGGCGCTTGTCAAGATAGTAGCAATAGGAACACGCCAGATTGCAGGCCGACCCGACCGGTTTGGCCATCACATAGAGCGGCTTTGAGTCAAAGGGATTCATTTATCTATCAGGTTGAGCAGCTGAGAGGGATTGGATATAATATTCTCAGCGAGGAACTGGCGCAACTCACCGACAGGACGAAAGCCCCAGGTAACGCCGACACTCTCGATGCAGGCGCGCCGCGCGGTTTCCATGTCAACCCCGCTGTCGCCGACGTAGATAACGTCAGCCTTCGGCGTCGGCACGTCGCGCAAAACGTTGAAAACTATTGACGGGTCGGGCTTTGCCGGCACGTCGGGACGCATTCCGTGGACCGACTCGAAGGGGAGGCGCGGAAAGAAGCGTGCAATCAGCGCCGATGTTGCTGCCTGATACTTATTGGAGGCAACGGCAAATTTCAGTCCTCGGGCCGCGAGTTCGTGGAGCAAGTCCTCGATTCCGTCATACGGTCGCGTATAGTCCCAGAGGTGGCGGTCGTAGTATGCCTGAAAAACTTCGCGCAGGCGCTCTACCGTGGCAGTGTTGCGATGGTCCATAGGGAGCACGCGCTCCAGCAGGCGCCCCACCCCGTTGCCGACAAAAAACGGATAGCTCGACATCTCATGAGTCGGAAACCCGCACTCAATCAGCGCGTGGTTGGCGGCATGTGCCAGGTCGTCAATAGTGTTCAGGAGCGTTCCGTCGAGGTCGAATATAACTAACTTTTTCATATCTGTTGTCTTTTTAGAGTCCGCAAAGTGTCCGCAAATATAAGAAAATTCGGGCTGATTACGCATAATCGGCCCGAATTTACAGGAATTGAGTGTATGGTCAGTCCGCGAGGTCAATGGCATAGTAGGCCTTTCGACCCGTCGGATAGATGCCGCTGATGAAGAGCACCTTGTCGTCGGTTGTCGAAGCATTAACCGCGTCATAGACCTTTTCGAGTTCCTCGACCGAGCGAACGCGGCGACCGTTGACATCAATGATGATGAAGCCTTTGCGGATTCCGGCGTCACGGAACTTGCCGTCGGTCAGCGCGCGCACCTCAATACCCGAGTTCAGTCCGAGGCGACGGAGTTCTCCGGCCTCGAGCGGGGCAAGCGCGGCGCCGAGCTCGGTGAAGTCGCCGGAATGCTTTAGCGACGTTGTGCCGTTGTCGTTGCGCAGGGTCGCGGATGCACGCTGCCGTTTGCCGTCACGGATATAGATGATTTCAATTTCATCGCCCGGACGCTTGCGGGCAATCTGCTCCTGAAAGATTGCGCCCGAGTGGGTTGCAACGCCTTCGACTTCAACAATGATGTCACCGACCTGCAGGCCGGCCTCGAATGCGGCCGAACGTTCGGCGACATCGGCAACATAGATGCCGTCTTTGACCTCCGTAATTCCTTTCTCTTTTGCGAATTCGGGAGTCAGCTCCATGAACGTGATGCCGAGAATTGCACGCTGAACCGTGCCATACTCTTTGAGGTCGCCGACGATTTTGGTAACGATGCTCGCGGGAATGGCAAAGGAGTAACCGGAATAGTTGCCCGTTTGGGAGTAAATTGCGGCATTGATACCCACGAGCTCGCCGCGGGTGTTGACCAGGGCGCCGCCCGAGTTGCCGGCATTGACGGCGGCGTCAGTCTGGATGTAGGAGTCGATGGTCATGGTTCCGCGGCCTCCGGCACCGATGCGGCGAGCTTTTGCCGAAACGATGCCGGCGGTGACAGTCGAAGTAAGACCGAAAGGATTGCCAACCGCAAGAACCCACTCGCCGACCTTCAGGTCATCACTGTTGCCCATCGGGATTACGGGAAGCCCCGCGGCGTCGATTTTAAGCAAAGCGAGGTCTGTGGTCTGGTCAGAGCCGACGACCGTGGCGTCATAAATGCTATTGTCGTTGAGGGTTATCTGCAGACGCTCGGCACCCTGAATGACGTGATGGTTCGTGACTATATAGCCGTCGGAACTCAAAATCACGCCCGAGCCGAGGCCGAGCTGCTGCTCGCGCGGCACCTGACGCTGCTGCGGCTGACGCCGCTGCGGAGTGCCGAAAAAGAAATCAAACAACGGGTCATAGCCCCCCTGCTGATATTGCTGATATTGCTGCTGAGCCTGGCGGGGAGTCGCATAGCTCTTGATGGAGACGACACCGTTAATCGTACTCTCGGCGGCCTTCGTGAAGTCGGGATGCTGGGCCGTGCAGCTTAGCGTTGCCGTCAGTAGGGCAACGCCGATGGTTAGAATCTTAATAGTTTTCATGTCGGTAATGTTAGTTTATTTGCCGCAAAAATAATTCATAACCACCACTCAACCAAACCCTTTAACCCAAATTAAACAACTTAACGTCAATTAAGTTAATAATCACTATTTTTGATGTCGCCTTGCTAAAACTTACTAACGGCACGCAATCATTAAGCGCATTAATTCTTTCAGTATTTCAAAAAAATCGAGTATCTTTGCCCGCAAATAGTCTGAAATAATGTTCCGAAAAATAACCGATTTCTATGCCGACGCCTGGAGCAGCTCCATCAGCTCCCCAACCGGGAGGCGCCTGTGGATACTCTTGATTTTGAAAATTACCATCCTCTTGGTAGTATTCAAGATTCTATTCTTTCCCAACCGGTTGAAAACAGACTACACGACCGACGCCGAACGCGCCGAAGCAGTCAGGTCGGCCCTTATTGGAAAATAATTTTGGTAGGTTCTATAAATTAGATATTTGCATATCAGAGAAATAATTCGTATCTT
>CAZKOF010000037.1:0-19558 GCA_964554335.1 uncultured Bacteroides sp.
CACCCAACGCTTGACCTTGAATTTGATTAACATTTTTTAAGAGACACTAGTGATACTTTTTTTTCTTTTATGGAGGTTATTTATTTTCTAAATATAGACTTAATCTGAATTTCATTTTTACAAGAAATTTCGGATTTTCAATCATAGGACTATATCTGCTTCTTTGCTTATTCAGCGGTTTCGTTTTTATTGTGAATAGCCATAACGATACCGAGGGGATTAAGGCAATAAATACCATATTGAGATTTTGCAGAATACTGATGCGTCCAACGATGGTAATCGTTGCATTTATCGTGATAGGATGGGTTGAAAGAAAATTATCGAAAACCACAACCACCATATGCAATAAAATAAACACTCTGAGTTATGGCATCTACCTCTTTCATGTACTTATAATTGAATGTATACACAAATGGTGCCCTTCTATTGGTCTATTCGCATCGGAACATTATATACTTGCACCTCTCTGCCTATTCGCTGTTGTACTACTACTGAGCATATATGCTACAAAATCAATACAAAGACTTAAATGGGGCAAATATATCGTCGGATAAAATCCATAATTAAGCCATAAATAATTAATTACCAAAACAGACATGAAAGGAATTGTTCTTGCCGGGGGGTCCGGCACAAGATTGTATCCAATCACCAAAGGGGTGTCGAAGCAGATGCTTCCGATTTTTGACAAACCGATGGTGTATTATCCCATCTCGACTCTGATGCTCGCCGGCATCAGGGATATTCTCATCATCTCTACTCCAACTGACCTGCCCGGGTTCCGTCGACTGCTCGGAGACGGTTCTGACTATGGTGTTAAGTTTACATATGCCGAACAACCCTCACCCGACGGCCTGGCCCAGGCTTTCATCATCGGCAAGGAGTTTATCGGCGACGATGCTGCCTGCCTTGTGCTCGGCGACAATATCTTCCACGGTGCGGGATTCTCTCAGGTGTTGAAACAGTCGGTTGATGCCGCCGAAAAAGATGGCAAGGCAACCGTGTTCGGTTATTGGGTTGAGGATCCCGAGCGTTATGGCGTCGCTGAGTTCGACCATGATGGCAACTGCCTCTCCATCGAGGAGAAGCCTGAACATCCGAAGAGCAACTACGCGGTTGTGGGGCTCTATTTTTATCCTAACAAAGTAGTCGACGTGGCCTCCAACATCAAGCCCTCGGCGCGCGGAGAGCTGGAAATCACAACTGTAAACCAGGAGTTTCTTAAAGATGGTGAGCTGAAAGTGCAGACCCTGCCGCGCGGCTTCGCATGGCTCGACACCGGCACCCACGACTCTCTCGCCGAGGCTTCAATCTATGTTGAGGTGCTTGAAAAACGCCAGGGGCTGAAAATTGCCTGCCTCGAAGGCATCGCTTATCGCCAGGGGTGGATTTCGCGCGAGAAAATGATAGAATTGGCCAAGCCGATGCTTAAAAACCAATATGGCCAATACCTGATGAAAGTAGTTAATGAACTCGACCGTACTTCAGCCGCCAACATTTAATAATCATGAAAGTAATCAAGACTGACATTGAAGGCGTGGTAATCATTGAGCCACGGATCTTCAAAGATGCTCGTGGCTATTTTTTCGAAAGCTACTCCAAGCGCGAGTTCGACGAAAAGGTCGGACATGTAAATTTCGTACAAGACAACGAAAGCTGCTCGACCGGGGGAGTAATGCGTGGATTGCATTTCCAACGGCCGCCTTACACGCAGGCAAAGCTCGTTCGCTGCGTTAAGGGCGCGGTTCTCGATGTTGCCGTCGACATCCGTAAGGGGTCGCCCACTTACGGGAAACACGTTGCCGTTGAACTGACCGAGGATAACCATCGCCAATTCTTTATACCTAAAGGATTTGCCCACGGCTTCGCCGTACTCAGCGACGTCGCCGTGTTTCAATACAAGTGTGACGAATATTATCACCCCGAAGCCGATGGCGGCATTTCCATTCTCGATGACTCACTCGGCATCGACTGGCACCTCAACCCCGCCGAAGCCATCCTTTCGGAAAAAGACACCAATCATCCGCTTCTAAAAGACCTTGATATCTCGGCAATCGTAAACTGCGCCGCCTACACCAACGTTGACAAGGCTGAAACCGACCGGGACTTTGCCGAACTGCTCAATGCGACCGCGGTCAGCAATCTTGCCAATGCAATGAAAACGACTGACGGCGTGTTGATTCACGTTTCGACCGACTACGTTTTCGGCGGCTCCAAAGGCAACACTCCCCGCACTGAGGAGGAACCGGCGAACCCGACCGGGGTCTACGGCTTGACAAAACTACATGGTGAGCAGGCCATTGCCCGCAGCAGGTGCAAAGCAATCATCCTGCGAACGGCATGGCTCTACTCTGAATTTGGCAAGAACTTCGTCAAGACCATGCTCAATCTGACCTCGACCAAACCGGAGTTAAAGGTGGTGTTCGACCAATGCGGCACCCCGACCTATGCCTATGACCTTGCAGCAGCGATTTTCGACATTCTCGAAAACCGTAAATTCAACGGTAACGAAGGTACATATCATTACTCCAACGAGGGCGTGTGCTCTTGGTTTGACTTCACGAAAATGATTGCAGAGTACGCCGGCAATACAACATGCAGAGTAATGCCATGCCATTCCGACGAGTTCCCGTCGCCGGTAGTGCGCCCATCCTACTCCGTGCTTGACAAAACGAAATACAAACAAACATTCGGTCGGCAAATTCCCTACTGGACCGACTCATTGAAAACCTGCATCAAACACCTGAAAGAAAATGAAGCGTAATATCCTCATCACCGGCGGAGCCGGATTCATCGGCTCACATGTTGTGCGCCTGTTTGTCAACAAATATCCCGACTACCGCATTGTCAATCTCGACAAGCTGACATATGCCGGAAATCTCGAAAATCTCCGCGACATAGAAAATCAACCGAACTATACGTTCGTAAAGGCCGACATCGCAGACCTCGACGAAATGCGCCGAATTATCCGCGAATATGAAATAGACGGAATCATCCACCTCGCTGCCGAAAGCCACGTTGACCGCTCAATCAAAGACCCGTTCACATTCGCCCGCACCAACATCATGGGCACCCTCGCTCTGCTCCAGGCCGCAAAGGAATATTGGGAATCACTGCCCGAAAAATATGAAGGCAAACGCTTCTATCATATCTCGACCGACGAGGTTTACGGCGCTCTGGAATTGACTAATCCCGATGGTATAGAATCTCCATTTACCACCACCGCATCATCGTCAGAACATCATCGCGCCTACGGTACGGAATTCTTCCTGGAAACCACCAAATACAATCCCCACTCCCCCTATTCGGCCTCCAAAGCCGGCAGCGACCACTTTGTGCGAGCCTATCACGACACCTACGGCATGCCCACCATCGTTACCAACTGCTCCAATAACTACGGCCCGTATCAATTCCCGGAAAAGCTCATTCCTCTGTTCATAAACAATATACGCAAACGCAAACCGCTGCCCGTCTATGGAAAGGGAGAGAACGTGCGCGACTGGCTCTACGTCGTAGACCACGCCCGAGCAATCGACACCATCTTCCATAACGGAATTATCGCAGAAACCTACAATATCGGAGGATTCAACGAATGGAAGAATATTGACATTATCAAGGTTATTATCAAAACAGTCGACCGCCTGCTCGGCAATCCCGAAGGCTATAGCAATGAGCTGATAACCTACGTAACCGACCGGCTCGGCCACGATAAGCGCTACGCAATCGATAGCCGCAAGCTCCAGCGCGAACTCGGATGGGAACCCTCGCTTCAATTCGAGGAAGGCATCGAGAAGACCGTCCGCTGGTATCTCGACAATCAGGAATGGATGGGCCGCATAACCTCCGGCGAGTATGAAAAATACTACGCGGAAATGTATAAGAACGGAAAATAACGAAATCAACACGTGAAATAACACACAGGGACTTGATGGACAGATACTTTAAAATCAATTACGAGTTTGATCGCGACCAAGTTCATCACATGATTGAAAAACAAATGTCGTGTGAGGGGGCGGATTATATCTGCGTGGCAGACGGGGTGATAGCCAATATAGCATACCGGACCCCGGAATATAATAAGGTGGTGAACGGTGGCATGTTTGCCATATGTGACAGCAGTTATGTGCCATTGTACATACGGTTGATTTATGGGAAACGTTATCAGCAATATTGCGGGAGTCAGATTTTTGAAGACATTATCCGCAGCCGCAAGTATCGGATGATATTTCTCGGCACAGAGCAGAGAATTCTCGATTCGCTGCAACAGAACCTGATGAAATGGAATCCTGACGTTCAACATATGACTTTTCGTGAACTTCCGTTCTGCCGAATCAATGAGTTCGACTATAAGGAAATCGCCGGAATGATTGAACAGGATGGTGCTGACATCATCTGGGTTGCGCTCGGCGCGCCGAAACAGGAAATCTTCATGAACAGGCTTAAACCTCATCTGCACCACGGCGTTATGATTGCCGTCGGCGCGGCTTTCAAGTTTTTCAGCGGACTCGATGAAAAGCGCGCGCCGCGCTGGATGGTCCGACACCACATGGAGTTCGTCTATCGACTTTCGCAAGACCCCAAAAAGCAGTTGAAACGTTGCGGATGGATTGTTCTGACCCTCCCGAAGATGTTATATAATGAGTGGCGAAACAAGAAGAGTAGTTCAAACCGCTGATTAAGCCCCTCAAGCAGAATAGTAAATGTGGCTGTCTAACAAGTGAACTGCACCCCAAGAGTTTTATGTTCAACTTTTTGGGGTGCTTTTTATGAAGTAAAATTTTGCATATTAGGAAAATTTTCGTACCTTTGCACACCGATTTTATCCAACCCTAACTCCGGGAATACTGCCCGCAGGGCGCTTTTGGCCGAGCGAACCGAAGAGCAGGAGCCCACAGTAAAGAACTGATTATTAAACGTATAAATCGTGGATTCAATTAGCTACAGAACCCTCTCTCCCAATGCCCAGAGCATCGACCACAAGTGGTACGTGATCGACGCCACCGACCTGCGCCTCGGTCGTCTCTGCTCTGAAGTCGCAAAAATTCTCATGGGCAAGAACAAGCCCAGCTACTCTCCCAACGTGGAGTGCGGCGACAATGTCATCATCATCAACGCCGACAAGGTTGTCCTGACCGGCAAAAAGATGACCGACCACATCTACTACACCTTCTCGGGCTATCCCGGCGGCCAGAAAGAGCTGACGCCTGAAACCCTGATGAAGAAGTCGTTCAACAAGCACATCAAATCCGGCATTCACCCGTTGTTCATGCGCGTGATGAAAGGCATGCTCCCGAAGAACCGTCTCGGTCGCAAGCTCATCACCAACATGCACGTCTACAACGGCCCGGAGCATCCCCATGCAGCCCAAAACCCCGAAGTTCTCGACATTGCCAAACTCATTAAGAAATAATTAAGCCCTGCAGCATCAATATGGAAACTGTCAACACCGTTGGTCGCCGCAAGGCCGCCATTGCCCGCGTAATCCTCAAAGAAGGTAACGGCACTATCACCATCAACCACCGCGCCCTTGAGGCCTATTTTCCCTCGGAAATCCTCCGGTACATCGTCAAGCAGCCCCTGCTGACTCTG
The DNA here is from genome assembly GCA_964554335.1 of uncultured Bacteroides sp. Lineage (GTDB taxonomy): Bacteria > Bacteroidota > Bacteroidia > Bacteroidales > Muribaculaceae > UBA3263. The sequence continues at coordinate 5,587 of CAZKOF010000037.1, forward strand.
AACTGCGCCGAGAAATATGACATTCAGGTCAACCTCGACGGCGGCGGCTATAAAGGCCAAGCTGAAGCCCTGCGTCTGGCAATCGCCCGCGCACTGGTGAAGGTTAACCCCGAAGACAAACCCGCCCTCCGCGCCGAAGGCTTCATGACCCGCGACCCCCGCGCCGTCGAGCGTAAAAAGCCCGGTCAGCCCAAGGCTCGCAAGCGCTTCCAGTTCTCCAAGCGTTAATCGGCCCTGTTTAGCATCTAAATCCCGGCGATGGCCTCTGCCCTACGCCGGGATTGATTACCCCAAGAACGTAAACAAAACTTTTAAAACCAAAACCAAATCATGCAAACTCCCTCTTTTGAGCAACTGCTCGAAGCCGGTTGTCATTTCGGCCACCTCAAACGTAAATGGAACCCCGCCATGGCTCCCTACATCTTCATGGAGCGCAACGGCATTCACATTCTTGACCTCTACAAGACTCAGGCCAAGCTCGAAGAAGCGGCCAACGCCCTGAAGTCTATCGCAAAGAGCGGCAAGAAGGTGCTCTTCGTTGCCACCAAGAAGCAGGCCAAGCAAGTTATCGCCGACAAGGCTTCGTCCATCGGTATGCCCTACGTTATCGAACGCTGGCCCGGCGGCATGCTCACCAACTTCCCCACCATCCGCAAGGCCGTGAAGAAGATGACCGCCATCGACAAGATGACTAAAGACGGCACTTTCGACAACCTCTCGAAGCGCGAAAAACTACAGATCACCCGCCAGCGTGCAAAGCTCGAAAAGAACCTCGGCTCCATCGCTGACCTGAACCGTCTGCCCGCCGCTCTCTTCGTTGTTGACGTATGCAAGGAACACATCGCCGTTGCCGAAGCCGTGCGTCTCGGCATCCCCGTGTTCGCAATGGTCGACACCAACTCCAACCCCAACAACATCGATTTCGTCATCCCGGCAAACGACGACGCCTCGAAGAGCATCGAGATCGTGCTCGACACGGTTATTGCCGCTATGATCGAGGGCCTCGAAGAGCGCAAGGTTGAAAAGGCCGACAATGAAGCCGCCGAAGCTCAGGCCGACGAGGAAGCGCCCAAAGCAGCCGCTCCCCGCCGCGAGCGTCGCCGCGTTGCCCGCCCTGCAGCCGCCCCCGCAGCTGAAGAGGCAGCAGCCCCCGCAGCCGAAGCCCCCGCAGCCGAGTAATCATCCCCCAACGGGCGCAACGCGCCAACTAACCGCGCCAATGACGCGCATTTAAGTTGAGCATGCGAAACTTAAATTATTAACCCGCAAACAAAAGAAAGACAAATATATCATGGCAGTAACAATGGCAGAAATCACCAAGCTGCGCAACCTTACCAGCGCCGGCCTGATGGACTGCAAAAAAGCTCTCGCCGAAACCGACGGCGACATTGAGGCAGCCGTAGAGATCCTGCGCAAGAAGGGTCAGGCAGTTGCCGCCAAGCGCGAAGACCGCGACGCCGCCGAAGGCTGCGTTCTCTCAAAGAACGAAGGCCGGTTCGCCGCAATCGTGGCCCTGAACTGCGAAACCGACTTCGTTGCCAAGAACGCCGGCTTCGTTGCGCTGACCACCAAAATTCTCGACGCCGCAGTAGCCAACAAGGTCAAGAGCATCGACGAACTCAAAGCCATACAACTCGACGGTCGCACAATCGCCGACCTCATCGTTGAGGAAGTAGGCAAAACCGGCGAAAAGATGGAAATCGGCGCATACGAATTCATCGAAGCCCCCTCGACTACTTCCTATAACCACCAGGGCAACAAGCTCGCAACCATCTGCGGCTTCAACCTCGAAGGCGTGGAGTATCAGGTAGGCCGCGACGTTGCCATGCAGGTGGCATCGATGAACCCCGTTGCCGTTGACCGCGACGCCGTTCCCGCTTCGATTATCGACAGCGAGAAAGCCGTGGCCATCGAAAAGACCAAGCAGGAACAGGTACAGAAGGCCGTTAACAGCGCCCTCTCCAAAGCCGGCATCAACCCCGCCCACGTTGACAGCGAAGCCCACATCGAGAGCAACATGTCGAAGGGCTGGATCACCCCCGAGCAGGCCGAGCAGGCACGCAAAATCATCGCCGAAGTCAGCGAGCAGAAAGCCGCCAACCTCCCCGAGCAGATGATTGAAAACATCGTAAAGGGCCGCATCAACAAGTACTACAAAGAGAACTGCCTCGTTGAACAGGAGTTCATCAAAGACGGCAACCTGACCATTGGCCAGTATCTCGAACAGAACACAAAGGGCCTCACCTGCATCAGCTTCAAGCGCGTGAACCTCAACCAGGACTAAACCCGAGAATTTCTCACCCGCCAATAACTTCAGAGGGCAGAGCCGCACCCGCGGCCCGGCCCCCTTTCTGCATATTCAGCGGGCAATGAATTGAAAACCAAGCGGGTTGACTTTTATGGATTTTTAGGATTGCGGGGTGAGAAATTTGTTGTAAATTTGTAGGTTGAAATACTACTATACCTATGAGAAAGTATATTCTATTGATATTGAGCGTAGTTATGGCTCTGGGCGTTCAGGCGCAGGGGCTGCTGAGACTGCCTGAGGTGCCCGATGAGGTTGCACTTGGGCGTCCGCGCGCAAATTATATCATTGAACATTATTGGGATAAGATGCCGTGGAAGTCGGCCCATACGATGCCGAGAAAAATGGAAACCACGCTGCGCGACTTCGCGGAGTTGCTGCCGTTGGCGTCGGCCGACACGGTTTTTCGCTCTATAAACAAACTGCTGAAAGGGGCCGCAAAGAAGCCCGAACTGATGCGCGCGCTGATGCCTATGGCCGAGGCTACGTTCCATTCCGACACGGCCGTGCTGCTCTCTGACGAGGTTTATCTGCCCTTTGCCCGCGCCGCGGCGAAATATAAGAAGCTCGACGCCTCGGAGCGTGAGCGCTACGGGGTTCAGGCCCGCATTATCGAGACGTCGGCCGAAGGGCGCACGTTGCCCGCAATCATGGCCACGGCCGGCGACGGCACGCAATTCGCACTTAACGACACGACCTCGGGAGCGCATTCATATGTCTTCATCATCGAGACCCCGGAGTCGGGACGCTTCGAGCGCGTCAGGTTCGCGGCCAACGTTGCCGCACGCCAACTCGTTGCCGCGGAGCTGCTAAAGCCCGTGCTGCTCTATGCCGGCAAGGCTCCGGACGACTGGTGGGAGTCAGCGGCAGGACTGCCGAAGCAATGGAGCGTCGGTGAGCTGGCCAATGCCGGCGAGCTCTTTGACCTGCGCCGGACACCGGCAATCTACATGGCGTCGCCGCAGATGACGGTGGTCAGCAAATGGATGCCGATGTCGGCGCTGCTGACAAACTGCGAACAACTGATTCAAGCCCTGCAAAAACAACTGGAACAACAATGAAGATTGCCGCACTGATTTCGGGTGGAGTAGATAGCGCCGTGGCCGTTCACCGCTTGGTTGAACAGGGCCATGACGTTCATCTCTTTTACATCCGTATCGGACTTGACAACGGCGAAGGCGACTGCTCGGCCGAGGAAGACATTGAAATGTGTCAGGCCATAGCCAAGCGCTACGGACTGCCGTTAGACATCGTTTCATTGCATCAGGAATATTGGGATTCGGTGATGGTCTATGCGCTGGAAACGGTCAAGAAAGGCCTGACCCCGAACCCGGATATAATGTGTAACCGCATCATCAAGTTCGGCTACTTCGACGAGCGCTGGGGCCACGAATTCGACCGCACGGCAACGGGCCATTATGCCCGCACGTTTATCGGCGCCGACGGCCTGACATACCTGGCCACGGCCCCCGACCCGGTCAAGGACCAGACAGACTTTCTTGCCCGCATAACATACCGTCAGCTGAGCCACGCAATGTTTCCCATCGGCGACCTGCCGAAGAGCCGTGTACGCGAGCTGGCCGTAGAGGCCCGGCTGCCCAACGCCTTCCGCCGCGATAGCCAGGGCATCTGCTTTTTGGGCAACATCAACTACAACGACTTCATCCGCCGGCACCTCGGAGAACGTCCCGGCCCGATAATCGAGCTCGAGACGGGACGCAAGCTCGGCGAGCATCGCGGCTTCTGGTTCCACACTATCGGCCAGCGCAAAGGGCTGGGCCTGAGCGGAGGCCCGTGGTACGTCGTGCGCAAGAATGTTGCAGATAACGCCATCTACGTTTCGCGCGGCTACGACACCGAAAAGCAATATGGCCGCGAAATCATACTCGATGAGATGCATTGGATTACCCGCGACCCGGAGCTGACCGAAATAACGTTCAAGAACCGCCACATGCCCGAATTCCTTCCGGGACGCCTCGAAAAGCTCCCTGACGGTCGCTACCGCATTGAAAGCGAACGCAAGGTCCAGGGCATCGCACCGGGTCAATTTGCAGTCATCTACGACCGCGAGCATAAGATATGCCACGGCTCAGCCGTTATAACACTATGAACAATATGGAACGGAAACGCGTCAGACTCAAAGTTTTCGGGATGAGCACGGGCGAGATTTCGCGCGGGGCCTACGCCCTGATTCTCGCCCAGGTCAACGGCCCGGTGCGCATTCCTGTAGTCATCGGCGAGGCCGAAGCCCGCGCAATAGCCGCGCGCATGGACCACATAGCGCTGCCCCGTCCGATGACCCACGACCTCTTCGCGTCTTTTGCCCACGCTTTCGGCATCGCCATGGTCGAGGTGTTCATCCATAAGTTTGAAGACGGCGTTTTCCATTCCGAAATAACGTTTACCGACGGCGACCGCCGCGTCGGCTTCGAGGCGCGCACATCTGACGCCGTGGCCATTGCCATGCGCACCGGCGCGCCGATTTACTGCACCGAAGAGATTCTGCATGAATGCGGCTTCGTCATTGACGAACACCCCGCAGCACCAACACCGCCCGAGGAACTCCCTCTCGAGGAACTCGAACGGCTACGCGAGGAGGCCGTGGCCGCCGAAAACTACGAAGAAGCCTCCCGACTGACTGAAATCATAAACCAAAAGAAAAGCATATGAATAAAAAAGGATTGAAAGTCCGTCTTTCGTTACTCAACTTTCTGGAGTTCGCAATATGGGGCTCCTACCTGACCTCACTGGGTAACTTCCTGGCCCGCAACGGTCTGGCTGATCAAATTGGATGGTTCTATGCAATGCAGGGAATTGTGAGCCTGTTCATGCCGTCGGTTGTCGGCATTATTGCCGACCGCTGGATTCCGGCCCAGAAAATGCTGAGCCTCTGCCACGTTCTCGGCGGAGCCTTTATGGCCGCCGCAGGCATCTACTGCATGGGAGCGACAACGATTGCTTTCGGTCCTCTGTTCGCCTTCTACTCCCTGTCGGTAGCGTTCTTCATGCCGACCATCGGGCTCAACAACTCCGTTGCCTTCAACGCTCTGACAAAGAACGGCATGGACACGGTCAAAGACTTCCCGCCAATCCGAATCTGGGGCACCATAGGTTTTATCTGCGCAATGCTCTTCGTTAACTTCTGCGGACCCGACGACGCCAAGTTCCAGACAACCTACATGCAGCTATTCACCTCGGCAGCTGTCAGCCTCATCATGGCCGCATACGCGCTGACCATGCCGGCCTGTCCGGTCAACAAGACGCCTCAAAGCTCCTCGATGGTCGACCAACTCGGCCTGCGCGCATTCACGCTCTTCAAGTCGCGCAAAATGGCCGTATTCTTCCTCTTCAGCATGCTTTTGGGCGTATCGCTGCAGATTACCAACGGCTATGCCAACCCCTACATCACCTCGTTTGCCGGTATCGCCGAATATGCAACGGCCTGGGCCGCCCGCAACGCCAACGCCATCATTGCCATTTCGCAGGTCAGCGAAACGTTCTGCATACTGCTCATACCGGTGTGCATGCGCCGCCTCGGCATCAAAGGCGTAATGCTGATGGCAATGTTCGCCTGGGTTCTCCGCTTCGCCCTGCTCGGCCTGGGCAACCCGTCGGGCGGCCTGTGGATGTTCATCGTGTCGTGCATTGTCTACGGCATCGCCTTTGACTTCTTCAACGTCAGCGGCGGCCTTTATGTCGACAAGGAAACCCACCCGTCGATCCGCAGCAGCGCCCAGGGCTTGTTCATGATTATAACCAACGGCCTCGGCGCAACTATCGGCACGCTCGGCGCAATGGCCGTAGTCAACCACTTTGTCTCCTCATCCGCCCCGGCTGCCGAACAGCTTGAGGGCTGGCGCATATGCTGGTATATCTTTGCCGGCTACGCCCTGGTGGTTGCAATTCTCTTCATGTTGATTTTCAAGGACTCAAAACGCGAGCGTTTCGCCGACCCCGAAATAGAAAAAGCCGAAGACAAAGCTCTCTGATTGCGATGATACAGTTCTATGCCCCTGACATAGAGACGAACCCGGTGCTCCCCGAAAGCGAGTCGCTCCACTGCGTCAAGGTTCTGCGCATACAACCCGGGGCGCAGGTGGAGGTCATCGACGGCAAAGGTCATGCCTATACGTGCCTGCTGACCGGCGCACACCACAAGCACGCCATTGTCAGCATTCTCGACCGACGCGAGAAACCGCTGCCCTGGACCTACGACCTCACACTGGCCGTTGCCCCGACGAAACACCTCGACCGCATGGAGTGGATGACCGAAAAACTAACAGAGATCGGAGTCAACCGCCTGGGGTTCGCCCTGTGTGACCGCTCGGAACGCCGCGAGCTCAAAATCGAACGCATCGAAAAGATTGCCGTCTCGGCAATGAAACAGAGTTTAAAGGCCGTACTCCCGGAAGTCATGCCCCTGACCCCGATCAAGCGACTGATTGAAGAATGCAAGGCAACGCAGCGGTTTATCTGCTACTGCGACGACAATGTGGAGCGCCGCACGCTTGCCCGCGAAATAAAACCCGGAGAAGACACGATGATACTTATCGGCCCTGAGGGCGACTTCTCGCCCGGCGAGGTTGCCCTGACGCTCGAACACGGCTTCATCCCCGTAAGCCTCGGCAACAACCGCCTGCGAACCGAAACCGCCGCCCTCTATGCCGCATCAACCGTCCATATTGTAAACTCATCGTTATGACAACATTAGAATATCTCAGTTCATCACCCTCCAACAACTTCTTTCTCTTTGCCGGCCCCTGCGTCATTGAAGGAGAAGATATGGCTTTCGACATTGCCCGACGCATTGCCCCGATTTGCGCGGAACTCGAAATTCCATACGCGTTCAAAGGCAGTTACCGAAAAGCCAACCGCTCTCGTCTCGACTCTTTCACGGGCATCGGCGACATCGAGGCCCTGCATATTCTCCGCAACGTAGGCCGCGAATTGGGCATTCCGACAGTCACCGACATCCATACGCCCTCCGAAGCCGAAACCGCCGCCGAGTTCGTCGACATTCTCCAAATTCCGGCATTCCTTTGTCGTCAGACCGACCTGCTCCTCGCCGCCGCAAAGACCGGAAAGGTCGTCAACATCAAAAAGGGACAGTTCCTATCACCCGAGGCCATGAAATTTGCCGTCGAGAAGGTGTGCGACACCGGCAACCCCCTCGTGCTCCTGACCGAACGCGGCACGACCTTCGGCTATCAGGACCTTATCGTCGACTTCCGCGGTGTGCCCGAAATGCGCCGTTACGCTCCGGTACTCCTTGACTGTACCCACTCGCTGCAGCAACCCAATCAGAGCGGCGGGGTCACCGGCGGACGCCCCGACCTGATCGAGACCATTGCGCGCTGCGGCATCGCCGCAGGGGCCGACGGCATCTTCCTCGAAACCCATCCGACCCCCGAAACCGCCAAGAGCGACGGAGCCAACATGCTCCGCCTCGACCTGCTCGAAGGTCTTCTTCGCCGCCTCACCGTTTTACGCCAAGCAACCAACAGTATCTCATGAAACGTACAATCATATCCTCAGTGCTGGCCCTGGCCATAGGCTTCCCGGCCGCAGCACAGACGCAGTCAGACTTCAACCGCGCAATCATGCAGGCATACGCCGAAATGCTCCGCGAGAACTATAAAGACTACGAAACCCTTTTCCGACGTGCCGACGCCTACTATAATTCCGGCGATTACCTCAAAGCCATGGACGACCTCGACTCGGCCCTGAAGTATTGCCCGGCAACCGACACAGACACGCGCTTCGCTCTCTATGCCCTGCGCGCCGAGTGCTACATGCAGCTCAAACGCTACTCGCGCGCACTGCCTGAAGCGACTGAAGCCCTGAACATCGATCCGACATCGACCGCCATGCTAAATCTGCGCGGCAAGATCGAACTCGAACTCGGAAAGTATGACCAGGCAAAGGCCGACTTCAACAAACTCCTGCGCCTGCAGCCCCGAAGCCGCGAAGCTCTCTTCGGCCTCGCTGTCGTTGCCGCACGCCAGCAAAACATCGGAACGGCCACCGACTATATGGACCAGGCCGTCAACCTGACGCCCAACCGCAGCGACGTCTACGTTCAGCGATCGGAAATCAAAAAGCTCATCGGCGACTACAACGGCGCCGTAGACGACCTGCTGCTCGCAATGGCGACCGACGGCAACGACCCCGATGCCCTGCCCGCACTGGTGCGTTTGGCCGACAGCAACTACTCGGCCGTCATCACCGGTCTGACGGGCGCAATCCGTCAGGCTCCCCGCCAGCCGCTCTTCTACTACCTGCGCGCCTCGATCGCCGCTGCCCATTTCCACTATGGCGCGGCAATCAACGACTTCAACCACATCATCAAAGAGAAGCTCTATGACTACTCGGGGCTTTACTGCTCGCTGGCCGAGTGTTACTACGCCCTGGGCAACTACACCATCGCGCTCGACAACTCCGAGCAAGCCCTTGCCGGATATGACGCATCGGTCGACGACGTTTGCCACTACTTCACGGTCTATGCCTCGATTCTCCGCGCAACCGGAGCCAACGACAAGGCCCTGACCGCCATTGAACGCGCCCTCGACTTCAACGCCGACGACGTTGACGCTCAAGTTGAGAAAGCTCAGATTCTGACCGCGCTGAAAAAATATGACGACGCATCGGCCCTCCTCGGCGAGGTAATCATGAGCCACCCCTACGAACCGATGCCCTACATGCTCCGTGCATGGATCATGAACGACTTCCTCAACCAGCCGACCGCAGCCAAAAATCTCTATAACCGCGTAATCGACCTCGAACTGGACCATAGCGAACGCATCGGCTCGCTGCTCGGCTTCGCCCAGCTCTATGCCGGACTGACCCCGAGGGCAACCTCCTGGATGGACGCAATCCTGGCCGAACCCGACTACGACGGCAAGAACCACTACTACGGCGCATGCTTCTATGCCTGGGCCGGACGCACCGAAAAGGCCCTCGACTGCATGGAGGCAGCCCTCAAAGCCGGCTACGCCAACTACCACGACTGGACCGCAACCAACTCGGCACGCATCAACGTTGCCCCGCTGCGCGACAATCCCCGCTTCAAGTCTCTGCTCGAACAGTATAAGTCAATCTTTGCTATATGATTCGACGTATATTTCTTCTCCTCATCATTCTCTCTTCGCTCTCCTGCTCATTGGCGACCGAACCCGCCTATGGGCGCAAGCGCGACTTTCGCGGAGCATGGATTCAGACAATCTACCAGGGCTACGACAAACGCTCGACCGACGAAAACCGCGCCTACCTCACCGGACTGCTCGACGAGCTGCAGGCCGCCGGCATCAATGCCGTGATTTTTCAGGTCCGTCCACGCGCCGACGCGCTCTACCGCAGCAATATCGAACCGTGGAGCCGCTTCATCTCCGGCGAAGTCGGCAAGGCGCCCTCGCCCGAATGGGATCCGCTGGAATTCATGATTGAAGAGGCCCACGCCCGCGGAATGGAACTCCACGCATGGCTTAACCCATATCGTGCGGCCAAGGTAGATGAATACCCCACCCTGCCGGACAACGACCTGCTGAAAACCTCGCCCCGCCGCTTTCTGAAATATGGCGACGGCTACTATTTCAACCCCGCTCAGAAAGTCAACCGCGACCTTATATGCAGGGTCGTAAAGGATATTGCCCAGCGCTACGACGTTGACGGCATACACTTCGACGACTACTTCTACCCCTATCCCGTTCCGAAAGAAAAATTTCCCGACGCAAAAGACTACGCCGACGCAAAAACGTCGCTCTCGCTCGCCGACTGGCGCCGCCGCAACGTTGACCTGCTCATCGAACAGGTTCACCACACGATTGACTCCGTCAAGCCCTGGCTGCGTTTCGGGATCAGCCCCTTCGGAATATGGCGCAACTCAACTGTCGACGCCCGACGCGGAAGCCGCACCCGCGGAATGTCGAACTACGACGACCTCTACGCCGACGTGCCCCTTTGGGCTGAAAAAGGGTGGATTGACTATCAGATTCCCCAGCTCTACTGGCAGCTTGACCATAAAGCCGCCCCCTATCGCGTGCTGGCGCCCTGGTGGGAGAAAAACGCCCGCGGTCGCCACGTCTATATCGGTCAAGACGCCGAGAACATCATGAAATTCGACGAACTCGACACGAAGATGCGACTTGCCTCCAACGTCCACGGCAACTGCTGGTGGTATGCCGCCTCCCTTCAGGGACTCGCGCCGGAACTTCGCAAGAGCCATTACAAGAAACCCGCCCTCGTGCCCGCATATCCGTGGAAGAAAGTCGACCCCGTCAGCAAGCCGCTCCACGTTCGCTACAACCGCGGCAAACTGCAATGGCAAGGCGACCCCAATGCATCCAAATGGGTTGTTTACCGTTTCAATCCCGGCGATACCATCAACATTGAAAACCCCGCGGCAATCTGCGGCGTTACGTATAGGACGTCGTTCACCCCGACCCGCAGCGGCGTCTACGTTATCACGGCCCTTGACCGCGCCAACGGCGAGTCCGTTCCGTCTACATCCGTCACAGTCAACATATGAACAAACGCTACCTCATCCCCCTGCTTGTCGCCTCGGCCATTGCCGGCGGCGTTACCGCCGAAACCCGCAGCCCCAAGACCGACATTTCCCGCAGTCTCGACATCTTCTCTTCGCTATTCCGCGAGGTGCAGCTCAACTACGTCGACACCCTCGACGCCAACAAAGCCATCAACACGGCCATAGTCTACATGCTTGACGAAATCGACCCCTACACGGAATATTATTCGAGCGACGACACCGAGGACCTCATGCAGCTCTCAACCGGTGAGTATGGCGGGGTAGGCTCCGTAATCAACAAAGGCCGCGACGGCCGCGTGCGCTTTTCTGAGCCATATGAGAACACGCCGTCATGGCGGGCCGGAGTGCGGGCCGGCGACGTCATCCTGCAGATTGACACCGTCGAAATCACCCCATCATTCACCGTAAGCCAGGTAAGCGAACGCCTCCGCGGCACCGCCGGCACCTCACTTGAGGTCAAAGTCATGAGGCCCTACGACCCCGATTCGCTGAAAACCTTCACCATAGAACGCGAAAAAATCCATACCCCCGAAGTACCCTACTACGGCACCACCGGCCCCGACAACAAAGTCGGCTACATTCAGCTGCTCTCATTTACAGAAAAGGCTCCGCAGGCCGTCAACGACGCCCTCGTCGAACTGCTCGACAGCGGCATAACCTCGCTTGTGCTCGACCTGCAGGGAAATCCGGGCGGACTGCTCGAGAGCGCGGTTGAGGTTGCCGGTCTGTTCGTCGACAAGGGCACGGAGATTGTGCGCACCCGCGGCCGCGACCCCAAGAGCGAACGAATCTACAGGACCACCCGCAAACCGATTGCACGGGACCTGCCCCTCGCAGTGCTCATCGACGGCGGCTCGGCCAGCTCGGCGGAAATCGTTGCCGGAGCGATGCAAGATCTTGACCGCGCCGTAATTGTCGGCGAACGCTCGTTTGGCAAAGGCCTCGTTCAGAGTTCACGCCCCCTGCCCTACGACGGCGCCGTGAAAATCACCGTTGCGAAATACTATATTCCCTCGGGGCGCCTCATCCAGGCGATTGACTATAGCCGCCGCAACCCCGACGGCTCGGTTGCACGCACCCCCGATAGCCTGACCACGGTCTACCGTACCATCCACGGTCGCGAAGTGCGCGACGGCGGCGGCATCACCCCAGACCGCACGGTTGCTCCGATAAAAAACAACCGCCTGCTTTACACCGTGCGCGCCGAAGGCTGGGACATAGATTTCGCCAACAAGTTCGCCGCTGAACACCCCTCCATCGACAACCCCGCGGAATTCACCGTCAGCGACTCGACCTTCGCGGAATTCAAAGCATTTCTCGACCCCGCGGAGTTCAAATATGACAAAGCCTACGAAACCTTCCTCAAAACCCTGCGCGAAAGCCTCGAGAGCGAAGGCTACCTGACCGACACCGTAGCCGCCGAGGTCAACAATCTCGAGAACCTGCTGCGTCGCGACCTCGCCGACGACCTCGACCTCAACCGCCACCAGTTGGAATTCATCCTCATCGACGCCATTGTGCCGCGCTACGGCTTCCGCCGCGCCGCCATCGCCGCCGAACTCCCCTTCAACGAACCCCTCAACCGCGCAATCGGAATCCTCACCTCAGGCGACTACCGCGAAATCCTGAAATAACCCCGACTCTGACCTGATGATTGAGACCGCAAGATTGAAACTCAGACACTGGCGCGAAGAGGATGCCGACGACCTTTTTCGCTACGCCTCGGACCCAAAAGTCAGCGAATTGGCGCTATGGCCCGCTCACACCCTCACCGCCACCCCCGGCATCGCCTACCGCCTCCCCTTCCACCCATAAAGTGAACGACGACTTTGTACACCGAAACACACGTCGGAAATTCGGCCACGACTACCGCGCACCATGGAAATACCATATAACCATAACGAAAGCTACCGGCGCTCCTGTTTTCTCCAGGCTCATTATCAACGAACTGAGCCCGGATGGTGTCACGATTGAATTACTCCCTTTAGGCAAGTTGATTCAGAGTGCAATTCACTCCATACCGGATTTTGAACCGCATATAAGGGTGTATCAATACATCATAATGCCCGACCACGTACACGTTCTGCTCAGCGTTGAAGAGCATCTTGACAGAGCGCTCGGGGTCTTTCTTCGCGGGCTTAAGACGCAGGTTGCAAACCGATGGCGGTCAATCACCAACGACCCCTCGGCAGCGGTTTTCGAGCCGGACTTTAACGACCGCATAGTTTACTCATTCAGAAATCTGAATGACATTTTCAGCTACATCAGACACAACCCCTACCGCCTTGCCGTCCGAAAAATGAGACCGGAGTTTTTTGAACGAAGCCGCCAGCTGAAAATTGAGAAGAAGGAAATGCAGGCATATGGAAACCTGTTTCTGCTGCGCAATCCGTTCAAATATGCGCTGATTATCCACCGAAAGGACTCTGACTCAGACATTGAACATAAACGGGAAATTGCCTTCACCATGCGCTCAACGGCGGAGTTGTAGTCTCCGCGTTCATATCTCCGCGCGAGAAAGCCCTGCGAAAAGAGATAGAAGACAATGGCGGCCGCATCATCGTTCTACACAACCGCCCCTTTTCCGACAAAGAAAAGCCCGCACGCCATGACTTTGACCTATGTGCCCAAGGCCGCCTGCTGCTGATTGCACCACAAAGTTTCACCGGCACAACCCTGACTCGGGCCCAATGTCTCGAACTTAACGCCCTCGCCAAATCTCTCGCTGAGGATTTGGCGCCGTGAGTGGCTGTCAAGCCGCGAGAAAATTCTAAAAAACTCTTTGCTGAATTAAAATATTTACGTAACTTTGCCGGCGCAGACCGTACTGCAGAGGCCCGGTCAGGGCTCAAGCGGGAGGGATGCAGACATACTAAAAGCGTTTACTCGACGCTCACTCTTGGCTTGTTGAAACCTGAGAAACTTCAATTTCCGTCAAGAATGCAGCAACGGTAGATGACTTCTGTGGATATGTAATAACTCGTTACTGTCGTCGCTTATGCGTTGAGTGTAGCGTATATTGGCATATTCCGCGTGAGGTCTCTGCACCGTTGCTCGTTCAACGGAAATGGGCAATCTCAGGGCCTCAACAAGCGGAACGGGCAACAAGTACGGCTCTCACGCTT